>NZ_JBIASO010000003.1:0-477809 GCF_042890865.1 Streptomyces sp. NPDC002018
GGTTGATAGGCCGGATATGGAAGCCAGGTGACTGGTGGAGTTGACCGGTACTAATAGGCCGAGGGCTTGTCCTCAGTTGCTCGCGTCCACTGTGTTAGTTCTGAAGCAATGAACAGCCGTGTGTTATCCGGTCTGTTTCATATGTTCATAGTGTTTCGGTGGTCATGGCGTGAGGGAAACGCCCGGTTACATTCCGAACCCGGAAGCTAAGCCTCACAGCGCCGATGGTACTGCAGGGGGGACCCTGTGGGAGAGTAGGACGCCGCCGAACAATTATTGTGGGGATGCCCCGCACCGTTATGGTGCGGGGCATTTCTGCGTTCACGGCCTGTTCTGAATGCGATGCGCCAGCCGGCCGATTTTCATCGGCCCTCCGTCTTGTACCGGAGGGCCGTGTCGTCGGGTATCAGAGACGTCCCGCCGCTTTCAGCGCGAGATACGCATCCGCGAGAGCCGGAGCCAGTTTCTCCGGGGTGGCATCCACCACGGTGACGCCGTGTCTCCGCAATTGTTCCGCGGTGCGCCGACGCTGTACCTGTGTCTGCGTGCCGGCGGCGGCTTCGTAGACCGCGTCCACTGTGCCGCGCCGCTCACCCATGCTTTCGATATGCGGATCGGCGACGGAGGCGACGAGGACCGTGTGCCGTTTCGTGAGCTGAGAGAGCACAGGAAGCAGCCCTTCCTCGACAGGGGCCGCGTCGAGGCTGGTGATCAACACGACCAGCGATCTGCGTGAGGCGTTCCTCAGCGTGGCGGCGGTGAGGCCGCGAGCATCCGTCTCGACCAGCTCCGGTTCGAGCGGGGCGAGCGCGTTGACCATCGTCGGCAGAACATCTCCCGCGGAACGGCCCAGAACCCGGGCGCGTATACGGCGGTCGTAGGCGAGGAGGTCCACCCGGTCGCCGGCTCGTGAGGCGAGCGCGGTGAGGAGGAGCGTGGCGTCCATGGCCGCGTCGAGCCGGGGAACGTCTCCGACCCGGCCGGCCGACGTACGGCCGGTGTCGAGGACGACGAGGATGTGCCGGTCACGTTCGGGGCGCCAGGTCCGTACGGCTACGGCCGACTGGCGGGCAGTGGCCCGCCAGTCGATGGACCGGGTGTCGTCTCCGGGTACGTAGGCGCGGAGGCTGTCGAACTCGGTGCCCTCACCGCGTGTCAGCACGCTGGTACGGCCGTCCAGCTCGCGCAACCGGGCAAGCCTGGACGGCAGGTGCTTGCGGCTGGTGAAGGGCGGCAGTACCCGCACCGTCCACGGGACGTCGTGGTTGCCCTGGCGGGCCGCCAGGCCCATGGGCCCGTAGGAGCGCACAGTGACGCGTTCCGCTCGACGGTCGCCGCGGCGGGTGGGACGGAGGGACGTGGTGACTCGCCGGCGCTCGCCTGCCGGGACGGTCAGCTTGTGGCGGGAAGCGGCCTGTTCGGTTCCGGCGAACCAGCTACTGGGCGGCCAGGCGTCGCGCAGGTGGGCGCGGAGCTTGCGGCCAGAGGGATTGGTGACGGTGAGCTGGACTTCCGCGCTTTCACCGAGTCGAACAGACGTATCACCACTTCGGGTGAATCGGAGCGTTCGCACTGGTGCGGCCAGGGCGTAGTCGCACAGAATTGCTAGGGAGAGCGGTGCATTGACGGCAAGGATCCCCGCCCAGCCGGGGGCGTAGATGCCGACGGGGAGAGTGCCGAGGGCCGCGAGAAGTGCGGTGCGTCCGGTGAGAGCCACGGTTCACCGCCTCATCGGGGAACGGGGACATTGGCGAGGATCGCGGTGATGACGGAGTCGGCGGTGACTCCTTCCATCTCGGCCTCGGGCCGCAGTTGGACACGATGACGGAGCGTGGGGAGAGCCAGGGCCTTCACATCGTCCGGGATGACATAGTCCCGGCCGGTGAGCCAGGCCCAGGCGCGGGCGGTGGAGAGCAGGGCAGTGGCGCCTCGCGGGGAGACGCCGAGTGAGAGCGAGGGGGAATCACGAGTGGCACGGCAGATATCGACGACATAGCCCGCGATCTCGGGCGAGACGGATGTCTTGGCGACGGCTTCGCGTGCCGCCTGCAGGTCCGCCGGCCCGGCGACGGGCCGCACCCCCGCGGCCTGCAGATCACGCGGGTTGAAGCCTTCCGCGTGTCGGGTCAGGACCCGGATCTCGTCGTCGCGTGACGGCAGCGACACCGTCAGTTTGAGAAGGAACCGGTCGAGCTGGGCCTCGGGGAGCGGATAGGTGCCCTCGTACTCGACGGGGTTCTGGGTGGCGGCGACCAGAAAAGGATCGGGCAGCGGACGTGGTGTGCCGTCGACCGTGACCTGTCGCTCCTCCATCGCTTCGAGAAGTGACGCCTGAGTCTTGGGCGGCGTGCGGTTGATCTCATCGGCCAGCAGCAGATGGGTGAAGACCGGGCCGGGCTGAAAGGAGAACTCAGCGGTTCTGGCGTCATAGACCAGGGATCCGGTGATGTCGCTCGGCATCAGATCCGGGGTGAACTGGATGCGCTTGGTGTCGAGTTCCAGGGAAGCGGCGAGGGCCCGTACCAGAAGAGTCTTCGCGACGCCGGGGACTCCTTCGAGGAGGACATGGCCACGGCAGAGAAGGGCGACGACAAGCCCGGTGACGGCGGGGTCCTGGCCGACCACCGCCTTCGCGATCTCGGCGCGCAGGGCCTCCAGGGAAGCACGGGCGCTGGCGGTGTTCTTAGTGTTCCCGGCGGTCTCAGTGTTTTCGGCGTTCCCGGCGTTCCCGGCGTTCTGTGCGGTCGGGGCACTCATGGGGTGCGTACCTCTCTTTCGAGGGCGTCGAGTTGGTCCGCCAGGCGGATGAGAGTGGCGTCGTCGGCCGGGGCCGGGCCGAAGAGCAGGGTGTGCGGGTCCTTGGTGGTGTCCGCGAGCCGGGAGGAGACGGCCGGGATCAGGGACGCGGGGGAGTGTGCCTCGGCGGCCGGTACGCCGAGGAGGGGTGCGAGACGGTCACGGGCCGCCGAGCGCAGGGCCGATGCCGCGTGGTCCCGGGCATTCGCCCTGCGGTAGAGGCGGGCGCGGCCCTCGGTGGCCTCGGAGGCCCGGATGGCGACCGGGAGCCGTTCGGCCACCAGGGGGCCGAGTCTGCGGGCACGCCAGACGGCGGCGAGCACCGCGGCGAGGAAGAGCTGGAAAGTGCCCCAGAGCCAGCCTGACGGGATCAGATCGAGGAAGCCGCTGTCGCCGCTGTCCTGGGCGGCGGAGGCATCACTGAGCGAGGGGAGGTACCAGACGAGATGAGGCCGGGAGCCGAGGAGTTGCAGGGCGAGCGAGGCGTTTCCCCGCTGGTCGAGGCGATCGTTGTAGAGAAGATCGGGAGAGCCGAGCAGGACGGTGTCACCGGCATCCCTGTCAGTGCCCGTCCCTGCGTCCATGTCCGAGTCTGTTTGCGCCGCGGGGATCCTGAGCAGGGTCGGTGCGCCGTCGCTCGGGTAGCAGCCTTCGGCGCCGGGCGAGTCGGTGACGTACCGCTCGCCGCCGAGGTCGACGGCGCCGGCGCGGTCGGCGATGGGCAGCGGACAGCGCGGGGCTCGTGCCGTGACAGGTGCGGGCGTGCTGGTCCGGATTCCGGGGGCGAGTACGCCGACCGAGGGCGGGCCGGCACCGAGATGGACGGTTCGGCCTCCCGAGAGTGCGGTCGCGTCGCGCAGGAGCCGCTGCTGGTGGACTGTCAGCAGATCGGGCTGGGTGACAAGGAGAGTGGTGTCGGGGCCGGTTGCGGCTGTGGCCTCGTCCAGGGTGGTGACGACTTCGACGGAGACCCCGCTGCCTCTGAGCAGCTCGGCGGCGGCGCGGCTGCCGTACTGGTCCGCGGAGCGGGGGTCGAGGCGGCCGTGGTGGCCGCCCGAGGTGAGGGCGGCCATCACGATCGCTGCCGTCACGAGGATGGCGAGCGCGAGGAGCAGCCCGCGGGCCCGGGTCCAGACCTGGCCGGTGGTGAGGGCGAGCGATGTGGAGCCGGTCGTGGAGGTCACTCGGCCGTTCCTCCGGATGCGGTGCTCAACTGCGGCTTCGTTCGTTCCAGATCGAGATCGAGTTCGCGCAGACGCAGATATGTCCGCCGGTCGGCGGTGCGGCCTCCGTATGTGACGTCGTCGAACTCTCCTGCGGCGGCGCGGAGTCGGGCGGCGTGGGCGGGGAGCGGGCGCCCGGCCTCGGAGGCGGCTTCGTCGGCGGTGCGGCTGGGGCGCGGGTCGAGCAGCGCGCGTTCCTCCAGGGAGCGGACGATGGCGCGCATCCGTTCCTGGACGGCCTCGTTCCAGCGTTCGGCGGCGGCGTGGGCTTCGGCGGTGGCTCGGTGTTCCGCGGCGCTATGGGGGACTTCCTCGAAGAGCGAACCGGCCGAGCCGGGTGTGCGGCGGGGCGTGCCGAGCCGCCACCACAGAGCGGCCAGGAGGGCCACCACGACCAGGACGATGACGGCCAGGCCGAGCGGACCGCCGGGAGCGACCCCGGAAGCCGCGTCGAGGAATTCGCCGATCCACTGCCAGAAGCGGTCGAGTGCGCGCTGGAGGAGGTTCGGGTCGTTCTCGTGGTACATCGGCTTGGACAGTTCGCGTTCCGCCGCTTCACGGGCGGGGGTGCGAGGGGTGTCCACCGGTATGTCGTCGCTCAGGCGTATCAGGACGCGCGCGGACGTCGCTCCCCCGGTGATGGACACCGCATCAGCTTCCGGAAGTGCCGGGGCCCGGCTGTTCGGGGCCGTAGGCCGGTACGCCCGCGGCCCGTGCCAGTTCGAGGTCGAGGGCCTCGCGCCGGATGCGCTGGTCCACGTAGAGGAGGACGGTCACGCCGGCGGAGATCGGATAGGTGATCGTGGTGGCGACCACCGTGCCGATGCCGGTGATGATCAGGAAGGGCCAGCCAAGATCCGTACCGGTGCCGGAGACCAGACCTTCGAGTCCCTCACCGTCCACCGCGGCGGCGAGGATGCCGAAGGGCACCGAGATGACCAGCGTGACGAGGACGGTCAGTACCAGGGTGAGCAGAAGGATGCCGAAGATACGCCACCAGGAACCTCCCACCAGCTTGGCGGAGCGGCGCAAGGACGGCAGGACACCCTGGCGTTCCAGCACGAGTGCGGGCGAGGCGAGGTTGAAGCGGACCATCAGCCAGACGACGACGGCGAGGCCCGCGAATACGCCGAGCACGGAGAGCGCGACTCCCGCGGCCGAGCCCAGCAGCAGGCCGGGAAGGATGCTGATCGTCATGATGGCGGTGCTCATGAGGAGCAGCAGCACGGTCAGGCCCAGGAGTTGGGGGAGCCGGGGCCGTGCCTCGCGCCAGGCCTCGGCGAGCGTGACGGGCCGCCCCAGCACGGAGCGGCTGATCACCACGGTGAGTATCGAGGTCGTGAAGAGGGTGCCGATCACGGTGATGACCAGCGACGGGACGAGCGAGATGAGGCCCTGCTGCGCCGAGTCGGCGGCCTGACGGAGGGCTTCCGAGGGGCTCGGGTCGGGGTCGAGGGCGACCGGCTCGGGAAGGAGGTAGCGCTGGATGAGGATCTCGGTGATCTGGGAGACCACGGCGACGGCGAGGGTGACGCCCAGCACGGTCCGCCAGTGGGCGCGCAGCGTGGAGACGGCGCCGTCCAGGATCTCGCCGACGCCGAGCGGGCGCAGCGGGATCACTCCCGGCTTGGCGGCGGGCGGCCGGCCCCACCCGTAACCGGGCCCCGGGCCGCCGTGAGCGGGGCCGCCGCCCTGGGCGGGGCCGCCCCAGCCCGGCGCGGGCCGCTGCGGCGAGGGTCCGGTGCCGGGGGCGCTCGGCGGGGACCACTGGCCGGCCGGAGGCTGGTCGGCCGACCACTTGGGGGCGGGGCCGCTGTCGTCGGCGGGCTCGGCCGGCCTGGGCACGGCGGGGTCCTGGCCGTCGGACGGGGCGGATCCGGGCGAGGCCCAGCCCGGAGTGTCGTTCACGGTCGTCCACCTCGTGGATTGGTTGCGGGACCGGCTCGGCGAGTCGGCGTTTCAACGGCGCCTGTCCGCGGAGCGGGGTGGCGGGCTGGCAGCCATCGTGCCACGCGTCGCCCCTGGGCGGGCCGGGGGCCGTATCTCCTTCTTGCGTCCGTGCTTGCCTTCATTGTCCGTGCCGTAGCGGGCAGACTGAGCGGATGGTTGATCAGTACGCACAGATCCGGGCCGGCGCGGAGCCGTCCATGCTCCCCTCCATCCGCTGGGACGAGCCGCCGGAAGGGCCCGTGCTGGTGCTTCTCGACCAGACGAGACTTCCGGTCGAGGAGGCCGAGCTGGTCTGTACGGATGTGCCCGCGCTGGTACGGGCGATCCAGACGCTGGCGGTGCGCGGGGCACCGTTGCTGGGGGTCGCGGGCGCCTACGGTGTGGCGCTGGCCGCGCTGCGGGGGTACGACGTGGAGGACGCGGCGGCGCAGCTCGCGCACGCGCGGCCCACCGCGGTGAACCTCGGGTACGGGGTACGGCGGGCGCGTGACGCGTACCGCGCGGCGGCCGCGAGCGGGTCCGGTCTCGACCGCGCGGCGGCGGCCGCGCTCGCCGAGGCCAGGCGGCTGCACCAGGAGGATGCCGAGGCCAGCGCGCAGATGGCGGAGTTTGGGCTTACGCTCCTCGATGAACTGCTGCCGGGTGGCGGCCACCGGATCCTGACCCACTGCAATACCGGGGCGCTCGTCTCGGGCGGGGAAGGCACCGCGTTCGCCGTGGCACTGTCGGCCCACCGGGCCGGGCGGCTGCGGCGTCTGTGGGTGGACGAGACGCGTCCGCTCCTTCAGGGGGCCCGGCTGACGGCGTATGAGGCGGCTCGCAACGGGATGGCGTACACATTGCTCACGGACAACGCGGCTGGTTCGCTGTTCGCGGCGGGAGAGGTGGACGCCGTTCTGATCGGGGCGGACCGGATCGCCGCGGACGGCTCGGTGGCGAACAAGGTGGGGAGTTATCCGCTCGCCGTGCTGGCCAAGTACCACCATGTGCCATTCGTCGTGGTCGCTCCGACCACGACGATCGACCTGGACACCCCGGACGGGGCGTCGATCGAGGTGGAGCAGCGGCCAGGACAGGAAGTGACAGAGGTCACGGCGCCGCAGACAGCGGCGGCGGGAGCGGAGGCGGGGAGCGGGATGCCGGTGGCGCCGCTGGGAACGCAGGCGTACAACCCTGCCTTCGACATCACGCCCCCGGAACTGGTGACGGCGCTCGTCACCGAAAAAGGCGCGCTGTCCCCGGTGACCGGGGCGGGAATCGCGGAGCTGTGTGTCAGGTCACGCCAAGGTAACGATGAGCTAATGGGATGATGTCGATATGAAGGGACGCGTCCTTGTCGTCGATGACGACACCGCACTGGCCGAGATGCTCGGGATTGTGCTGCGTGGTGAGGGGTTCGAGCCGTCGTTCGTAGCGGACGGTGACAAGGCCCTCGCCGCTTTCCGGGAGACCAAGCCGGATCTGGTGCTGCTGGATCTGATGCTGCCCGGCCGGGACGGTATTGAGGTGTGCCGGCTCATCAGGGCCGAGTCCGGGGTTCCGATCGTCATGCTGACGGCCAAGAGCGACACGGTCGATGTGGTGGTGGGGCTGGAGTCGGGGGCGGACGACTACATCGTCAAGCCGTTCAAGCCCAAGGAACTGGTGGCGCGTATCAGGGCGCGCCTGCGCAGGTCCGAGGAGCCGGCGCCGGAGCAGCTGGCGATAGGCGATCTCGTCATCGATGTGGCGGGTCACTCGGTGAAGCGGGAGGGGCAGTCGATCGCGCTGACCCCGCTCGAGTTCGATCTGCTGGTCGCGCTGGCACGGAAGCCGTGGCAGGTGTTCACGCGTGAGGTGCTCCTGGAGCAGGTGTGGGGCTACCGGCACGCGGCGGACACCCGGCTGGTCAATGTGCATGTCCAGCGGCTGCGCTCCAAGGTCGAGAAGGACCCGGAGCGTCCGGAGATCGTGGTGACCGTCCGTGGTGTCGGTTACAAGGCAGGACCGAGCTGACATGTCCGGCGGCGGCGCTGCTCCGAAGCCCGGGGAGCCGGGAGTCCGTGCGGGGCGGGCGGCCGCCCTGGGGCGGCTGTTCTCCCGGTTCGGCCGGCTCTTCCAGAGTGGTCGGCTGCTTCAGGACGGCTCGCCCGGCGGACCGGTGCTGCGGCTTCTGGTGCGCTGGGTGAGGCGGCCGCTGCTGCCCGCCGTACGGCTGTACCGGCGCAATATCCAGCTCAGGGTCGTCGCGGCCACGCTGCTGATGTCGCTCGGGGTGGTGCTGCTGCTCGGATTCGTGGTCATCGGCCAGGTGCGCAACGGTCTGCTCGAAGCCAAGGAGAAGGCGGCCCAGAGCCAGGCGGCCGGTGGCTTCACCGTGGCGAAGGAGAAGGCCGACGCCCCGGCAGCGCCCGGCGGCCGGGACGGCGACGGGACGAGCGGCAGGGCGGGGCGGACCTCCGTCAACTGGCGCTCCGACCTCGTCGAACAGCTCGCCAGTGGAGGGCCGGGGGCCTTCAATGTGGTGGCGCTGAGTCCCGACGCGCAGGACGTGGCCTCCACCAACCGGGCGCCGCGGGTCTCGGGCGGGGTGGATTTCGCCAGTGTCCCCGCCGATCTGCGGTCCGCCGTGGCGCGCGGGACCGGACCGTTCGAGACATACGCCCAGATCAGATACACCGGTGCGACCGAGGACCGGGAGCCGGAGCCGGGGCTGATCGTCGGCAAGCGGCTGAACGATGTCGACGGCAACGCGTACGAGCTGTACTACATCTTCCCGCTGACCCAGGAGGAGCAGTCGCTCAACCTGGTCAAGGGCACGCTCGCCACGGCGGGGCTCTTCGTCGTCGTACTGCTGGGCGCCATCGCCTGGCTGGTGGTGCGCCAGGTCGTCACGCCCGTGCGGATGGCCGCGGGGATCGCGGAGCGGCTGTCCACGGGCCGTCTTCAGGAGCGGATGAAGGTCACGGGCGAGGACGACATCGCGCGGCTCGGTGAGGCCTTCAACAAGATGGCGCAGAACCTCCAGCTCAAGATCCAGCAACTGGAGGAGCTCTCCAGGATGCAGCGGCGGTTCGTCTCCGACGTCTCGCACGAGCTGCGTACCCCCCTGACGACCGTGCGGATGGCCGCCGATGTCATCCATGAGGCGCGGAGCGACTTCGACCCCGTGACCGCGCGCTCGGCCGAGCTGCTCGGCGACCAGCTCGACCGCTTCGAGTCGCTCCTGTCGGACCTGCTGGAGATCAGCCGTTTCGACGCGGGCGCGGCGGCGCTGGAGGCCGAGCCGATAGATCTGAGGGTGGTCGTACGGCGGGTGATCGGCGGCGCCGAACCGCTGGCGGAGGCGAAGGGCAGCAGGATCCGGGTGCTCGGGGACGAGCAGCCCGTGGTCGCCGAGGCCGACGCCCGCCGGGTGGAGCGGGTGCTGCGCAATCTGGTCGTCAACGCCGTCGAGCACGGCGAGGGGCGGGATGTGGTCGTACGGATGGGGGTCGCGGGCGGAGCGGTCGCGGTCGCGGTGCGTGACTACGGGGTGGGACTGAAGCCCGGTGAGGCGACCCGGGTGTTCAACCGCTTCTGGCGGGCCGATCCGGCGCGCGCCCGTACCACCGGGGGTACCGGCCTCGGGCTGTCGATCGCCGTCGAGGACGCACGGCTGCACGGCGGCTGGCTCCAGGCGTGGGGCGAACCCGGAGGCGGCTCGCAGTTCCGTCTGACGCTGCCCCGTACGGCGGACGAGGCGCTGCGCGGCTCGCCCATACCGCTGGAGCCCGAGGACTCCCGGCGCAACCGCGAGCGTGCGGAAGCCGATGACCGCAGGGAGAGCGCGCACCGGCTGGCCGGCATGCCCGTCCAGCAGCGCGTGGACCGGTCCGCGCTGCCCGGGGCGCCGGGCGTGCCGCCGCCCCGCCCCGCCGCGGCGGTGGACCCGGCGGCGATGCCGGGCAGCGGCGCGCGCGTGGTGGCGCGCCCCGCGGGGGAATCCGAGGAGTCCACAGAGCAGGTTACGGAGCGGGAGGACACGATTCGTGGGCGCTGACCGCCGTCGCCACGGTCCGGGACGGGCGGTGAGCGCCCCGGCCCTGCTGGTGGCCGTCGCCGCGCTGCTGGCCGGCTGCGCGTCGATCCCGGACAGCGGCGACGTGGAGCCGGTGAAGGCCTCGCCGCCCGGTGAGTCACAGGTGCGGGTGTACGCCGTGCCGCCCCGCGAGAAGGCGGGGCCGGACGAGATCGTCGACGGCTTCCTGGAGGCCATGACCAGCGACGACCCCGACTTCGCGATGGCCAGGAAGTATCTGACCAAAGAGGCGTCCAGGGACTGGAAGCCGGGGGAGAGCACGACGGTCCTGCGGGCCGCGCCGGATCCCACCCCGGTCAAGGAGCCGCCGTCCGTCACCGGTGACCCCGGGCGCACCTATCCGCTGTACGGGGACCGGATCGCGGATGTGGACGAGGCGCACGCCTATCAGCCGGTCGAGCCGACGCCGTACAACGGAGCGATCCACCTGGTGCAGGAGAAGATCGGGGCGGAGACCAAGGAGTGGCGTATCGACAGCCTTCCGCCGGGGCTGGTGCTCGGCGAGTCGGACTTCCAGCGCAACTACCGCTCCATGAACAAGTACTACTTCGCGTCGGGGGAGAACTGGCTGGTCGCGGACCCGGTCTACATCCGTCAGCGAATAGACCCCACGACGCGGATGGATCCGGTCACACAGGCGGTGAAGGTCCTGCTCGACGGGCCGACCGACTGGTTGAAGCCGGTCGTCGATTCGCCCTTCCCCGCCGGTACGGCCCTTCAGAAGGGCACCAGATCGCTGGAGTTCGACGACCGGAACGCGTTGAAGGTGCCGCTGAACGAGAAGGCGTCCAAGGCGGGGAGTACGCAGTGCCGCAAGATGGCGGCGCAGTTGATCTTCACGCTGCGGGACCTGACCTCCACCCCGGTCAGCCAGGTCGAGTTGCTGGCGGACGGATCCTCGCTCTGTGTGCTCAGCGGGGACCAGGCCGAGGAGTTCGCGCCCGACCGGACCACGGGACGCCCCGACAACCCGTACTTCGTCGACAGTGGCGGGCGGTTGTCGACGCTCCATATGGGCAGTGACGAGAGCGTCGAACCGGTGCGTGTCGTCGGGCCGTTCGGCGACGGCCGGTCGAAGCTCGGCTCGGTCGCGGTGGCACGGGACGAGAAGCACGCGGCGGGCGTCTCGGAGGACGCCAAGTCGCTCCATGTGGCCTCCGTACTCTCCGACGGCGAGCTGGGCGATCCGCTGGTGGAGAGCAAGGGCCCACGCCCGCAGGACCGGTTGTCCGCGCCGAGTTGGGACGGACACGGGGATCTGTGGATCGCCGACCGGGACCCCGGGCAGCCGCGTCTGCTGCGGTTCCCGGAGGGCACGGGCCCGCCGCGGCCGGTCGTGGTCGACGGGCTGGAGGGCGCGCGCATCGAGGCGCTGCGGGTGTCGGCGGACGGTGTGCGGATCGCCCTGCTGCTGGCCAAGGACGGGCGGATCACGCTGCAGATCGGGCGGGTGGAGCGGCATGGCTCCGGGGCCGGGCCGGAGGTGTCCGTGGGCGGTCTCCAGCCCGCGGCCCCGCAGATGGAGTCGGTGACGGCGGTGTCCTGGGCAGGACCCAGCCGGCTGGTCGTGGTCGGCAAGGAGTCCGGCGGTGTGGAGCAGGTGCGCTACATCCAGACCGACGGGTCGACCTCGGCGGCGGGCGTGCTGCCGGGGCTGTCCCCGGTGACGGCGATCGCGGCGGCCGACGACGACCGGCAGCCGCTGGTGGCCGACACCCAGGACGCCGGGATCGTGGGGCTGCCCATGGGGGCGAACTGGCAGACGATGGTCGAGGACGGCTCGTCACCGGTCTATCCCGGCTGATCCCGCCCCTGGGCCCTGGGACGTTCCCGGGGACGTCCGCTCCCGAGTCAGGAGTCCCGAGCCCCGAGCCCCGAGCCCCGAGTTCTGGGCCGACGGGACGCGGGTTCGTGCGGGCCCGTGCGTACCGCCACGCCGGCGGGTACGCGCGGGCACGGGGTGCCTCGGCCGGGGCGGGTGCGCCCCGGCGCCGGGCTTTACCGGAACCAGTCATCCACAGGGGTGGCCGGGGGACCTCCGTCATTGACACAGTGGGTCCCATGCGGGGGTGGTGGCGCGAGATCACCGGCCTGGTGCTGCCGGTCGTCTGTGGTGGATGCGGCAGCCCCAGGACGCTGTTGTGCGAGGACTGCGGGCGGGCCCTCTACGGCACGTGGCCGTGCCGGGTGCGGCCGGTTCCCGAGCCCCTGGGGCTGCCGGTGGTGCACGCGGCGGCGCCGTACGAGGACGCCGTACGGGCCGTTCTGCTGGCGCACAAGGAGCGTGGCGCGCTCGGACTCGCCGCACCGCTGGGCCGGGCCCTGGCCGCGGCCGTGCGGGCCGCCGCGCCGTCCGGTACGGGGGTGGGACCGCTGCTGCTCGTGCCGGTGCCCTCCGCGCGGCGCGCGGTCGGGGCGCGCGGACATGACGCGACCCGCAGGATGGCGCTGGCCGCCGCCGGGGAGCTGAGACGTGCGGGCCGGCCGTGCCGGGTGCTGCCGGTGCTGCGCCAGCGGCGCGCGGTGGCGGACCAGGCGGGTCTCGACGCGCGGAGCAGACGGGTCAATCTCGCGGGGGCGCTGGAGGTGGCCGGCGGGGGCGCGCGGCTGCTGGCGGGCGGCCGGGTGGTGCTGGTGGATGATCTCATGACCACCGGTTCCTCGCTGGTCGAGGCGGCGCGGGCACTGCGTGCCGCGACGGGACCCGGCATTTCCCTGTATGCGCAGGTGAGCGCGGCTGTTGTGGCGGCTCCGCCCCTGTCCTTCGAAATAAACCGGAACTGATCGGGATCTTGCATCGTTGCTGGCAATGGGGGAAGAAAAACACCTGAACAGAGGTACATGCCGGTAGCGGGTGCCGACACCCGTCCGGGAGGGCTATGTTCGGTTATGAGGAATGGCGCAAGCCGTGACGCACTGAATGCACTGGTCTGCTCGGCGTTTTCAGAACCTCGAGAATTGGGGGGATGGGGATCACGTCGACGGGGGAGGAGGAGGTGAAAGTCGCCAAGTCCGAGGCTCCGGTGACTACCGGGGTCTGGTGCAACAGGGAGTAACTCCGCAACGAGGCGGAGTGATCCGGGAACGGAGTTCTGCGTGGACATCGTCGTCAAGGGCCGCAAGACCGAGGTGCCCGAGCGGTTCCGCAAGCACGTGGCCGAGAAGCTCAAGCTGGAGAAGATCCAGAAGCTCGACGGCAAGGTGATCAGCCTCGACGTCGAGGTGTCCAAGGAGCACAATCCGCGGCAGGCCGACCGGTGCGACCGGGTGGAGATCACACTCCACTCCCGCGGCCCCGTGATCCGTGCGGAGGCGGCTGCCGCCGATCCGTACGCGGCGCTCGATCTGGCCACCGGCAAGCTGGAGGCGCGGCTGCGCAAGCAGCACGAGAAGCGGCACAACCGGCGTGGCAACGGGCGGCTTTCGGCCGCCGAGGTCGTGGAAGTCGTTCCTGACGTGGCTCAGTTGAACGCGAACGGCCAGACCGCCGCGGAGGAGGAGGCCGCCGAGGCGGCCGTCCCCACCACCAGGATCGGCACGCTGGAGGTACAGGGTGAAGGGCCTCTGGTCGTCCGGGAGAAGAACCACGCGGCGGCACCGATGACCCTCGACCAGGCGCTCTACGAGATGGAGCTGGTCGGGCACGACTTCTATCTCTTCGTCGATTCCGACACCAAGGAACCCAGCGTCGTCTACCGGCGCCATGCCTACGACTACGGTGTGATCCACCTCAGGACGGACCCGTTCGCCGGCTCGGAGGTCGGCGGCGCGGGCGGCGCCCTCGGCGGCTGAGTCATCGCTCGCACGCGGCCGGCACAAGGGCCGGAGGCCGACCGGGAGTCCGGTCGGCCTCCGTGCTCCGCCGGTGCCCCTGAGCGCCCCCCGCGCCTCAGGGGCACCGGCGTGCGGACCGAAGGATCACCGCTCTGTCATCCAGGCATGAAATCATGACGTCGCAAGCCAACAAGTGGTCTGCGAACTGCGGTTGGCCGGCTCTCATGAACTCGGGCCACGGCCTTCAGGGGGAGGAACGATGGCGGACAGCTTCGGACCGGTGCACAGCGCGGACGATGCCGATGACACGGTCGGCGGCGCCCGGTCCGACGCCGACACGGAACAGGGCGGCTCGGGCAAGGAGCCGATCCGGGTCCTCGTCGTGGACGACCACGCCCTCTTCCGCCGTGGACTGGAGATCGTCCTCGCCCAGGAGGAGGACATCCAGGTCATCGGTGAGGCCGGTGACGGCGCCGAGGCCGTGGACAAGGCCGCGGATCTGCTGCCGGACATCGTGCTGATGGATGTACGGATGCCCAAGCGCGGCGGTATCGAGGCCTGCACCTCCATCAAGGAGGTGGCCCCCAGTGCCAAGATCATCATGCTGACGATCAGCGACGAGGAGGCCGACCTCTACGACGCGATCAAGGCGGGCGCCACGGGCTATCTCCTGAAGGAGATCTCCACAGACGAGGTGGCCACCGCCATCCGCGCCGTGGCCGACGGACAGTCACAGATCAGTCCGTCCATGGCGTCCAAGCTGCTGACCGAGTTCAAATCGATGATTCAGCGCACCGACGAGCGCAGACTCGTCCCCGCGCCGCGGCTGACCGAACGTGAACTGGAAGTCCTCAAACTGGTGGCCACGGGAATGAACAACCGTGATATCGCCAAGGAGTTGTTCATCTCCGAGAACACCGTGAAGAACCATGTCCGCAATATCCTGGAGAAGCTGCAACTGCACTCCAGGATGGAGGCGGTGGTCTACGCGATGCGGGAGAAGATTCTCGAGATCCGCTGAGTGGTCGCCGAGCGGTCGCGCGGTGGCCGCCGGGCAATCAGAGAGCGGTGAGCGCGTCGGCCAGCGGGCCGCGCAGCTCCGGCGCGTCGACGCGCTCCACCCGCACGTCCGAGCAGCCGACCCACTCCGCCGCTTCCCGCAGCGCCTGGGCCATGGGAAGCACGGCCTTGCGGCCCTCCAGGGACACCTGCTTGGCCACCAGCGTCTTCCCCTCGCGCGCCGGGTCGACCCGGCCCAGCAGTCGGCCACCGGCCAGCAGCGGCATCGCGAAATAGCCGTACACCCGCTTGGGCTTGGGGACATAGGCCTCCAGCCGGTGGCTGAAGCCGAAGATCCGCTCTGTGCGGGCCCGCTCCCAGATCAGCGAGTCGAACGGTGACAGCAGGGTCGTACGGTGCCGTCCCCGGGGAGCGCTCGCCAGCGCCTCGGGATCGGCCCAGGCGGGCTTCCCCCACCCCTCCACCGTCACCGGCACCAGCCCCGAGTCCGCGACCACGGCGTCGAACTGCTCGCCCTTGAGACGGTGGTAGTCGGCGATGTCGGCGCGCGTGCCGACACCGAGCGACCGGCCCGCGAGCCCGACGAGCCGGCGCAGGCACTCCCGGTCGTCCAGATCGTCATGGAGGAGCGTGTCGGGAACGGCGCGCTCCGCGAGGTCGTACACCCGCTTCCAGCTCCGCCGGCCGGTGCACACGACCTCGCCGTACATCAGCGCGCGCTCGACGGCGACCTTCGCCTCGGACCAGTCCCACCACGGCCCGCCGTTCTTGGCGCCGCCCAGCTCCGTGGCGGTCAGCGGGCCCTCCGCGCGCAACTGCTTGATCACCGCCTCGTACGCGCCGTCCGCGAGGTCGTGGTACCAGTGCGGGCGGGCGCGGTAGGCGCGGCGGCGGAAGGCGAAGTGCGGCCACTCCTCGATGGGCAGGACGCAGGCCGCGTGGGACCAGTACTCGAACGCGTGCGGGCGCGGCGAGGGCCCGCCGGGGGGCGCGGGCGTCCAGTAGGCGTCCTCGACCGCCCTGCGGCCGACGGCGCCCAGCCGCGCGTACGGAATCAGCTCGTGCGACCGCGCCAGCACCGAGATCGTGTCGAGCTGGACGGCGCCGAGATGGCGCAGGACCCCCCGGACGCCACCGCGCCGGTCGGGCGCCCCCAGGAACCCCTGGGCGCGCAGCGCTATACGGCGGGCGTCGTCGGCGGACAGCTCGGCGGCGGGCGGCACAGTCGTCATGGTCCGCACGATAGACGGCGCCACTGACACCCGGATCCGGCGGCCGGGTGCTGTCCGGCCCCGGGCCCGGCGGCCGCGTCCCGTACTGAGGGCCGGCGGCCGGGTCCGGTGCTCAGGTCTGGGCGGGTACGTCCGGGGCCGGGGCGGGCAGGCCCCCGGTCCGGGCCGCCGCCGCGGGCGCCGGCAGATACGGGTGGACGCTCGGCAGCCCCAGATCGGACGGGAGCAGCGCGCCTATCCAGCAGTCACGCAGGGTCTCCTTGTTGAGCAGCCCCGCGCGCAGGACGCCCTCCACCCTGAAGCCGGCCTTCTCCGCGACGGCCCGCGAGGCGGCGTTGCCGACCTCCGCACGCCACTCCAGCCGCTCCGCGGCCAGCGTCGTGAAGGCCCAGCGGGCCAGCGCGGTCACGGCCTCCGTGACATAGCCGCGGCCCCGGTGCTCCCTGGCCGTCCAGAAGCCGACCTCCCAGGTGCCGGGGCGGGGGTGGTGCAGGCTGAGCGCGGCGATCACCGGACCGCCGCCGCGCGGCTCCGCGGCGAAGGTGTACTCCGTGTCGTGGAGCCAGCCCTCCGGGACCGTCCGCCCGGTGAAGTCCTCCGCGTGCCGCCGTTCGTACGGCGAGGGCACCGGTATCCAGCGCTGGATCTCCGGATCCTGGCAGGCCGCGAGAATGTCGTCGGTGTCGGCGGGTGTCGGCGGCCGCAGCCGCAGCCGCCGGGTGGTGAGAACGAGGGGTTCCATGCCCGGATTCTGCCGGGGCGTTCCCCTTGTCACGACTACTTTTCGGATCGCACCGGCACCTTCGGCGGGGTCCGCGCGTTCTTCTTGCGGGTGACAGCAGGCCCGCGTGACGTCGGCCCTCCCGGCACAGGCGGGTCCTCGCTTACGATGGCCGTTGCGGTGGGGCCCGCCTGCCGTGCCCGCGCCCGTGTCCGTATCCGACCCACGTGCCCGGCCCGACCGGCAAGGAGACCAACCTCAGTGTCCGTCTTCAACAAGCTCATGCGTGCAGGCGAAGGCAAGATCCTGCGCAAACTGCACCGCATCGCGGACCAGGTCAACTCCATCGAAGAGGACTTCGTGAACCTCTCCGACGCCGAGTTGAGGGCGCTCACCGCCGAGTACAAAGAGCGGTACGCCGACGGCGAGAGCCTGGACGACCTGCTCCCCGAGGCCTTCGCCACCGTCCGCGAGGCGGCGAAGCGCGTCCTCGGCCAGCGCCACTACGACGTCCAGCTCATGGGCGGCGCGGCGCTGCATCTCGGCTTCGTCGCCGAGATGAAGACCGGTGAGGGCAAGACCCTCGTCGGCACGCTGCCCGCCTATCTGAACGCGCTGTCCGGCAAGGGCGTCCATCTGATCACGGTGAACGACTACCTGGCCGAGCGTGACTCCGAGATGATGGGCCGCGTCCACAAGTTCCTGGGCCTCGACGTCGGCTGCATCCTGGCGAACATGACGCCCGCGCAGCGCCGCGAGCAGTACGCCTGCGACATCACCTACGGCACCAACAACGAGTTCGGCTTCGACTACCTCCGCGACAACATGGCGTGGTCGCAGGAGGAACTGGTCCAGCGCGGCCACAACTACGCGATCGTCGACGAGGTCGACTCGATCCTGGTCGACGAGGCCCGTACACCGCTGATCATCTCCGGCCCCGCCGACCAGGCCACCAAGTGGTACGGCGACTTCGCCAAGCTCGTGACCCGGCTGACCAGGGGCGAGGCCGGCAACCCGCTCAAGGGCATCGAGGAGACCGGCGACTACGAGGTCGACGAGAAGAAGCGCACCGTCGCCATCCATGAGCCGGGTGTCGCGAAGGTCGAGGACTGGCTGGGCATCGACAATCTGTACGAGTCGGTGAACACCCCGCTGGTGGGTTATCTGAACAACGCCATCAAGGCGAAGGAACTCTTCAAGAACGACAAGGACTACGTCGTCATCGACGGCGAAGTCATGATCGTGGACGAGCACACCGGCCGTATCCTCGCCGGCCGCCGCTACAACGAGGGCATGCACCAGGCGATCGAGGCGAAGGAAGGGGTGGACATCAAGGACGAGAACCAGACCCTCGCCACGATCACCCTCCAGAACTTCTTCCGCCTCTACGGCAAGCTCTCCGGCATGACCGGTACGGCCATGACCGAGGCCGCCGAGTTCCACCAGATCTACAAGCTGGGCGTCGTGCCGATCCCGACGAACCGGCCGATGGTCCGTATGGACCAGTCCGACCTGATCTACCGCACCGAGGTCGCCAAGTTCGCCGCGGTCGTCGACGACATCGTGGAGAAGCACGAGAAGGGGCAGCCGATCCTGGTCGGCACCACCTCGGTCGAGAAGTCCGAGTACCTCTCGCAGCAGCTCAACAAGCGTGGCGTCCAGCACGAGGTGCTCAACGCCAAGCAGCACGACCGGGAGGCGACGATCGTCGCCCAGGCCGGCCGCAAGGGCGCCGTCACCGTCGCCACGAACATGGCCGGCCGTGGCACGGACATCAAGCTCGGCGGCAACCCCGACGACCTGGCCGAGGCGGAGCTGCGCCAGCGCGGGCTGGACCCCGTCGAGCACGTCGAGGAGTGGGCGGCCGCCCTGCCCGCCGCGCTGGAGAAGGCCGAGCAGGCCGTCAAGGCGGAGTTCGAGGAGGTCAAGGACCTCGGCGGGCTCTATGTCCTCGGGACCGAGCGGCACGAGTCACGCCGTATCGACAACCAGCTCCGCGGCCGGTCCGGCCGTCAGGGCGACCCGGGCGAGTCCCGGTTCTATCTGTCGCTCGGCGACGACCTGATGCGGCTGTTCAAGGCGCAGATGGTCGAGCGCGTCATGGCCATGGCCAATGTGCCGGACGACGTCCCCATCGAGAACAAGATGGTGACGCGCGCCATCGCCTCCGCCCAGTCGCAGGTCGAGCAGCAGAACTTCGAGACGCGTAAGAACGTCCTGAAGTACGACGAGGTCCTCAACCGCCAGCGTGAGGTCATCTACGGCGAGCGCCGCCGTGTTCTGGAGGGCGAGGACCTGCACGAGCAGGTGCGCCACTTCATGGACGACACGATCGACGCCTACATCCAGGCGGAGACCGTCGAGGGCTTCGCCGAGGAGTGGGACCTGGACCGGCTGTGGGGCGCGTTCAAGCAGCTCTACCCGGTGAAGGCCACCATCGACGAACTGGAGGAGGCGGCCGGCGACCGTGCCGGGATCACCGCCGAGTTCATCGCGGAGTCCATCAAGGACGACATCCACCAGCAGTACGAGGAGCGGGAGAACCAGCTCGGCTCGGACATCATGCGTGAGCTGGAGCGGCGCGTGGTGCTCTCCGTCCTGGACCGCAAGTGGCGCGAGCACCTCTACGAGATGGACTACCTCCAGGAGGGCATCGGCCTCCGGGCGATGGCGCAGAAGGACCCGCTGGTCGAGTACCAGCGTGAGGGCTTCGACATGTTCAACGCCATGATGGAGGGCATCAAGGAGGAGTCCGTCGGCTATCTGTTCAATCTGGAGGTCCAGGTCGAGCAGCAGGTCGAGGAGGTCCCGGTGCAGGACGCGGCCGAGCGTCCTTCGCTGTCCAAGCAGGACACGGTGGCCGCGGGCACGGCGCGGCCGGAGATCCGCGCGAAGGGGCTCGACGCGCCGCAGCGGCCGGACCGGCTGCACTTCTCCGCTCCCACGGTGGACGGGGAGGGCGGCATCGTCGAGGGCGACTTCCAGAACGCGGACGGACCGACCCGGTCCACGACGGACGGGCTGACGCGTGCCGAGCGCCGCAAGGCGCAGAAGGGCGGCAACGGCGGCCGTCGTCGCAAGAAGTAGGGCCCAGCAGCCGGATCGCCGGGAACGGGCCGGGGCACGCACTCGCTGTGCGCCCCGGCCCGTTCCCATGCCGTATCCATGCCTTCCTGTTCCCCGCCTCGGGGTTTCCCTGCCTCACGATTCCCCCGCCTTCCTGTTCCCCGCCTCACGCGCCCGGCCGGCCGTCGGTGCGTTCACCGCCGAGTTCCACGGCGGCGCAGCGCCAGCGCAGATCGGCGCTCCGCTCCAGCCGGAACGCCATGGCGCGGACCTGCTCACCGGCGGCGATGCTGGCGCAGGCCTCGACCACGCCCGGCCGTGGCTGGAAGCCGTGGCAGGTACGGATGACGGGGAGCACGCCCCGTGCCCGGAGCGGAGTGCCGGGAGCGAGCCGGACGAGCTGCTCGTACGCCTCTCCCACGGTCTGGCCGAGCATCCAGTGCACCGGGCGGCGGCCGCTGAGGACGGCGAGGAGGCGCTCCGCGAAGAGTTCGTGCGGGGTCATGCGCCGGCTGCTGCGCCGTGGACGGACGGTGCCGGGCCTGCGCTGGTCACGCCGTCCGGGGGGCCGCGCTCCGGCGACGGTCCTGGCCGCCGCGCGGTCCGCCCCGGCGCCGGTGGGAGCGGTGCCCGCCACGCGAGGGGTGATGTCCGCCACGCGGGAGGTGATGTCCGTGCGCCCGGCGGTGTCCGTGCGCGCGGTGGGGCCTGCGAGCCTGGCCGCGCCTGTGCGCCTGGTGGTGTCGGTGTTCCTGGTGGTGCCGGTCGTCTTCACGCAGATCGCCCCCGTTCTGCCCGTCCGGTCCGATACCGGTCGGTAACTTCTGTTGGGGGATCTTTTACGGGGCGTGGGGTGACGCCCGCAAGGCGGGTACGCCGTCGGGGCACGGGACCGTGGAATCACCTATCCGTGTGACCGATGGGCGGTGCCGGACCAGAGGGCCGGGCGGTGCGCGGTCCTCGGTGGACGCCCGGGAGCCCGTGAGCATCACCCCGAAGAGGGACTCCCGGACGTATCCTGTGTGCTCTCCCGACGATGAAAGCGGCCACCTCATGCGCGTCTATGTCCCCCTGACCCTGTCCGGTCTCGCAGAGGCGCACAAGACGGGCGAAGTCGGGCCGGGGCCGCTGATCGCGTACGCCGTGACCCCGGGACTGCGGGAGTGGTACGTCTCCGACGACATCGAGGAACTGGAGTACGCGGCCCTGAACCGGGCCGCGGCGGCCTCCCTGCGGCTGCTCGCCGCCGATCCCGGGGTGGGACGGCGCCGGGTGGTTCTCGCGGCCGACGTGCCCGACCGGGAAGCCGTCTCCGACCCCGACCGCGGACTGGACGCCGGGGCGGTGGGCGAGGTGCGTATCGCCTCGGCGATCGCGCTGACGAAGGCGGCGGCGGTGCACGTCGACTCCGACGAGGCGGACGAGGACGTGTCGGCCGCCGCGGCGGCGCTGGGGGCGGCGGACCACGGTGACGACGACGCCCAGTTCACGGTGGACGGCGCGGAGGACCACGAACTGCTCTGGTACGGGGTCCAGGAGATCCCGAACCTCATCGGCTGACCGCCCGAGGGGGCCTCGGCCAGGGCCGCTGTCAGACCCGGCCGGTACGGTTTCTGCCATGGGGAAGCAGAACACGCATCTGGTCTGGGACTGGAACGGCACGATTCTCGACGACATCGACGCGGTCATCGGGGCGACCAACGCCGCCTTCGCGGACATCGGTCTGGAAGCCATCACGCTGGACCGCTACCGCGAGCTGTACTGCGTGCCGATCCCGCGTTTCTACGAGCGGCTGATGGGCCGACTGCCGAGCGACGCCGAGTGGGCCGTCATGGACGCGGCCTTCCACCGGTACTACACGGAGCTGCGCGCGGCCTGTGTGCTGACGGCGGGCGTCGAGGAGCTGCTGGCGCAGTGGCGGCGGGCCGGCCGCAGCCAGTCGCTGCTGAGCATGTACGGGCACGAGGAGCTGGTGCCGACCGTACGGGGGTACGGGATCGAGAGCCACTTCCTCCGGGTCGACGGACGCACGGGGCCGTCCGGGGGCAGCAAGGCGCTCCACATGGAGCGCCATCTGACCGCACTGGCCTCCGTGGGCGCGATATCCCCCGCGCACACGGTGGTGATCGGCGACGCGGTCGACGACGCGGTGGCAGCGGCGCATGTGGGCGCCCGCGCCGTGCTCTACACCGGTGGTACGAACAGCAGGGCCAGCCTGGAGACGATGGGCGTCCCGGTGGTGGACACGCTGGCGGAGGCGGTCGCGACGGCGCAGAGCCTCTGACGCCGGTGCGCCGGTGACGCGCTGAAGCGGCGCCGGGAGTGCCGGGGATGCCGGGGATACGGAGCGGCGGCCGGGGCCGGAGGACGGGGTCGCGGCCGGTGCGCCGCCGTCCCGTACATCCGACGACCCCGGCCCGCCCTCCTGGTCGGCGGCCGGTCACCAGGTCCTTCGGTCAGATCACGTCACCGGGGCCTTCGCCCGCAGGATCGTGAGGAATGCGCGCATCCAGGCGGAGTGGTCCGGCCAGGCGCGGGCGGAGACGAGATTGCCGTCCACGACCGCCTCGGAGTCCTGGAAGGTGGCGCCGGCCGCCTGCATATCCAGTTCCAGGGCCGGGTAGGCGGTCACCCGGCGCCCGGCCAGCTCGCCCAGGGCGGCGGTCAGAAGCGGGCCGTGACAGATCTGGGCGACCGGCTTGTCGGCGTCGAAGAAGGACTTGAGGATCTTGCGCAGCTCGGGATCGCCCCTGAGGTACTCGGGAGCGCGGCCCCCGGGGATGACGACGGCGGCGTACTGCGTGGAATCGACCTCGGAGAACGCGAGATCGGCGGGCCAGGTGTAGCCGGGCTTCTCGGTGTAGGTGTCGAAGCCCGGCTCGACGTCATGAACCACGAACCGGAGCTTCTTGCGGGAGGGCGCCGCGATATGGACCTCATACCCCTCCTCGCGCAGGCGCTGGTACGGATAGAGGACTTCGAGGGACTCGGCGGCGTCGCCGGTGACGATCAGAACCTTGGCTGCCATGACTGCTCCCGGAAGGGTGGGTCGATCTGTCCATCTGTCGACCAGTGTCGTCCCGCAGGCCGTCTCCCGTCCCGGTCGGCGCGGTCCGTGCCGCTGTCCGGGCGGTCCGTGTCGCTGTCCAGAGTGTCAAACTTGTCGGCCTTCTTTTGTACACATGCAGCCCATGACGGGCCCCCGGTGAGGAGCGATAGCCTTGGGCGGTGATCAGCGCGATAAGCCGTGGGGGCAGCGAAGCCCCCCGCCCGTGCCCGGAGCGCCACAGCGCCCGGGTGATCGCTGATCACTTCGGTCCGGGCCGGCCGCCACAATTGGCCGATAACGCCCCGGACATCTCTCATCGCGGCATAACGTCGACCTCGACCGGAAACCCCGCGTCGTGGCGTTGCGTCGCTTCCTTCACCTACGTCACGCAACGGCGCGCGACAGGAGCCAGAGGACATGCACACCAAGCTGGACGAAGCCAAGGCTGAGCTGCTGGAACAGGCGGCACAGGCCGCTGAGAACAGCCCGGCGGGGGGGACCGGGGGGTGGGGGGGCGGCCCCTGGAAGAACGAGGCGGCGGCCGGGCCTCACGGCGAGGGCCACGAGAGCGGTCCGGGCGGCGACGGCGGCGACGGCGCCGCCGACCCTGCCGTCGGCCTCGGCGCCCGGGGGGCTCTGCGCGCCTATCTCCAGCGTTACTACCTGCACACCGCGCCCGAGGACCTCGCCGACCGTGACCCGGTCGATGTTCTGGGGGCGGCGCTGTCCCACTACCGTCTGGCGGCGCACCGTCCCCAGGGGACGGCGAGCGTACGGGTGCACACCCCGACGGTCGAGGAGAACGGCTGGACGTGCAGCCACTCCGTGGTCGAGGTCGTCACCGACGACATGCCGTTCCTGGTCGACTCCGTCACCAACGAGCTGTCCCGGCAGGGCCGGGGCATCCACGCGGTGATCCACCCGCAGGTCGTCGTACGCCGTGATGTCACCGGCAGGCTGATCGAGGTGCTTCCCGAGGGGAGCGGCACCGGGGCGGACCGCCCGCACGACGTGCTCATCGAGTCCTGGATCCATGTCGAGATCGACCGTGAGACCGACCGGGCCGATCTCCAGCAGATGACCTCCGATCTCCTGCGGGTCCTGTCCGACGTCCGGGAGACCGTCGAGGACTGGGAGAAGATGCGCGACGCCGCGCTGCGCATCGCCGATGAACTGGTCGAGGAGCCGACCGCCGACGATCTGCGGGAGCAGGAGGTGGAGGAGGCCCGTGAGCTGCTGCGCTGGCTCGCCGCCGACCACTTCACCTTCCTGGGGTACCGGGAGTACCAGCTCACGGACTCCGACGCCCTGTCCGCCGTGGCGGGCACCGGGCTCGGCGTCCTGCGCTCCGACCCCCAGCACAGCGAGGACGACGACCACCCGGTCAGCCCCTCCTTCAGCAGGCTGCCCGCCGACGCCCGTGCCAAGGCCCGCGAGCACCGGCTGCTCGTCCTCACCAAGGCCAACAGCCGCGCCACCGTGCACCGGTCGGGCTATCTCGACTACGTCGGGGTGAAGAAGTTCGACGACAAGGGCAATGTCGTCGGCGAGCGGCGTTTCCTCGGGCTCTTCTCCTCGGCCGCGTACACCGAGTCCGTACGGCGGGTCCCGGTGATCCGGCGCAAGGTCGCCGAGGTGCTGGAGGGCGCGGGCTTCTCGCCCGACAGCCACGACGGCCGCGACCTGCTCCAGATCCTGGAGACCTATCCGCGCGACGAGCTGTTCCAGACGCCCGTCGACCAGCTCCGCTCGATCGTCACCAGCGTGCTCTACCTCCAGGAGCGCAGGCGGCTGCGGCTCTATCTGCGCCAGGACGAGTACGGGCGGTACTACTCGGCCCTCGTCTACCTGCCGCGTGACCGCTACACCACGGGTGTCCGGCTGCGGCTGGTCGACATCCTCAAGGAGGAGCTGGGCGGCTCCAGCGTCGACTTCACCGCCTGGAACACAGAATCGATCCTCTCCAGGCTCCACTTCGTGGTCCGGGTCCCCCGGGGCACCGAGCTGGTCAAGCTCACCGACGCCGACACCGAGCGGATCGAGGCCCGGCTCGTCGAGGCCGCCCGCTCCTGGTCCGACGCCTTCGGCGAGGCGCTGAACGCCGAGTGCGGCGAGGAGCGCGCGGCCGGGCTGCTGCGTCACTACGGCAATGCCTTCCCCGAGGGGTACAAGGCCGACCACTCACCGCGCGCCGCCGTCGCCGACCTGGTCCATCTGGAGGCCCTCGACAAGGCGGAGTCGGACTTCTCGCTCTCCCTGTACGAGCCGGTGGGCGCGGGACCGGGCGAGCGCCGCTTCAAGATCTACCGCTCCGGCGAGCAGGTCTCCCTCTCCGCGGTCCTTCCCGTGCTCCAGCGGCTCGGTGTCGAGGTCGTCGACGAGCGGCCGTACGAGCTGCGCTGCGCGGACCGTTCCACGGCGTGGATCTACGACTTCGGGCTGCGGATGCCGCTGGGCGGCCCGGACGGCGACTATCTCGCCGATGACGCCCGGGAGCGCTTCCAGGACGCCTTCGCCGCGGTCTGGACCGGCGCGGCGGAGAACGACGGCTTCAACTCCCTCGTCCTGAGCGCCGGTCTGGACTGGCGGCAGGCGATGGTGCTGCGCGCCTACGCCAAGTATCTGCGCCAGTCGGGCTCCACCTTCAGCCAGGACTACATGGAGGACACCCTCCGCAGCAATGTCCACACCACCCGGCTGCTGGTCTCCCTCTTCGAGGCCCGGATGTCGCCGGGGCGCCAGCGCGCCGGCACGGAGCTGACGGAAGCGATGCTGGAGGAGCTGGACGGAGCCCTCGACCAGGTCGCGAGCCTGGACGAGGACCGGATCCTCCGGTCCTTCCTGACCCTCGTCAAGGCCACCCTGCGCACCAACTTCTTCCAGAAGGTGAGCGAGGCGGGCGACCGGAAGGGACGCGGGACCGGGGACGACGGGCACCACAGCTATGTGTCGATGAAGTTCGACCCGCAGGCGATCCCCGATCTGCCCGCGCCGCGCCCGGCGTTCGAGATCTGGGTGTACTCACCCCGGGTCGAGGGCGTCCATCTGCGCTTCGGCAAGGTCGCCCGCGGTGGTCTGCGCTGGTCCGACCGGCGTGAGGACTTCCGTACGGAGGTCCTCGGCCTGGTCAAGGCGCAGATGGTCAAGAACACCGTGATCGTGCCGGTCGGCGCCAAGGGCGGCTTCGTCGCCAAGCAGCTCCCCGACCCGGCCGTGGACCGGGACGCCTGGCTGGCCGAGGGGATCGCCTCGTACAAGATCTTCATCTCGGCCCTGCTCGACATCACGGACAACATGGTCGCGGGCGAGGTCGTGCCGCCGGCCGATGTGGTCCGCCACGACGAGGACGACACCTATCTGGTCGTCGCCGCCGACAAGGGCACCGCGAGCTTCTCCGACATCGCCAACGAGGTCGCGGTCGCCTATGACTTCTGGCTCGGGGACGCCTTCGCCTCCGGCGGCAGCGCGGGCTACGACCACAAGGGCATGGGCATCACGGCCCGCGGCGCCTGGGAGTCCGTGAAGCGGCAGTTCCGCGAGCTGGGCCATGACACGCAGTCCGAGGACTTCACGGTCGTCGGGGTCGGTGACATGTCCGGTGACGTGTTCGGCAACGGCATGCTGCTCTCCGAGCACATCCGGCTGGTCGCGGCCTTCGACCACCGGCACATCTTCATCGATCCGCACCCGGACGCCGCCACCTCGTACGCCGAGCGGCGCAGGCTGTTCGAGCTGCCGCGCTCCTCATGGGCCGACTACGACAAGCGGCTGCTGTCGCAGGGCGGCGGCATCCACCCCCGTACCGCCAAGTCGATCCCGGTCAACGCGCATGTGCGCGAGGCCCTGGGGATCGCGCCCGGTGTCACCAAACTGACGCCCGCCGAGCTGATGAAGGCGATCCTCCAGGCCCCGGTGGACCTGCTGTGGAACGGCGGAATCGGTACGTACGTCAAGGCCTCCACCGAGTCGAACGCCGATGTCGGTGACAAGGCCAATGACGCGATCCGGGTCAACGGCGAGGACCTGCGGGTCAAGGTCGTCGGCGAGGGCGGCAATCTGGGGCTGACCCAGCTCGGCCGGATCGAGTTCGCGCGGCGCGGTACGGCCGGCGAGGGCGGCAAGGCCAACACCGACGCGATCGACAACAGCGCGGGTGTGGACACCTCCGACCACGAGGTGAACATCAAGATCCTGCTCAACGGCCTGGTGGCGGACGGCGACATGACCGTCAAGCAGCGCAACAAGCTGCTCGCCGAGATGACCGACGAGGTCGGCGCGCTGGTGCTGCGCAACAACTACGCGCAGAACACGGCCCTCGCCAACGCCTGCGCCCAGTCGCCGTCCCTCCTCCACGCGCACCAGCGGTTCATCCGCAGACTGGAGCGGGACGGACATCTCGACCGGGCGCTGGAGTTCCTGCCGAGCGACCGGCAGATCCGCGAACTGCTCGGCGCGGGCAGGGGGCTGTCCCAGCCGGAGCTGGCGGTGCTGCTCGCGTACACCAAGATCACGGTGGCGGACGAGCTGATCCACACCGGTCTGCCGGACGACCCGTATCTGCGCAAGCTGCTGCACGCGTACTTCCCGGCGGCGCTGCGCGAGCGGTTCCCCGAGCAGATCGACACGCATGCCCTGCGCCGCGAGATCGTGACGACGGTCCTGGTCAACGACACCGTCAACAGCGGTGGTTCGACCTTCCTGCACCGGCTGCGCGAGGAGACCGGGGCATCGTTGGAGGAGATCGTCCGGGCGCAGGCCGCGGCACGGGAGATCTTCGGTCTCAGCGCGGTCTGGGACGCCGTGGAGGATCTGGACAACCAGGTCCCGGCCGCCGTCCAGACCCGGATCAGGCTGCACTCACGCCGGCTGGTCGAGCGCGGTACGCGCTG
Source organism: Streptomyces sp. NPDC002018 (assembly GCF_042890865.1). Lineage (NCBI taxonomy): Bacteria > Bacillati > Actinomycetota > Actinomycetes > Kitasatosporales > Streptomycetaceae > Streptomyces > Streptomyces sp. NPDC002018. The sequence continues at coordinate 27,781 of NZ_JBIASO010000003.1, forward strand.
GCTGCTCGGCAACCGGCCGCAGCCGCTGGAGATCACCGGCACCATCGACTTCTTCGCGGCGGGTGTCGAGCGGGTCTGGGCGCAGCTGCCCACGATGCTGCGGGGCGCGGAGATGGAGTGGTACCAGCGGATTCTGGCGGAGCTGACCAACGCGGGGGTGCCGGAGGAACTCGCCGTACGGGTGGCCGGGTTCTCGTCCGCCTTCCCGACGCTCGACATCGTCGCGATCGCGGACCGTACGGGACAGGACCCGCTCTCCGTCGCCGAGGTGTACTACGACCTCGGTGACCGGCTGCGGATCACCCAGCTCATGGACCGGATCGTGGAGCTGCCGCGCGCCGACCGCTGGCAGTCCATGGCGCGTGCCGCCATCCGTGAGGACCTGTACGCGGCGCATGCCGCGCTGACCGCGGACGTCCTGACGGTGGGCAACGGGAACTCGACGCCCGAGGAGCGGTTCACCGCGTGGGAGGAGAAGAACGCGGCGATCCTCTCCCGTGCGCGGGCGACGCTGGAGGAGATCCAGAGCTCGGACGCGTTCGATCTGGCGAATCTGTCGGTCGCGATGCGGACCATGCGCACGCTGCTGCGTACGCATCGCTGACGGGCGGAACGAACCCGAACGGGTGACCCGTCCGGCGGTGCACTCGTGTGGGGGACATCCCGTTCGGGTGAATATTTTGGCCGGGGGCCGGTTCGGGGGTGGCCCGTACGGGTGAATCTCCGCCCCGGACGGCGGCATACGGGAGGTGCCCGGCTCACGGTGGGCCGGGCACCTCCCTCCGTGTTCCGGCCCACAGCCGTCGGCAGGCCAGCAGCGCCGCCGCCAGCAGCAGTCCGTTTCTGAGCGCCGGCACCAGACAGCCCAGCGGCGTGACCGCCATGACGTCCAGATACAGCACCGGATAGCCGAGGGCGGTGAGCGCCGTCGCGGGGAGCAGCAGCAGCGCGACCGGACGCTGGGTGGTCACGCGCGAGGTGAGGCAGACGGCGGCCAGACCGAGCAGCCAGATCAGGTACTGCGGGCTGATCACCCGGCTGGTGACGGTGAAGAGGAGCACGGCCGTCAGCGCCGCGTCGAAGGGGGTGGCCGCCGTCCAGCGCGCGGCGCGTACCCGCCACAGGATCAGCCAGCAGAAGGCCGACGCGGTCAGCAGCAGCGCGGCGAGGGACACCTGTGCCACATGGGGGCCGGTGAACTCGAAGGCGCCGTAACGGTATTCGACCCGGCCGGACCAGCCCGCCAGCCGGGCCAGGGAGAGCGCGGTCCCGCCGAGCGACTCGATCTGGATGCCCCTGCCGCCCTGCTGGTGCAGAAAGTCCAGCGGGCGGGCGAGATGGAGGGCGAGGAATCCCAGCAGCGCGAGGGCGCTGACCACGGCGGAGATCCAGGCGGCCCGGGTGGTACGGCCACGGGGGGTGCCCAGCAGCGTCAGCGCCGGCCAGACCTTCACCATGGCACCGAGCCCGGCGAGCGCCCCGCCGGTGCGTGGACGACGGCCTACGGCGAGCAGGGCCAGTACGGCGAGGGCGGTGGCCTGGACGTCGTACCGCACGAGCGGGGTGTGCAGCAGCAGCGGCAGCCCGCACACCCACAGCCACCCCCCGGCGCGCGAGGATCCGGCGCCGCGTCCGGCCCGCGTCAGCGCGAGGGTGACGACCGCGTCGGAGAGCAGGGCCAGGGCGACGAACGCCTGGAAGTACGTCAGCCACGGCAGCAGCGCGGGGGCGAGCAGGACCGCCCCGGCGCCCGGCGGGTACTGCCAGGTCACATCGTCGAGCGGGTACGAGCCCAGCCTGAGCTGCTCGTACCAGTGCCGGTAGACGCCGTACACCTCACGGCCGACCGCGCCCACGCCGAGCGTGTCATGGAGGATCAGCCAGAGCATCGCCGGCCGTGTCAGGGCCCAGACGCTCCAGAGGGCACAGGTGAGGAGAGCGCGGCGGCCGGGACGGACGGTCCGTGGGACACGGACGGAGGCGCGGACGGCTTTCCGGACCGAGACCGAGGCGCGCACGGAGACGCGGACGGCTTTCAGGACCGAAGCGCGAACAGAACCCCGGACGGGACCACGGGCAGGACCACGGACGGCTTCGTCCGTGGAGGGAGGGCCGGGCGTACGGGCGGACGAGGGCTCGGGGGTGCCGGCCGGGCCGGTCGGACGGTTTGTCATCGACCGGCACATTAGCCCGTTTCGGCCTTATTCCTTCCTGCCCGTGAACGCCTCGTACGCCGCGACGACCTCCGCCGCCGGACCGTCCATCCGCAGCGTGCCCGACTCCAGCCAGAGCGCCCGGTCGCAGGTCTCGGTGATGGTCCTGTCGCTGTGGCTGACGAGGAAGACCGTGCCGGCCTCCGCGCGCAGTTCGGCGATGCGTTCCCGGCTGCGCCGCTGGAACGTGGCGTCACCGGTCGAGAGCGCCTCGTCGATCAGCAGGACCTCATGGCTCCTGGCGGCGGCGATCGAGAAGCGCAGCCGGGCGCCCATGCCGGAGGAGTACGTCCGCATCGGCAGCGAGATGAAGTCCCCCTTGTCGTTGATCCCGGAGAACTCCACGATGCCGTCGTACCGTTCCCGGACCTGTTCGCGCGACATGCCCGTCGCCAGCCCGCCGAGGACGACATTGCGCTCGCCCGTCAGATCGCTGATCAGCGCCGCGTCGACCCCGAGCAGCGAGGGCCGGCCCCTGGTGAAGATCCTGCCCCGCGTCGGCGGGAGCAGTCCCGCGACCGCCTTGAGCAGCGTCGACTTGCCCGAGCCGTTGGAGCCGATCAGTCCGATCGTCTCGCCCTTGTACGCCGCGAAGCTGACCCCCCGTACGGCGTGCACCTGGCGTGCCCCGGGGGCGGCGCGCCGCGAGACGATCCGGCTCAGGGCGGAGGGGGCACTGCCCCGGCCGCCCCGGGTGCCATGGACCGTATAGCTGATGTGGACCCCGTCGGCGACGACGGTGGGGATGCGTTCAGCCACGTCCGTACTCCTCCTCGGCCTTCCAGAAGAACAGGAATCCGCCGGCCCCGGCGAGCAGTGCCCAGCCGAGGGCCACGGCCCAGATGTGCGGGGGCAGCCGGCCGGCGGTGAAGCTGTCGATGAGCGCGTACCGCGTCAGATCGATGGGGACGGCGGCCGGGTTGTACTCCAGGAGCAGCACGACCGCGTGGGGCAGCCGGTGGTCGCGGATCACCTTGTCGACGCTCCACATCACGCCCGACGCGTACATCCAGGTGCGCAGGACGAACGGCATGAGCTGGGAGAGGTCCGGGGTCCTGGCCGCCAGCCGCGCCACGGCCAGGGAGACCCCGGTGTTGAACAGCGACTGGAGCAGCAGCGCGGGGAGCACCAGCAGCCAGCTCGGCCGGGGGTACTGGCCGAAGCAGAGCAGGATCACCACCAGTGCGCCCAGGGAGAAGACCAACTGCTGGAGCTGCTGGAGGGCGAGCCCGATCGGCAGGGCGGCGCGCGGGAAGTGCAGGGCCCTCACGAGACCGAGGTTCCCGGAGATCGCGCGGGTGCCCGCCATGATCGAGCTGGAGGTGAAGGTCCAGATGAAGACGCCCGTGACCAGGAACGGGACGAAGTCCGGCACCCCGTCCCTGGTGCGGAGCAGGACGCCGAAGACGAGATAGTAGACCGCCGCGTTGAGCAGCGGGGTCATGATCTGCCAGACCTGGCCGAGCTTGGCCTGGCTGTACTGCGCGGTCAGCCGGGCGGTGGCGAAGGCGGCGATGAAGTGGCGCCGTGACCAGAGGTCGCGGAGATACGCGGGCAGTGCCGGCCGGGCGCCGCTCACGGTCAGCCCGTGCCGGCGGGCGAGGGCGGCGAGATCGGTTTCGGCCGGGACCGGGGTCGTCGGTGCGATCGGCTGGCTCACGGAGACCGGCTTTCGGCGGGCGGCGGGGGCTGGCGCCGCGGTGGGGCGGGGCTGGGGCGGCCCGGACGTCAGGGTGTCCGGGACGGTCTACGACGGAACGGTTCCGTATCGTCGTGACGCTCACGGTAGGACGGAGTACGTCGGAACGCAACCGTGTCGTCGTCACGCCGGTGTGACGTTATGCTCGTGTCCATGACGACGGATCCCCGCACCTCACGCCGTGTCCCCGCGGGAGCCGCCGTGCTCCGGGAGGACGTGACGGACGCCATCCGCGCCGCCGTCCTCGACGAACTGGCCGCGGTCGGCTTCGCCCGGATGTCCATCGAGGGCATCGCTCGCCGGGCCGGGGTCGGCAAGACGGCCGTCTACCGCCGGTGGAAGTCCAAGCTGGCCCTCGTCCTCGATCTGGTCTCCGCCTTCGCGGCGCAGGGGCTGCCCGCCCCCGCGACCGGTTCGCTCCACGGCGATGTGCGCGCCCTGCTGGAAGTGGCCGCCCGTGCCCTGCGCCATCCGGTCGCCTCGCAGGTCATCCCGGATCTGCTGGTGGAAGCGGCCCGCCATCCCGAGATCGCCGACGCGATCAAGGCGGCGCTGCTGGACGGACAGCGGGGTATCGCCGCGGTGATCGTCCGCGAGGCCGTCGAACGGGGCGAACTCCCCGAGGGGACGGACGCGGACCGGGCTCTCGATCTGATCGTCGGACCGCTCTACTGGCGGCTGGTGGTGGTACGCGGCGATCTGCCCCAGGGATATCTGGACGATCTCGCGGGCTCCGCGGTGGCGGCCGTCCGCCACGGCTGACGCCTGCCACGGCTGACGCCTGCCCGCCGCGCCCTACGCGCGCGGGGTGGCGCTGCCCCGCCACGCGAGTCGGTGCCCCGTAACGGAAGTCGGGGAGGGCCGGTCGTCCCGTGACCGGCCCTCCCCGAGTTGCCGCCGCTTCCGCCTCCCGGCCTCGCCCTGCGACGGCCAGGGCCGACGACCAGGGCCGACGACCAGGGCCGACGACCAGGGCCGACGACCAGGACCGGCGGCCAGGACCCGGCGGCCAGGACCCGGCGGCCGGGGCCGGCGTACGGGACCTGACCGGCCGGACCCGGCGGGCGGCGGGACCTACTTGACGGCTCCCGCCATCACACCCGTAACGAACTGCCGCTGGAACGCGAAGAACACGACCAGCGGGATCACCATCGAGACGAAGGCGCCGGGCGCCAGGACGTCGATGTTGTTGCCGAACTGACGTACCTGCTGCTGGAGCGCGACCGTGATCGGCGGGCTGTCCGAGTCCGCGAAGATCAGCGCGACCAGCATGTCGTTCCAGACCCAGAGGAACTGGAAGATGCCGAGCGAGGCGATCGCGGGACCGCCGAGCGGCATCACGACCCGGGTGAACAGCCGTATCTCGCCCGCCCCGTCGAGCCGGGCCGCCTCCAGCAGCTCCTTCGGGATCTCCGCGAAGAAGTTGCGCAGCAGGAAGATCGCGAAGGGCAGACCGAACGCGACATGGAAGAGCACCACGCCGAAGGTCGTCTCGAAGATGCCGATGGCGCCGAACAGCTTCGAGACCGGCACCAGCGCCACCTGCACCGGAACCACCAGCAGCCCCACGACCAGCAGGAACCACCAGTCGCGGCCGGGGAAGTCCATCCAGGCGAAGGCGTATCCGGCCAGCGAGCCGATCACCACGACCAGCACCGTCGAGGGGACGGTGATCAGGATCGTGGAGAACAGCGAGTTGGTGATGGTGTCGTTGTCGAGGAGCTGCGCGTAGTTGTCGGTGGTGAGCTGGGCGGGGGCCGTGAAGACCTTCCACCAGCCGCTCCCGGCGATGTCCGACGAGTCGCGCAGCGACGAGAGCAGCAGTCCTATCGTCGGCATCAGCCAGAAGAGGCCGACGAGGATCAGGAAGACCCGCATCACACCGCCGCCCGCGCGGGCGGCGATCCGGGCGGGGAGGGACGGCCGCGCCTTGACCGTCTGATCGTTCGTGGTCATCGGCGAGTCTCCCTTCGCATCCGCCGCACATTGAAGAGCATCACCGGGATCACCAGCAGGAGCAGCAGTACGGCGATGGCGCTGCCGACGCCGAGATCCGCGTCCGTGCCGAACGACGAGCGGTAGAGCTGGAGCGCCAGGACGTTCGCGTCGTCCTGGGACGAGCCCGGCGCGATGATGAAGACCAGGTCGAAGATCTTCAGCACATTGATCATCAGCGTGACCATGACGACCGCGAGGACCGGTGCCAGCAGCGGCACGGTGATCCGGCGGAAGACCTGCCACTCGTTGGCGCCGTCCACCCGGGCGGCCTCCATGAGTTCACGCGGCACGCTCGCCAGTCCCGCCGCGATCAGCACCATCGCGAACCCGGCCCACATCCACAGATAGCTGCCGATGATGGCCGGGGTGACCAGGGAGGGGCCGAGCCAGTCCACGCCGTTGTAGGGCTCCCTGAAGTTGGCCTCGGGGAGTCTGAGATGGGCCCCGTCGGCCGCCGCCGGCAGGCTGAACGTACCGTCGGCGCCGGCCGTCGCCGAGGCCACGACCTTGCCGTCCTTGACGGCCTCCACCTTGATGCCCTTGAGGCCGACTTCGCGGGTGTCGATGACATTGGGCTTGCCGCCGCCGCCCCGGGTGAAGTCCAGCCAGGCGGTGCCGGTCACCCGGCCGTCCTCCGCCGTCGCGGCCCGCGCGGGCCGTGCGTCGGAGGGCATCTTCGCCGGAGCCACGCCGACCAGCGGGAGCTGGACCGCGCTGCCGGCGCTCACGGGCTCCTTGGTGAGGAACGCGCCGCCGCCCGCCGCCTTCAGCGGATGGACCGGCAGGGGATGCGCCTTGGGGAAGCCCGCCGACTCGTTGAACGTGTCGTGCACGCCCACCCAGACGGCGTTGGCGACCCCGCGGTCCGGGTCCTGCTCGTACACCAGCCGGAAGATGATGCCCGCGGCCAGCATCGAGATCGCCATCGGCATGAAGACGATCAGCTTGAACGCCGTGCCCCAGCGCACCCGTTCGGTGAGCACGGCGAAGATCAGACCGAGCGCCGTGGCGACGGTGGGCGCCGCCACCACCCAGATCGCGTTGTTCTGGACGGCGGTCAGGATGGTGTCGTCGCTGAAGATCTCGACGTAGTTGTCGAGCCCGGCGAAGCTGTCGCCGGACTTGTCGAAGAAGGAGCGGTAGACCGAGAACCCGATGGGGTAGACCACGAGCGCGCCCAGCAGCACCAGCGCGGGCAGCAGAAAGCCGGCCGCGACGAGCTTACGTGTGCCTGTCACGCTCTTGCGCGTATGCGTGCCGGGGGGCACTGGTGCGGTGCCCCCCGTCGTTGCCGACGTCATCCCGTCAGCTCTTGTACGCCTTGGCCGCGTCCGACTCCAGCTTCTGCTGGGCCCCCGCGACGTCCTTCGGGTTCTTCAGGAAGTCCTGGAGCGCCTTCCACTCGCCCTTGCCGGGGGTACCGCCGAACGACTGCGGCATCTGGTCCGACATGTCGAAGCGCACATCGTCGCCCGCGGCGATCAGCGCCTTGGCGATGTCGCGCTGGACGTCGTTCGGGTACGAGGCCACGTCCAGGGACTTGTTGGGCGAGACGAAGCCGCCCGCCTCCGCCCAGATCTGTGCGGCGTCCGTGGAGGCCAGGAAGGTCAGCAGCGCCTGGGCGCCCTTGCTGTCCTTGAGCGCCACGGCCGCGTCGCCGCCCGTCACGACCGGCGAGTCGGGACCGACCGCCGGGAACGGGAAGACCTTGGCGTCCGTACCGATCTTGGCCTCGGTCTCGCCGATGTTGACGCCGACGAAGTCACCCTCGAAGACCATCGCGGCCTTGGGCTGGTCGCCGCCGGTGAAGGTCTGGGTGACGGAGGCGGGGAACTCGGTCTGGAGCGCTCCGTCCGCGCCGCCGGCGATCAGGGCGGGCTTGCCGAAGAGCTGGCCGAGCGTGCTCAGCGCGTCCCGTACGGAACCGTCGGTCCACGGGATCTCGTGCTTCGCGAGCTGGTCGTACTTCTCCGGACCCGCCTGGGAGAGATAGATGTTCTCGAACCAGTCGGTGAGGGTCCAGCCGTCGGCGCCGCCGACCGAGACCGGGGTGACGCCCGACGCCGAGATGGTCTCGGCGGTGGACAGGAACTCCGGCCAGGTCTTGGGCACCGTCGCGCCCGCGTTCTCGAACGCGGCGTTGTTGTACCAGACCAGCGACTTGTTGGCGGCCTTGAAATAGACGCCGTACTGCTCGCCGCTCACCGCGCCGAGGTCCTGCCAGACCTTGCTGTAGTTCTTGGCGAGCTGGGCCTTCGCCTCGGCGCCGACCGGCTTGGCCCACTTCTTCTCCACGGCCTGCTGGATCGCCCCGACCTGGGGCAGCATCGCCACGTCCGGGGGACTGCCACCCGCTATTTTCGTACCGAGGAAGTTGACGATCGGGTCCTGCGCGGGGACGAAGGTGACCTTCGCGCCCGTGCGCTTCTCGAACTCCGTCAGAACCTTGGTGAAGTTCTCCTGCTCGGGCCCGGTCCAGACAGCCGCGACCTGGATGTTCTCACCGTCGAGCTGGGGCAGTTGGACGCTCGCCGCGGCGGGTTCCTTGCTCGCGCCGCCGTCCGCGCCCTTGTCGTCGCCCGAATCGCCGCCGCAGCCGCTGAGGGCCACGGCACCGACGGCGACGATCGCCACGGCGGCCCTGCGGCTGCCCCACCTCCCTCTGCCGGTCCGAAGCGCCTTGCGTGCCCTAGGAGTTGTGCCCATTACTGCCCCGTCTCTGTCCTGGTGCGTACGGATCTACGCATGCGGAACCAGCGTCGCGGCCGTGACGTGGCGGCGCTGCACTCGTCCCGTGCGCACAGTCCTACGCCGCGTGACCGGGCGCCGCAATACCGTTCCCCGTGCCGGGTCATCGATCGTGATAGGCCCGTGACGTGCCGCGACGGACGTAAAGGGATCTTCAGGGTTTCACGGGTGGGCCGGGGTCAGTGGGGCCACAGGGACGGCGTCGACCGATCGCGCGGCCCGGTCGAGCGCGCTGGCGAGCAGCGCGAGATCCGTCGGTCCGTTGCCCAGCTCCCTGACCGGCCGGCGGGCCGGTGGATCGCCCATCCGCTCCCACTCCACGACCACCACCGTGGGCCTGAGCGTCGCCGTGCGCGGAATGCGCCCGGTGACCCTGCCGCCCTGGAACGGGGTGACCCGGCCGTCCGGATGCCCGAGCCGGCCCCGGCCGGGCGCCGGATCGTCGGGGGAGGGCGCGACGGGCGGCGCGTCCAGCACGACCCGCAGCCGCGCGCCCTGCGCCAGCTCCGTGTCGACCGTACGGTCCGGGCGCGCCGAGGCCGCCACGAGATGCACCCCGAGGCGCTCGCCGTCCCTGGCCACGGCCTCCAGGGCCCGTACGACCGAACCGGCCGCCGGCCGCCCCGGGCTGCCGAGCGCGGGCGCCACCAGCGCGTCGAAGTCGTCGACGAGCACGACGAGCCGGGGCAGCGGCGCGGGCCGCTGTCCGTGGCCGGGACGGCCCGAGGAGGCACGGAGCCTGAGCGTGCCGCGCGCGGGGGACTCCGGCTCGCCGCGGAAGCCGTCCGGCTGCTGTTCCTGCTGGTCGGCGCGTGACTCGCCCCGCCGCACGGCCCGTTGCTCGGCGGCGCTCGGCGCGCGCTGGCCGATCATCCGCTCCGACACCTCGCGCGCGTCCTGCTCGGCGTGCCAGTCGGCGAAGTGCGTGGGCCCCAGCAGCTCGGCCCGGCGCTTCAGCTCGGCGCCCAGCGCCTGGGCGAACTCCCGCATCCTGACCGGGTCGGAGGCGATGAGGTGCTCGGTCACATGCGGCAGTTCCGTACAGGCCGAGAGCCCTTCGCCGCGCTCGCCCCCGGCGCCGTCGACCAGCAGCAGCCCCAGCCGGTCCGGGCGGCCCGCCGCCGCCAGTGAGGCGGCGATCGAGCGCAGCAGCTCCGTACGGCCGCTGCCCGCCGGGCCCTCGATCAGCAGATGCGGGCCCTCCTCCGTCAGATCCACGCTCAGCGGGCCGCGGGGCCCGGCGCCGAGGACCGCCGTGCAGTCGCCCGTACGGTCCGCCGCGGACGCCCAACGGGCCATCAGGGACGCCGGGGTGGCGCGCGCGAGGCCCAACTCGTCGAGCAGCCGGGCCGACCGGGGCAGCACGGCCGTGGGACGGCTCCGGCCGCTCCCCGCGGTGGCGCGCAGCGGCGCCAGCGCCCGGCCGAAACGCTCCGCCCAGGCCCGCGAGACCGCGTCCACCACCGCGACCGTGCCATGCCCGGCGGGCTGGCCGACGGCCGTACGGAGCACCCGCAGCGAGGTGGCCACATCGCCGCTCAGCAGCGCGACGGCCCCGCACTCCCGGAACGGCAGCGAGGCCGCGCACGCCGTCTCGTACGTCGCGGCGATCGGCGAGAGCGGGGAGGCCGCCGGGGTCTCGGCGAGGCAGAGCAGATGGACCCCGGCCGCGGCCCCGGCCCCGGCGAGCTGGGCCGTCGCCTCGCGCAGCGCGGCGGAACCGGGGTCGCCGTCGACGATCACCAGGGTGTACGGGCCGTCGTGGCGGGCGGCGGCCTCCGTGATGGTCCAGGGATCGGCCGAGGCCCAGCCGGGGCCGAGGGGGCCGTCGTCCAGTCTGCGGGTCAGCTCCGCGGTCCTGGCGGCGGCCTGGTCCCGGTCGAAGGCGAGCAGCAGCCGGCAGTCCTGGCCGTGCGCGGGGCGCACATGGGGGAGCCAGCCGAGCCAGCCCCAGTCCTGGACCCGTTCCTCCACGGTCCTGGCGCGGTCCGTGGCGATCAGCACGATCTCCAGATCGGCGGGGGAGTGCAGCGCGGCGAGCTGGGCCACGGCCCAGCGGGCCATACCGGTCAGCCGCTCCCGGGGGCCCGCCAGGGCGAGGGAGCCGGCCTCGCGCAGCCCGACCGTGACCGGGGCGGCGGACAGCGCTGCCGCGGCGCCGGACGCCGTGCGGTCCGCCGTGCCCAGCCGGACGACGAGCGCGTCGGGGTGGCGGCTGTCGCGCTCCCACAGCCGGGGCCCCGGGCCCAGCGCGGTCAGCAGCACCGCCGCCGGGTCGGGACTGGTCTCGGCGGGCGGGACGGGTCCGGCGCCGGCCGAGGGCCGCCCCGGGCCGCCCTGGGCCGCGTCGGGCAGTTCCTCGTCCCGGGTGCCGGTGAGCCGTCGCGCCCAGGCGCCTATGCCGCCGCGCCGGGGGGTGGCCGCGTCGGGCGACTCCGTGCCGTGGGCGGGCGTGGGCTGCCGTCGGGATCCCGGCGTACGGCTGTGGGACTGCGGGCCGTCGTCGGCCGGGCCCACGCCGGGCCGGGCCTCGCCCTCCCGCCGCCAGGGGGCGCCACCGGCCTGGTCGGGCGCGGTCGCCCGGCTGTGGGTCCCGTCCGGGGCGTCCTCGGCACGGCCGCGGAAGCCGTAGTGCGTGTCGGCGCTGCGGGGGTCGGGCAGCCGCGGGGCGCCCGGCGGATTGCCGTACTGCGGGCCCAGGATCCGGCTGGAGGCCCCGGCGGGCACCGAGCCGCCGTACCCGCGGACCGTATGACCTTCGCCACGCCCCTGGGGGTCCTCGTCCGGCACCGGGCCGGCACCCGGGGTGTCACGGGCGCCGGAAGCGGGACCGCCGTGCGTGGGGGCGGGCTCGCGCAGGCCGTTGCCGTACTGCGGGCCCGGAGAGGCGCCCTCCGGGCCGTATCCCGAGCCGTCCGTGCCGAATCCGCCGGTGCCGTACGCGCCCGTCGCCGGACCGCTGCCGCCGGACCGCGCGGGGGCCACCCCGCCCGGACCGTCGGCGGAGCCGTACGCGAGCCCTCCCCGGCCGTCCGCACCGGCGGGATCCTGCCCGCTCTCCGGGGCGGGTCCGCCCGGTCCGCCCGCCCGGACGATCCGCAGATGGCCCTCGCCGTCCGGGGCCGTGGACAGCGCGGCCGGGCGGCCGCCCGAGGTCAGCCGGAGCGCGGACTCGCCGAGCCGCAGCAGCGCGCCGGGAGCGAGCGGCACCGGGCGCTCGCCGACGGCGACGCCCTCCAGCGTCGTGCCGTTCGTGGAACCGAGATCGGCCACCGAGACCCGGCCGTCGTCGCCGACCGTCACCGCGCAGTGGATCCGTGAGACGTCCGGGTCGTCCAGGGGCACATCGGCGTCGGCGGAGCGGCCGATTCTGATCCGTCCGCCGTGCAGGAGATGCACCCCGCCCGCGTCCGGGCCCGCCACCACATGGAGCTGGGCCGGGGCGTCGTCGGCGGGCGCGTCGTCCTCACCGGGGACCTGGAGCGAGAGCACCGCGCCGTCGATCAGCGGGGGCTCGCCGAGGGCGCAGCGCTGGGCGTCGAGCCGCTCGCGGCCCGCGTACAGCACGACGGCGCCGGAGGCGTCCGGGCCGGAGACGGCGGTGGCGAGGTTGGAGGCGACGGCGGCGAGCGCCGTCCCGGCCGGGGCGGTGACGAGCACGTCGCACGCGCGTCCGGCGGCATGGCCGCCGCGCGGCGCGAGGACGGTCAGCCGGATCTGCATCGCCGTCAGCGGTCCCTTCTGCGCGGGGTGCCGGCAGGGGAGCGCTCGGTGAATCCCCCCACCACGCACGGACGCGTCGCCCGGTACAGGTCGGCACGGACGGTGCGACTCCCCACCCCACACCTTCGCGTGCTGGGGGCATCCTCGCACCTGCCGCCGACAACACGCCCGGCGGCCGACAGCAAGTGATCTTGAATAGTCGGCTGTTGGCGCAAAAGTGCCTGCCGGTTCATCACTTCGAGACAGTTGGTGATCATCTGTGACGCCCTCCGACCTGCTGTTCGGCAACCATCCGCCGTATGTGAGCGTCTTCCCTCCGAACACGACCGGCGCGGGACCGGAAGATGACCGCCCGGTGATCCGTTCCATGATCCGTTCGGTGACGCGTTCGGGCGGTCTAAAGTGGGTCGGAAGCCCGGGGCGCCCGGGGCCATGGATGACCCGACCAGCAGGGAGCGCATGACGTGCGGCCGGTAGGCAGCAAGTACCTGCTCGAGGAGCCGCTCGGACGCGGTGCCACGGGCACCGTCTGGCGCGCCCGTCAGCGGGAGACCGCCGGTGCCGAGGCGGCCGTGGCCGGCCAGCCCGGCGAGACCGTCGCGATCAAGGTCCTCAAGGAGGAGCTGGCGAACGACGCGGACGTGGTGATGCGCTTCCTGCGCGAGCGTTCCGTCCTGCTCCGGCTCACCCACCCCAATATCGTGCGCACCCGCGACCTCGTCGTGGAGGGCGATCTCCTCGCGCTCGTGATGGACCTGGTCGACGGTCCCGACCTGCACCGCTATCTGCGGGACAACGGCCCGTTCTCCCCGGTCGCGGCGGCCCTGCTGACCGCCCAGATCGCGGACGCGCTCGCCGCCAGCCACGCCGACGGCGTCGTGCACCGGGACCTCAAACCGGCCAACGTCCTGCTCAAGGACGACGGCGGCGGCATGCACCCGATGCTCACGGACTTCGGCATCGCGCGTCTCGCCGACTCCCCGGGGCTGACCCGTACCCACGAGTTCGTCGGCACCCCCGCCTATGTGGCGCCGGAGTCCGCCGAGGGGCGCCCCCAGACCTCCGCCGTCGACATCTACGGCGCGGGCATCCTGCTGTACGAACTGGTCACCGGACGTCCGCCGTTCGCCGGCGCGACCGCCCTGGAGGTGCTCCACCGCCATCTCAGCGAGGAGCCCCGCCGTCCCACCACCGTGCCCGAGCCGCTGTGGACGGTCATCGAGCGCTGCCTGCGCAAGGACCCCGACCAGCGGCCCAGCGCCCAGAACCTCGCCCGCGCCCTGCGGACCGTCGCCGCCGGGGTCGGGGTGCACTCCACATCCGCCCAGGTCGACGCCGCGCTGGGAGTCGGCGCGCTGCTCGCGCCCGACCCGGCGCCCGCGCCGGTGCCCGAGCTGCCCGGGGCGGCCGACCCGACCCAGGTCCTGCCGAGCAACGCCGGCTCGTACGACCCCAACGCGGCGACCAGCGTCATGCCCTCCACCGGCGCGGGACCGGGCGGACCGGGATCCGGCCACCCCCGGGGCGCCGCCGACCCGACGGCCGTCATGCCGCCCGTGCCGCCGCGTCCCGACGGGACCCCGGAGCCGGAGGGCCCGCACCCCTGGCAGAGCCAGCTCCAGGCCGCGCGTGACCGCAACGAGCAGACGCAGGTGCAGTATCTGGATCCGGACCAGGACCCGCTGCGCCGCCGTCCGCAGCGCCCGCAGGCGCCCCGGCAGCAGCATCAGCCGCCGCAGCCGCCCGCGCGTCAGCAGCAGCGGCCCCAGCGCCAGGCGCCGCCGCAGCAGCAGTACGCGCCCCAGGCCCAGCCCCAGCGGTACGCGCCGCCGCCGCAGCAGCAGTACGCGCCGCCGCAGCCGCCGCCCCAGCAGCCGGCGCCGCGCCAGCCGCGTCCGCCGCGCGAGCCGCGGCAGCGCACCGCGAACCCGATGCGGATCCCGGGCCTGGGCTGCCTCAAGGGCTGCCTGTTCACCCTCGTCCTCCTCTTCGTCGCGGGCTGGCTCATCTGGGAGCTGACACCTCTTCAGGACTGGGTCGCCGAGGGCAAGAGCTACTGGACCGCGATAAGTGACGCGTTTTCGACGGTGACGGACTGGCTGTCGGAGCTGGGCGGTTCGGACCCGGGCTCCGGCTCGGGGCAGTGATCCCAGGGGGGACAACCCCGGGATCCCGTACGGAACGCCCCGATACCCGCGTACTTTGACTGGGCAACGCCAGCCGCTGAGGGAGCAGTCTTGGCACGGAATATCGGCAGCCGGTACACCGCCCATCAGATTCTGGGGCGGGGCAGCGCGGGCACGGTGTGGCTCGGGGAAGGGCCCGAAGGCCCCGTGGCCATCAAGCTGTTGCGCGAGGACCTCGCCTCCGACCAGGAACTGGTCGGGCGCTTCGTGCAGGAGCGCACCGCCCTGCTCGGGCTCGACCATCCCCGGGTGGTCGGCGTCCGCGACCTGGTCGTGGACGGCAACGATCTGGCGCTGGTCATGGAACTGGTCCGCGGCACCGATCTGCGGACCCGTCTGGACCGCGAGCGCCGGCTCGCACCCGAGGCCGCGGTCGCGATCATCGCCGATGTCGCCGACGGCCTCGCCGCCGCGCACGCGGCCGGGGTGGTCCACCGCGACGTCAAGCCCGAGAACATCCTGCTCGACATGGAGGGCCCGCTCGGCCCCGGCGGCGCGCACCCCGCGCTGCTGACCGACTTCGGGGTCGCGAAGCTGATCGACACCCCGCGCCGCACCAAGGCGACCAGGATCATCGGCACACCCGACTATCTGGCGCCCGAGATCGTGGAGGGCCTGCCGCCGCGCGCCGCGGTCGACATCTACGCCCTGGCGACCGTGCTGTACGAGCTGCTGGCGGGCTTCACCCCGTTCGGCGGGGGCCACCCCGGGGCCGTACTGCGCCGTCATGTCACCGAGACCGTCGTCCCGCTGCCCGGCATCCCCGAGGAGCTGTGGCAGCTTCTCGTGCAGTGCCTGGCGAAGGCCCCCGCCTCACGGCTGCGCGCGTCCGAGCTGGCGGCCCGGCTGCGGGAGCAGTTGCCGCTGCTCGCGGGCATCCCCCCGCTGGACGTGGACGAGCCCGACGCGGAACCCGCCGAACCGGCCTACGAGGAGCCGGGCCCCACGGCCCCCGAGGAGCCGCGCCGCCGCGGCGCGGTCCCGCTCGTCCCCGGCGCGGCGCCCGACTCCAACCGGGACACGCACACGAGCATGCGCGTCCCCGGCCCGGACGAACTGGCGGGCGGCGCCCGGGGCACGGCCCGCGCGCCCCGCTCCCCGGGCCAGCGCAGGCCGGGCTCGGCCCGCCACAAGGCGGAGGCGGTACGCAAGCGCCGGCTCACCCTGGGAGTGGTCTCGGTACTGGTGATCCTGCTGGTGGCCGTGGGCGGCTGGCTGGCCACGAGCGCGGGCGGCGACGACGCCGCCCCCCAGGACTCCAAGCACCCCACTTCCCCGGTGCCGTAATTTTTCGGGGCTGTTTCTTTTTTTGGGGCTCGGTTCGCCTCCGGGGCGCTTCATGTCGATGCCGACAGTCGACCGTGCTCGACCGCTCGTACCTCACGGCCTCCGCGCGCTCTCCTTCTCGGCACCGACGCGCCCCTTCGGCTCACTCGCCGGCGGCCGTGCGGAACCAGGACGTATCCGCGCCCCAGGCCGCCAGGGTGGGCCCCACCTCGGGTCCGGTCACCCCGGCCGCCCGGGGTGCGGACCTGTTTCCGGCTGCTGTCGGCCGCCGGCGAGTGAGCCGAAGGGCGCGCCGCTGTCGAAAGGGAGAGCGCGCGGAGGTTCGTGAGGAACGAGCGAACCGAGCACGGTCGACCGTCGACAGTGGCACCAAGCGCCCGGAGGCGAACCGAGCCCCAAAACAAAGAGGAGCTAGGCTGGGGGCGTGGCAGTCGTCGATGTATCCGAAGAGCTGAAGTCCCTCTCCTCGACCATGGGGTCGATCGAGGCCGTCCTGGACCTCGACAAGTTGAGGGCCGACATCGCCGTGCTGGAGGAGCAGGCCGCGGCCCCGTCCCTCTGGGACGACCCGGAGGCGGCGCAGAAGATCACCAGCAAGCTCTCGCACCTTCAGGCCGAGGTCCGCAAGACGGAGGCGCTCCGGGGGCGGATCGACGACCTCGAAGTGCTGTTCGAGCTGGCCGAGGCCGAGGACGATCCGGAGACCCGTGCCGAGGCCGAGTCCGAGCTGGAGTCCGTGCGCAAGGCGCTGGACGAGATGGAGGTCCGTACGCTCCTGTCCGGTGAGTACGACGAGCGCGAGGCGCTGGTCAACATCCGGGCCGAGGCGGGTGGCGTCGACGCCGCCGACTTCGCCGAGCAGCTCCAGCGCATGTATCTGCGCTGGGCCGAGCGGCACGGCTACGGCACCGAGGTCTACGAGACCTCGTACGCGGAGGAGGCCGGCATCAAGTCGACCACCTTCGTCGTCAAGGCGCCGTACGCGTACGGCACCCTCTCCGTGGAGCAGGGCACGCACCGGCTCGTGCGTATCTCGCCGTTCGACAACCAGGGCCGTCGCCAGACCTCCTTCGCGGGGGTCGAGGTGCTTCCGGTCGTGGAGTCCAGCGACCATGTCGAGATCGACGAGTCCGAGCTGCGCGTGGATGTCTACCGCGCCTCGGGACCCGGCGGACAGGGCGTCAACACCACCGACTCCGCGGTCCGTATCACGCACCTGCCGACCGGCATCGTCGTCTCCTGCCAGAACGAGCGCTCCCAGATCCAGAACAAGGCGAGCGCCATGAACGTCCTCCAGGCGAAGCTGCTCGAACGCCGCCGCCAGGAGGAGCAGGCCAGGATGGACGCGCTGAAGGGCGACGGCGGCAACTCCTGGGGCAACCAGATGCGTTCGTATGTGCTGCACCCCTACCAGATGGTCAAGGACCTGCGGACCGAGTTCGAGGTCGGCAATCCGCAGGGTGTGCTCGACGGTGAGATCGACGGGTTCCTGGAAGCGGGAATTCGCTGGCGCAAGCAGCAGGACAAGTAAATTCGCGCTTTGTCGACAAGGGAACTGCCGTCCACCGGGCGGCAGTTCCCTTCTTTGTCACAGTTGCGTCTTCGCGCCGGACAACTGACGCGATAACGGTCATCGCACGGGCAACCACCTTGACGCGTATATGAAAAGTCGGAAAGCTGGCGCGCGGCATGCGTATTCCGAGGCGCGTGAGACCGGGGGCGGAGTACATGCGGACCCCCGCCGTCGCCGCGCCGGACGCTGCACCGATGACGAATGAGCTACTGGGGGTAGCAAGCAGATGACCAAGAAGACGCGGATCCGCGTGGCACGCGTGGCCGCCGGCGCGGTGATCGCGGCGGGCGCCTCGCTGACCATCGCGGGCGCCGCTCAGGCCGTGGGTATCGGAGTCAGTGCCTCCGCCGACGTCGGCCTCATCGGAATCAACGAGGAGACCGGGGCGCCGACCGAGATCCCGGAGCCTCCGACCGAGGAGCCGCCGACGGAGGAGCCGCCCACCGAGGAGCCGCCGACCGAGGAGCCTCCCACTGAGGAGCCGCCGACGGAGGAGCCTCCGACCGAGGAGCCCCCGACGGAGGAGCCGCCCACCGAGGAGCCTCCCACTGAGGAGCCTCCGACCGAGGAGCCGCCGACCGGCGAGCCCACCGACCCGGGTCCGACCGACGACCCCGGCGCGGGCGTCAGCGGTGGCAGCGGTGGCGGCGACGAGGGCGCGGGCACCTGCACCGTGGACCTCGACGGTGCCGAGTGCGTCGACAACACCGACACCGACAGTGCCGGCTCGCAGCCGGTGCAGCAGGGATCGGCCAAGGAGGAGCTGGCGGAGACCGGCGCCGCCGAGACCTCGTTCCTGCTGATCGGTGCCGCGACCATGATCGCGGGCGGCGTCGGCTTCCGGATGCTGCCGCGTCTGGTGGGCGGTGGCCGTACGGCCGCCTGAGGCGACCGCGGACGGACAGCACAGCCGTAGGACAGACACAAGGGGCCCGGACGCCGGTCAAGGCGTCCGGGCCCCTCTGTGTGCCCGGATGAGGATGTGCGCTCGGGAGAGCGGGACGGGTGTCAGGCGGGCTGATGGGCGGCGACCAGCGCCACCGCCGCCACCAGCAGGACGAGCAGCGTCAGCAGAGCCACCGGGCTCAGGCCGCCCAGGGGGCCCTGCTGCTGGAGTCGCTCCCTGTTGGCACGGCAGACGCGGCATCTGCCCTCGCTGACGGGCCCCGCGCAGTTGGCGCACACCAGTCGGTCGTAGGTCATGCGCATTCCTCCTCACCGCGCGGCGGAGCCGCAGCCAGTGTCACTCCGCTCAACGCTCCGGGGAACACGACCGTTCCCCACCCCACTGTGCCAGTTCCCGTCGCTTTCGGCGCGGCCGACGGCATTCCGGTGGGCCCATCACCGCTGGCGGTCGCCGTGCATCCGTGATAAAGCGCCGCAAGACCGGACGTACCGTCGGGGCCGGTCCTGTCCCAACCCCGGACGCGGACTGCGCGGCCCTGTCCGCTTCGCGTAAGGTCTCGCTCACCTACTCCCTCACTTCCCCTCACCCACTCCCGTACTCCCGTATCTCCGGCCGACCGTGCGTGGTGCATCCCGTGATCCGATTCGACAACGTCTCCAAGACCTATCCGAAGCAGAACCGCCCGGCCCTGCGTGATGTCTCCCTCGAAATCGAGAAGGGGGAGTTCGTCTTCCTGGTCGGCTCGTCCGGTTCCGGCAAGTCGACCTTCCTGAGACTGCTCCTGCGTGAGGAGCGCACCAGCCACGGCATGGTGCATGTCCTCGGCAAGGACCTCGCGCGCCTGTCCAACTGGAAGGTGCCGCAGATGCGCCGCCAGCTCGGCACCGTGTTCCAGGACTTCCGGCTGCTGCCGAACAAGACCGTCGCCGAGAACGTGGCGTTCGCCCAGGAGGTCATCGGCAAGTCCCGCGGCGAGATCCGCAAGTCCGTCCCCCAGGTCCTCGACCTCGTCGGTCTCGGCGGCAAGGAGGACCGGATGCCCGGCGAGCTGTCCGGTGGTGAGCAGCAGCGCGTCGCGATCGCACGCGCTTTCGTCAACCGCCCGCTGCTGCTGATCGCGGACGAGCCGACCGGCAACCTCGACCCGCAGACCTCCGTCGGCATCATGAAGCTGCTGGACCGCATCAACCGCACCGGCACCACCGTCGTGATGGCGACCCACGACCAGAACATCGTCGACCAGATGCGCAAGCGCGTGATCGAGCTGGAAAAGGGCCGGCTGGTACGTGACCAGGCGCGCGGCGTCTACGGCTACCAGCACTGAGCGGCCGGCAGCACTGAGCACCGAAAGCTGAATCGAAAGCTGAAAGGACGCCATGCGCGCCCAGTTCGTCCTGTCGGAGATCGGCGTCGGTCTCCGCCGCAATCTCACGATGACCTTCGCCGTCATCGTCTCCGTAGCCCTCTCGCTCGCCCTGTTCGGCGGCGCGCTGCTCATGCGCGACCAGGTCAGCGTGATGAAGGACTACTGGTACGACAAGGTCAATGTCTCCATTTTCCTCTGCAACAAGAACGACGCGGCGACCGCGCCCAAGTGCGTCAAGGGCGCGGTCACGGGTGAGCAGAAGAAGCAGATCGAGACCGATCTGAAGAAGATGGACCTCGTCGAGAAGGTCCACTACGAGACGGCCGACGAGGCGTACAAGCACTACAAGGAGAAGTACGGCGACTCCCCGATCGCCGGCTCGATCACCCCGGACCAGATGCCGGAGTCCTTCCGCGTCAAGCTCAAGGACCCCGAGAAGTACAAGGTGGTCGCGACGGCCTTCGCCGGCCGGGACGGTGTGGAGTCCGTCCAGGACCAGCGGGACATTCTCCAGAATCTCTTCGACCTGATGACCGGCATGAATGTGGCGGCGCTCTGTGTGATGGCGCTGATGCTCGTCATCGCCCTGATGCTGATCGTCAACACCGTACGGGTGTCGGCGTTCAGCAGGCGCCGGGAGACCGGGATCATGCGGCTGGTGGGCGCCTCCAGCTTCTACATCCAGATGCCGTTCATCATGGAGGCGGCGTTCGCCGGGCTGATCGGCGGTGTGGTGGCCTGTCTGATGCTGATGGTGGGCCGTTACTTCCTGATCGACAACGGTCTGGCGCTCGCCGAGAAGATGCAGCTCGTCAATTTCATCGGCTGGGACGCCGTGCTCGCCAAGCTTCCACTGGTGATCGCGATCGGTCTGCTGATGCCCGCCGTGGCCGCCTTCCTCGCGCTGCGCAAGTACCTCCGGGTGTGACAAGTGCCCCTGGCGGCGCGGGGACAAGCTTCCTTGGGCCGTCGGGCGTTGTCCTAGACTCAGCGCCATGCCGGGTTCCGCATCGCACCATGGATCCCGCGGTCTGCGCCGCGGGGCGGCCCTGACATTGCTGTTCGCGAGTGTCCTCGCCACGGCCGCCGCGACGGACTCGCTGCCGCGCACCGAGGAGAAGGCTGCCCGCGTCCCCGCCAGGAATGTCGCCGCCACGGCCGACCGCGAGGAGGTCGCCAGGGCGGCGGCCGAGGCGATGGCCGACGGGAAGTCCGCCACGGAGGCGGCCGAGGAGGTCGTCAGCCGCAGCGGTGACCGCTGGGGCGCGGTGTACGACAAGCGCCGGTACGCGGAGTTCGAACAGGCGCTCGACGGCGCCTATACCGGGGTGGGGATCGAGGCCCGGCGGACGGCCGGCGGTCTGGTCGAGGTGACCCGGGTCCAGCCCGGCGGCCCGGCGGACGCGGCCGGTGTCGGCCCCGGCGACATCATCAGGACCGTCGACGGCGCGGAGGTCGCGCACCGGCCCGTGACCGAGGTCATGACGCTGCTGCGCGGCGGCGCCACCGGCCCGGGATCCGGCTCCACGGCCGGCTCGGGCTCGGGGCCGGGATCGGGGCCGGGATCCGGTTCCGGGGCCAGGTCCGGCACCGGGTCCGGCGCCGGATCCACCGGCGGGGGGTCCGCCCCCGTCACCGTCGGCACCACCGTCGTCCTGGGCCTGGAACGGGACGGGCGCTCCTGGACGAAGAGCCTGCGCCGCGCCCGGCTCGCCACCCGGCCCGTCACGGTCGACCGTGTCCAGGACGGTGTGCTGCGGATCTCGGTCGAGGCGTTCACGAAGGGCTCCGGGAAGCGGGTGCGGGACACGGTCCTGGGCGCGCCCGAGGGGGTCGGTGTCCTGCTCGACCTGCGGGGCAACGCCGGAGGGCTGGTCACGGAGGCCGTCACGGCCGCCTCCGCCTTTCTCGACGGCGGGCTGGTCGCCACGTACGACATACGCGGTGAGCAGCGCGCCCTCTACGCGGCTCCCGGCGGCGACACCGGCCGGCCCGTGGTGGTGCTGGTCGACGGCGGCACGATGAGCGCCGCCGAACTGGTCACCGGTGCCCTCCAGGACCGCGGCCGGTCCGTCACGGTCGGTTCGCGCACCTTCGGCAAGGGCTCGGTCCAGATGCCCAGCCGGCTGCCCGACGGTTCCGTCGCCGAGCTGACCGTGGGCCATTACCGCACTCCGGCCGGCCACGGTGTGGACGGCCGGGGCGTCACCCCGGACCTGCTGGTCAGCGAGCGTGCCCAGGAGCGGGCCACGACCGTACTGAGCGGTCTCGGCGGCACACGGTAAAGAAGTTGCGCCGGGGTGCGAAAATGGCGGGACTATGGCTAAGGAAACAGGGCGCAAACTGATCGCGCAGAACAAGAAGGCGCGGCACGATTACCACATTCTCGACACCTACGAGTGCGGTCTCGTGCTGACCGGCACCGAGGTGAAGTCCCTGCGCCAGGGGCGGGCCTCGCTGGTGGACGGCTTCGTCCAGATCGACGGGCACGAGGCCTGGCTGCACCATGTGCATGTGCCCGAGTACAGCCAGGGGACATGGACGAACCACTCCGCCCGCCGCAAGCGCAAGCTGCTGATGCACCGGGCCGAGATCGACAAGCTGGAGTCGAAGTCGCAGGAGTCGGGTCACACGATCGTGCCCCTGGCCCTGTACTTCAAGGACGGCCGGGCCAAGGTCGAGATCGCGCTGGCCAAGGGCAAGAAGGAGTACGACAAGCGCCAGACGCTCCGGGAGAAGCAGGACCGGCGCGAGACGGACCGGGCGATCTCGGCGGTGAAGCGGCGTCAGCGGGCCTGATCCGGGCCGCCGGAGGCCTGGATCAGGCCCGCACGAGGCCTGGACGAGGCGGACGGGGGTCGGCCGGGAGCCCGCCGGGAGCCGGGCGGGGCCCGATCGGGGGAATACGCTGGCACCGTCCCGCGCTGATCACGTACGATGGGTACGCACCTCTCAGCGGGTGTGTGCTCACGATTGAAAAATCAACATGGGGATGATCGGTTTCGACAGCGGATGTCGAAGCAGGGGAAGCGAGCCGAGGAAGCGGCAATGATCTCGTTAACCATATGTCGCAAACAATAATCGCCACTTCTAAGCGCGATTCCTCCGCCTTCGCTCTCGCTGCCTAATTAGCAGCTAGCGAAGACTCCGCGGAGTGTCAGCCCGGGGCTGTTCCCGACCCGGATCCTGGCATCAGCTAGGGAACTAAACCACTGAGCCCGGTCACGGGGCCCGGTGGGAAATCAAACAGTGACTGAGCCCGTCGGAGACTTGTCCGCGTGATCTCCGGGGCTGAGAAAAGCGAAGCGGACTGCGCTCGGAGAAGCCCTGGTTCCGCACCGTTGGACGCGGGTTCGATTCCCGCCATCTCCACAATTCCCATGTGAACACAGACTGAGGCCCCACTGCTCCGGCAGCGGGGCCTCAGTCGTGCCCGGACCCGCGCGGGCGGCTGGTGGCCGCCAGGAGCAGGGCCCTCAGTGAGGCCCCGAGCCGGATCGCGAAGCGGCGGGCGTACGGACGGGTGCGCGGGCGTCGTCGCCCGCGGGGTTCCCGGCCGGGAGCCCGGCCCGTACCGGGCTGGGGATCCGGCTCGTACCGCCGTGCCAGGACCAGGGTGTGGCCCGTCACGGTCATCAGCGGCGCCCGGGGAGGAGGTGTGTACGGCATGGCTTCAGGCATGGCTTCACCCTCGCGGCTTCCGCCACTCCCGTCCAACACCTGATCAGAGGCCATTCACGCATCTGTGTTGTGGATCGCGAGCCGTTCCCGGTTGAATGCGGTGTGCCCCGAGACATCGACCCCCGGCTGCTCCGGGCCTTCACCGTCGCCGCGGAGGAGCTGCACTTCACCCGCGCCGCCGCCCGGCTCCATGTCGCCCAGCAGGCGCTCAGCCGTGATGTCCGGCGGCTGGAGCGAGAGTTGGGCGCCGAACTGTTCGTACGCACCACCCGGCAGGTGACGCTGACGGCCGACGGAGAGCGGCTGCTGCCGTACGCCCGGCGGGTGCTGGCCGCCCAGGACGAGCTGATCGCGGCCTGCGCGGGCGGGGCGCGGCCCCTGCTCGTCGACCTCAACAGCGAGGGCATGGTCTCCGGCCGGGTGCTGGCGCGGGCCCGTGAACTCGCCCCGGACCATGAGCTGATGGCCCGGTTCCTGAGCGGACTCACCGGGGCCGCGGCCGAGATCCTCGCCGGCCGGCTCGATGTCTCGTTCGGATACTTCGGCGGGCTCGCGCCCGCACTCCGCGCCGGTCTCTCCCATCAGCTCGTACGGTACGAGCGGCTGGCCGTGCTGCTGCCGTACGACCATCCCCTGACCGCGCGCGCGGAGGTGCCGCTCGACGCGCTCGCCGGGGAGAACGTGTACGCCGGGGCGGGCAATCCGGGCACCCTGGAGTGGACGGAGCTGGCGCGGCAGCTCTTCGCCGGACGGGGCATCGGTATCGCGCCGCCCGCGCCGATGGCGGTCGGGGCCGAGGAGTTCCGGCGGGTGATGGCCAAGAGCCGGGCGCCCGTGCTCACGGTGGTGGATTTTCCGGAGATGCCCGGGGCCGTCCTGCGCCCCCTCGTCGATCCCGTGCCCCTGTCACCGCTGTCGCTGGTGTGGCGGAAGGGGCTGAAACACCCCGGAGTGGACGCGCTGCGCGCCGCCGCCACCAGGCTGACGAAAGAGGGGGATTGGCTTGATCTGTCCCCTGGTGGCTGGCTGCCCGCCACTGTCACCGGACTGATGCACACCAACCCCGGAAGCTGAACTCCCCGGCCATCCCGGTGCGCTACATTCGTGACCCGGGTGCGGTGTGGTAGGGGGGTGCTCGGTTCGAGTGGGGGCTCGACCGCAGTGATATCCGGCCAGCCGCTGGGACACCCAAATACGTTCAGTGGTGGGGGATGTGCGTAGCGCAGTGGACAAATGGCGAGAAGATGCCCAAACGGGGCATACGTATGAGCCGAGCGATGTCACCATCGAGCTGGACGGCGCGGGCCGTGAACTCTCCGAACTGCCCCCGGGCGCCCGTCCCTCGCGGGAGTCGGGTCCCGCGCGGGAGACCGGTCCCGAGATATCCGACGGCCCCGTGTTCGTCGATGCCAGTGGCCGCCGTGGCAAAACCTTCCGCCGGGCGGGCTGGGTCGTCGCCATCGCCTGCGCCTGTTACGCCGTGACGCTGGTCGGCGCGCTGATCGGGGGGAACTCCAGCGCTCCCTGGCTCCAGATACCCGGGCTCGCCGACAAGCAGAAGCCCGACACCGTCGAGATACAGCCGGCGCCGACGACCAGCGAGTCCGTCGGCGTCACCCCCGTCACTCCGGACGCCACCTCCTCGCCGACGGACCCGGACGGCGTGGCCGTGCCGAGGCCCTCGGAGAGCGTCACCCCCGACACCTCGGGCAAGCCCGCGCCGGGAACCTCGGCCTCGGCGAAACCGCCCGCCGATCCGGCGGGCGGTACGGGCGGCACCAAGCCGGATCCGGGCACCACGCCCGGGACCGGCGGCAACCCGGGCGAGGACGGCGGCGGGACCGGAGGCGAGCCCCCCACGGGGACGAGCCCGGACCCGGATCCGCCCACCACCGAGCCCGGCTCACCGCCCGTCGAGAGCCCACCCGTGGACGGCCAGCCGGAAGGCAGCCGGCCGCTGGCGGCGGAGGGTGCGCGCTAGATGGTTTCCACCGGCTCCACCGGCAGACCGGCCTCGCAGCGGCACGGCGGCCATGCCCGTCGTACCAGGCGGACACGGGTCGGGCGGCGCAGACTGCCCATGCGCTATCTCCTCCCCTCGCTCATCCTGGTCGCGCTGTTCGCGATGCTGATGCTGCGCGGCTATGTGCACAGCGAGATCCTGGCCGACCACCGCGTACGCGAATCGGTGGACGCGGACCAGGTGCCCCGGCAGATCCTCAAGGGCGGCCCGGTCATCGACGCGCGGGGCGCCACCCCCGCCCGCGCCCTGAACATCCCGGACCACAGGATCGTCCTCACCTTCGACGACGGCCCCGACCCGGTGTGGACGCCCAAGGTCCTCGACAAGCTCAAGGAGTACGACGCCCACGGCGTCTTCTTCGTCACGGGCACCATGGCCTCCCGCTATCCGGCGCTGGTGAAGCGGATGGTGGACGAGGGCCACGAGATCGGGCTGCACACCTTCAACCACCCCGATCTCTCGTTCCAGACGCAGTCACGGATCGACTGGGAGCTGTCCCAGAACCAGCTCGCGCTCGCGGGCGCGGCCGACATCCGCACCTCGCTCTTCCGGCCGCCGTACTCCTCGTTCTCCTCGGCCCTGGACAACAAGTCCTGGCCGGTCGCCCGGTACATCGGCAGCCTCGGCTACATCACGGTCCTCGACAGCACCGACAGCGAGGACTGGAAGCGCCCCGGCGCCGCCGTGATCAGCCGCAACGCCACCCCGAAGGACGGCAAGGGCGCGATCGTGCTGATGCACGACTCCGGCGGCGACCGCTCCCAGACCGTCGCGGCACTGGGGCAGTTCCTGCCGGACATGCGGGAGAAGGGGTACGAGTTCACCACGGTCACCGAGGCCCTCGGCGCGCCCAGCGCCCATACCCCGGTCACCGGCACGGCCCTGTGGAAGGGCAAGGCCTGGGTCGGCGCCGTCGCCCTCTCCGAGAGCGTCACCGGTGTCCTGGTCGTCGGGCTCTCCGTGATCGGGGTGCTGGTCTTCCTGCGGTTCGGCCTGATGCTGGTGCTCTCCTTCGCGCACGCGCGCAGGGTGCGCCGCCGCGGCTTCACCTGGGGGACGCCCGTCACCGAACCGGTGACCGTGCTGGTGCCCGCGTACAACGAACGCGAGTGCATAGCGAACACCGTGCGTTCGCTGATGGAGAGCGACCATCCCATCGAGGTCATCGTCATCGACGACGGCTCGACGGACGGGACCGCGGACATCGTCGAGGCGCTCTGGCTGCCCAACGTCCATGTCGTACGCCAGGTGAACTCCGGCAAGCCGGCCGCCCTCAACAACGGCATCGCGCACGCCACCCACGATCTGATCGTGATGATGGACGGCGACACCGTCTTCGAGCCGTCCACCGTCCGGGAGCTGGTCCAGCCCTTCGGCGATCCGCGCGTCGGCGCGGTGGCGGGCAACGCCAAGGTCGGCAACCGCGACAGTCTCATCGGGGCCTGGCAGCACATCGAGTATGTGATGGGCTTCAACCTCGACCGGCGTATGTACGACATGCTGCGCTGCATGCCCACCATCCCGGGCGCGGTCGGCGCCTTCCGGCGCGAGGCGCTGGAGCGGGTCGGCGGGATGAGCGAGGACACGCTCGCCGAGGACACCGACATCACCATGGCCATGCACCGCGACGGCTGGCGGGTGGTGTACGCCGAGCGCGCCCGTGCCTGGACCGAGGCCCCGGAGTCGGTCCAGCAGCTCTGGTCCCAGCGGTACCGCTGGAGTTACGGCACGATGCAGGCGATCTGGAAGCACCGCCGCGCCCTGGTCGAGCGCGGTCCCTCGGGCCGCTTCGGCCGGGTCGGTCTGCCGCTGGTGTCGCTCTTCATGGTGCTGGCGCCGCTGCTGGCCCCGCTGATCGATGTGTTCCTGCTGTACGGCCTGGTCTTCGGCCCCACGCAGAAGACCGTCGTGGCCTGGCTCGGTGTGCTGCTCATCCAGGCCGTCTGCGCCGCGTACGCCTTCCGGCTCGACCGGGAACGCATGACCCATCTGATCTCGCTGCCCCTCCAGCAGATCCTCTACCGGCAGCTCATGTACGTGGTGCTGCTCCAGTCCTGGATCACCGCGCTCACCGGTGGCCGGCTGCGGTGGCAGAAGCTGCGCCGTACCGGAGTGGTGGAGGCGCCCGGCTCGATACCGAGCCAGCGCGGGCGCGGTGCCGATCGGAGGCCCGTCGCGTGACCAGTCGTCCCGTCGACACCGGGGGAGTGCCCCGGGCGAAGCACAAGGCGCCGGCGCACGGCCGGCCCTCCGCCGAGGACCGGACCTCCGCCGAGGACAGGGCGGCCGTCCAGGACCCGATGGCACCCCGGGACCGGGCGTTCCCCCAGGAGTGGGTGTCCGGCCAGGACCGGGCGTTCGCCCCGGAGTGGGTGTCCGGCCAGGACCGGCCGTCCGGCCAGGTCCTGGGCGGGACGCCCGCCGGGGACCGGGCCGCCGCCCCGGCGCCCGGCGGACGCGACCGCTATCTGGATCTGCTGCGCGCGATCGCGCTGGTCAGGGTCGTGGTCTTCCATGTCTTCGGCTGGGCCTGGCTGACGATCCTCTTCCCGTCCATGGGCGTGATGTTCGCGCTCGCCGGATCGCTGATGGCCCGCTCCCTGTCGAAGCGGCCCCCGTGGAGCGTCATCCGCGGCAGGCTGCGCCGGCTGCTGCCGCCGATGTGGGCGTTCGCGCTGCTCGTCGTACCGCTGATGTTCGTGCTGGGGTGGCGGCCGGTCAGGGAGGAGGGACTGTGGTGGTTCCTCCGGCTGGCCAACTACCTCGTCCCGTTCGGCGCCCCGCCGTACCCGTACGAGAACGGCTCCCCGGGCGGTCTGCTGGAGGAGACCTGGGCGGAGCAGACGGCGGGCCCGCTCTGGTACATCCGTGCCTATCTCTGGTTCGTCATCGCCTCCCCGCTGCTGCTGTGGGCGTTCCGCAAGGTGCCGTGGGCGACGCTGCTCCTCCCGGTCGCCCTCACCGCCGTCATCGGGACGGGCCTGGTGGAGCTCCCCGGCGAGACCGGTGAGGCGGTCTCCGACTTCGCGGTCTACGGCGCCTGCTGGGTCCTCGGCTTCGCCCACAACGACGGCATGTTCCGCAAGGTCCCGCGCTACATCACGGTCTCGCTGGCCGCCTTCGCGATGGCCTTCGCCCTGTGGTGGGCGTCGGGCCATCTCACCGCCGAGGGCTGGAACCTGGACGAGATCCCCCTCGCCCAGGCGACCTGGTCGCTGGGCTTCGTCGCGATCCTGCTCCAGTACTCCCCGTCGTGGCGCGAACTCCCGGGCCGGCTCGGACAGTTCGACTCGGTGATCACGCTGGCCAACAACCGCGCGGTGACGATCTATCTCTGGCACAACCTGTTGATCCTGGCGACGGTCCCGCTGATCGACCAGCTCTGGTCCATCCCCGGGATCGACGCGTACTCCGCCGAACTGGACTCCGCGTACACGGCCCTGATGCTGGTCCTGGTCTGGCCGCTGCTCGCCCTGACGATCCTGGCGATCGGCTGGGTCGAGGACGTGGCGGCCAAGCGCCGGCCGCGCCTGTGGCCGAACGGCGAGAAGGAGGCCAGGGCCCGCGCGTCCCGGCACTGACACAACACGGCGCTGACGCGCGCCCCGGGGGACAGCCCTGGGCAGGGCGCGGGCCCGGGGGCAGGGGTGGGCAGGGCTTGGTTCCGGGGGTGGCTCGGGGCGCGGGGGGCGCTCACAGTTGGGCTTTCGGGCGGGTGAGAGCAAGGTTGCGCCGCGGTCACCTTCGGGCACGGGGGCGAAACGCGCCGTCCCTACGGTCGGGAACCACCATTCGATTCCCGTCCGTGGAGGCGTGATGACTGCCGCGAGCACCACCACCGCAGCACGCAAGAGGGGCCGCTGGATCGAGCAGTGGGATCCGGAGGACGAGACCTTCTGGAAGGAGACGGGCGAGCGGATCGCGCGCCGCAATCTGCTCTACTCCATACTCTCCGAGCACATCGGTTTCTCCATCTGGTCCCTGTGGTCGGTCATGGTCCTGTTCATGGGCCCCGAGTACGGTGTCGACCCCGCCGGGAAGTTCTTCCTGATCGCCATGGCCACCCTGGTCGGCTCGGTCGTCCGGGTGCCGTACACCTTCGCCGTCGCCCGGTTCGGCGGGCGCAACTGGACGGTCGTCAGCGCGCTGCTGCTCCTCCTGCCGACCGGGGCCGCCTTCGCCGTGATGGAGCCGGGGACCCCGTACCCCGTCCTGCTGCTCGTCTCGGCGCTCACCGGGATCGGCGGCGGGAACTTCGCCTCCTCGATGACCAACATCAACTCCTTCTTCCCGCTGCGCCGCAAGGGCTGGGCGCTGGGACTCAACGCGGGCGGCGGGAACATCGGCGTACCCGTCGTGCAACTGGCCGGGCTGCTGGTGATCGGGACGGCGGGAGCCGCGCATCCGCGGCTCGTGCTCGGGGTGTACCTCCCCCTGATCGTCGTCGCCGCGCTCTGCGCCGCGCTGTTCATGGACAATCTGGCGCCCGTACGCAATGACACGGGCGCGGTGCGGGAGGCCGTGCGGGACCCGCACACCTGGATCATGTCCGTGCTCTACACCGGGACGTTCGGATCGTTCATCGGATACAGCTTCGCCTTCGGTCTGGTCCTCCAGACCCAGTTCGGACGTACGCCCCTGGAGGCCGCCTCGCTGACCTTCGTCGGACCGCTGCTCGGTTCGCTGGTACGGCCCGTCGGGGGCAGGCTCGCCGACCGGTACGGCGGTGCCCGCATCACCCTGGGGACCTTCGCCGCGATGGCCCTCGCGACCGGGGTGGTGATCCTGGCCTCCCTCCACGCGTCGCTGACCGTCTTCCTCGTCGGATTCGTCGCGCTGTTCCTGCTGACCGGGCTCGGCAACGGATCGACATACAAGATGATTCCGGACATCTTCCGGGCCAAGGCGCTGGAGCGGGGGATGACGGGCGAGGCCGCCGCCGCGTACGGCCGCCGGCTCTCCGGCGCCTCGATGGGGTTGATCGGCGCCGTCGGCGCGCTCGGCGGGCTCGCCATCAATCTCGCGTTCCGGCAGTCGTTCCAGACGGCGGGCACCGGAACCGCGGCGTTCGTCGTGTTCCTGGCGTTCTACGCGGTCTGCTCCGGCCTGACCTGGGCGGTATACCTTCGCGGGCCGCGGGCCGGAGCCGTACCGGAGGAGCGCGAGCCCAGGCTCGGCTACGCACAGGTGTGAGCCAGGGGAGCCCCGTTGTTCGTTACAACGGGGAAATACAGGCGAACCCCGCACGTCACGCGCCGTTGACAGGCTCGGTCGCTCCAGCGGGCAGGAGGAGAGCCATGGAAGGCCAGCCGCACGGCCCGCTCGCGGGATTCACGATCGGGGTCACGGCCGCCCGGCGCGCCGACGAACTGGGCGCGCTGCTCCAGCGGCGCGGCGGCTCCGTCCTGCACGCCCCGGCGCTGCGGATCGTCCAGCTCGCCGACGACACCGAACTCCTCGCCGCCACCAAGGAACTGATCGACGACGTCCCCGATGTGGTCGTGGCGACCACGGCGATCGGCTTCCGCGGCTGGATCGAGGCGGCCGACGGCTGGGGCCACGGCGAGGAACTGCTGTCCTGTCTGCGCGGGGCCGAACTCCTCGCCCGGGGACCCAAGGTGCGCGGGGCCATCCGCGCCGCCGGGCTGGTCGAGGCCTGGTCGCCCGGCTCGGAGTCGATGGCGGAGGTGCTCGACCGGCTGCTCGGCGAGGGGGTCGAGGGCCGGCGGGTCGCGCTCCAGCTCCATGGCGAACCCCTGCCCGGATTCGTGGAGTCGCTGCGGGCCGGGGGCGCCGATGTGGTCGTCGTGCCCGTCTACCGCTGGATGCCCCCGGAGGATCTGGCCCCGGTCGACCGGCTCATCGACGCGACCGTCGCACGCGCCGTGGACGCGGTCACCTTCACCAGCGCGCCGGCCGCCGCCTCGCTGCTGTCGCGGGCCGAGCAGCGCGGACGGCTGCCCGCGCTGCTGGAGGCCCTGCACCACGACGTACTGGCGGCGTGCGTCGGGCCGGTCACCGCGCTGCCGCTCCAGGCACGCGGGATCGACACGGTCCAGCCGGAGCGCTTCCGGCTCGGACCGCTCGTCCAGGTGCTCTGCGCGGAGCTTCCCGCCCGTGCCCGTACGCTCCCGGTCGCGGGCCGCCGAGTCGAGATCCGCGGTCATGCCGTGCTGGTCGACGGCGGACTGCGGCCGGTGCCGCCCGCCGGGATGGCGCTGCTGAACGCCCTGGCCCGCCGGCCCGGCTGGGTGGTCTCCCGGGCGGAGCTGCTGCGCGCGCTGCCGGGCGCGGGCCGTGACGAGCACGCCGTGGAGACCGCGATGGCCCGGCTGCGGACCGCGCTGGGCGAGCCGAAGCTGATCCACACCGTGGTCAAGCGCGGCTACCGGCTGGCGCTGGACCCGGCGGCCGACTCCAAGTACGCGGACGGCTGAGACGGCTGAGACGGCTGAGGCGGCTGAGACGGGTGAGACGGGTGAGCGGCGGTACGTGAGTGGCCGCGCGCGATCCGAGGGGACTGCCGGAGGGCCGGGACGGGCCGTCCCGCCGCGCCGCCGATCAGGGGTACGCGCGGCCGTCCCCAGGCCCTCTGGCACTTCCCGGCCCCGTCGGTACCGTACGGGGAATGGCCCCCCACACCTCCGTCCGTCTCCGGCCCGCGACCCCCGACGACGCCGAAAGCCTCGCCGAGGCACTGGTCCGCAACCGCGACCATCTGCGTCCCTGGGAGCCGTACCGCCCCGCGGACTACTTCACCGCGCGCTTCCAGGCCAAGCGGCTCGCGAACCCGTCCATCCGGCGCTGGCATCTCACCGACGGCGCACGCGTCGTCGGTGAGGCGAATCTCTCCAACATCGCCCTCGGTGCCTTCCGCAGCGCGAACCTCGGCTACTGGATCGATGGCGAGTACCTCAACCGGGGCCTCGCGACCCGCACGGTCGAGGAGGTCTGCCGCGCGGCCCGCGACGAACTGGGCCTGCACCGGGTCGAGGCGGGCACGGTCCTCGCCAACGCGGCCTCGCAGCGGGTGCTGCGCAAGTGCGGTTTCGAGCTGATCGGGACCGCCCCGTTCTATCTCCAGATCGACGGACAGTGGCGCGACCACCGTCTCTTCCAGCGCATACTGCACCACGGCCCGCCGGACATCGCCCCATGAGGTCCGCCGGACCTCGCCCCCCCGTGGAGGTCCGGCCCCTTTCTACGGGACGGGTTTCCCGCGCTCCCGCGTTTACCGGGCCGGCGGCAGGGGTTACGGCCGCGCCCGGGGGCAGGCACTCTGTGAGGGAAGGCACCCATCCGGTGAACCCGAGGCGGTGACAGGCACATGGCGGCGGGCATGGGCTCGTACGAGTGGCGGTTCGACTCCGGGCGCGTCTGCCTGGATCTGGTGGCCACGGCGGAGCCGACCACCAGAGCGTGGGAACAGCTCGACGGCGCCGTGTCGCTCCGCCGGTGGCTGGTCGGTGCCGGACTGGTGCCGAAGGGGACCCCGCTGCGGGCCGTGGACGCCTGCTGGGTCCGTTCGTTCGCCGAGCTGCGCGACGGTGTGGGGCAGTTGGTGCGTGCCGAGATCGACGGCCGGGAGGCGGCGGGAGCCCTGGAGCGGGTCAACGCGCTGGCCGCCGGGGCGCCGCCGGGGATCAGGGCCGTACGGGACGAGGACGGCGTGCTCGTACGGGCGCTGAGCGCCGAGCCCGACTGCCCCGCCCTGCTGGCTGCCGTGGCCAGGGACGCGGTGGAGCTGCTCACCGACCCGGCGGCGCGGGCCAGGCTCCGGCAGTGCGAGGGTGACACCTGCGGGAGGGTCTATCTGGACACCTCGCGGGGAAGGCGGCGGCGCTGGTGCTCCAGCGAGGTCTGCGGCAACCGCGAACGGGTGGCCAGGCACCGCCGCAGGGCGGCCCTGTCCCGCGCCTGAGCCTCGGGGCCGCGCTCGCGACGGCCCCGTGACCGCGGCCCCGCCTCGCGGGGCTTCCGTCAGCGCGTCGGGTTTCCGGTCGCGCGATCGGATTCCGCCGGGGGAGGTGAGCGACTTCCGGTCCTCTCCAGGCGATTTTCGGCCAAGTATGGTCTCCCCATGCATAAATTCCGTGCAGGGCCCACACGACCCCTCCGCGCCTTCTCCATGCGTCGCGCACGGGTACCGGACCGGGGCGAACCCGTGCGAGGCCGCCCACCCGTGCCCATAAAAGATCTTGAAAGTTTTTCCGGACCCGTTGAGTCATGGCACGGGTGTGTCCGTAGTGATGAGGGAGAAGCAGCCATCAAGGTCTCGACCGGGAGGTTCAGGTGCGCAAGGATGCGGCCGTGGCCGAAGACCGACCTCACCGGGCCCGGCACCGGAACGAGGCACAGCGCACCAACGTCTCCGCTCCGGACGAGGAGCTGATGCGAGCTCTCTACCGGGAGCACGCCGGACCGCTGCTCGCCTACGTACTGCGTCTGGTCGCGGGCGACCGCCAGCGGGCCGAGGACGTCGTGCAGGAGACGCTCATCCGTGCCTGGAAGAACGCCGGCCAGCTCAACCGGGCGACCGGCTCTGTCCGACCCTGGCTGGTGACGGTCGCCCGGCGCATCGTCATCGACGGTCACCGCAGCCGGCAGGCCCGGCCGCAGGAGGTCGACCCGTCGCCGCTGGAGGTCATGCCCGCGGAGGACGAGATCGACAAGGCGTTGTGGCTGATGACGCTCTCTGATGCGCTCGATGATTTGACCCCCGCACACCGGGAAGTTCTGGTGGAGACGTACTTCAAGGGGCGGACGGTCAACGAGGCTGCCGAGACGCTCGGCATACCCAGCGGCACGGTGCGTTCACGGGTGTTCTACGCGCTGCGTTCCATGAAGCTCGCGCTGGAGGAGAGGGGGGTCTCGGCATGACCACGCATGAGCAGTACGGACTGGGCGACGAAAGTACTGTGCACGAAGCCGTCGGCGCGTATGTCCTCGGCATTCTCGACGACGCCGAGGCCACCGCCTTCGAGGCGCATCTGGCCGGCTGCCGCATCTGCGCCGTCAACCTGGAGGAGTTCTCCGGGATGGAGCCGATGCTGGCCATGCTGGCGGACAGCCCCGATCCGTTCGCCGGGTCCCGGCCACCGGGACTGCCCGGCCCGCCGGCTCCCCTGGCCCCCGTCGTGCCGCTGGCGGCGCTGCCGACGCCGTCCGTCTCCGTACAGCCCAGCCCCCAGCTCCTCGGGCGGCTGGTCGACGAGGTGGCCGTGCGGCACGCCCGGCGCAGGCGGCGCGGGATGTATCTGGTGGCCGCCGCGGCGGCCCTGGTCATCGGCGGTCCCGTGGTGGCCGTCACCGCCACCGCGGGGGACGGCGGGACCTCCAACCAGGCCGCCGACCCGCACCCCACCAGCCCGGCCGAGGACGCGTTCTTCAACCACATGACCGACAAGGTCTGGGCGACGGACGCCACCACCAAGGTCAGCGCGACCATCGGGATGGAGCCGAAGGGCTGGGGCACGCACACGGTCCTGGAGCTGAAGAATGTGAAGGGTCCGCTCAAGTGCAGTCTGGTCGCGGTCTCGAAGACGGGCGAGGAGGAGGTCGTCACCTCCTGGTCGGTGCCGAAGTGGGGCTACGGTATCGCCGACAGCCCGAACAAGATCTCCAAGAGCCCGCTGTACGTCCACGGCGGTACGGCCATGGACACGAACGACATCGATCACTTCGAGGTCCGTACGTTCGACGGCGAGCGACTGGTGGAGGTCGACGCCTGACATACCGGCCCCCCTTCGCGTACGGTTGACGGCTGCCCGACGCACGTTATGAAGGGGGCCCCGGTGGCCGCGCAGGATGCCGCTGTTCAATCCGCTGGACCGGTCGTCGATCCGGTACGCGACACGGGGCACGACTCCGTACGCGACCGTGAGATCGACGGCGAGCAGCGCCATCTGGACCAGGTGTACCGCCGCCTCGAGGAGAAGATCCACGAGGCGGAGTTCCTGATGCACGATGCCGCCAAACGGGGGCAGGTGGGGACGCCCGGAGCCCTCGCCGAGCGTGACGCCCAGGTCTTCCGGGCCGGGATCCATCTCAACCGGCTCAACAACGAGTTCGAGGACTTCCTCTTCGGGCGGATCGACCTGCTGCCCGGCAAGGACGGCCAGAAGGGCCCGGACGGCGCGTACACCTCGGTCGAACCGGCCGACGACGCCATCAGGTCCGACCGTACGGCCGATATCGCCGAGACCCTGCACATCGGCCGGATCGGGGTCCTGGACTCCGATTACTCGCCGCTGGTCATCGACTGGCGCGCGCCGGCCGCCGCGCCCTTCTACCGCTCCACCCCGGTCGATCCCGGCCGGGTGGTGCGGCGCAGGGTCATCCGCTCCAAGGGCCGCAGGGTCCTCGGGGTCGAGGACGATCTGATGCGTCCCGAGCTGACCGCCTCCCTGGACGGCGCGGCGCTGCCCGTCATCGGGGACGGCGCGCTGATGGCCGCGCTGGGGCAGGCGCGCAGCCACACGATGCGGGACATCGTCTCCTCGATCCAGGCGGAGCAGGACCTGGTGATCCGGGCCCCCGCCGCGTCGGTCACCGAGGTCTCGGGCGGTCCCGGCACCGGCAAGACCGCGGTGGCGCTGCACCGCGCCGCGTATCTGCTGTACCAGGACCGGCGGCGGTACGCGGGCGGCATCCTGGTCGTCTCGCCGACGCCGCTGCTGGTCGCGTACACGGAGGGTGTGCTGCCCTCGCTGGGCGAGGAGGGGCAGGTCGCGATCCGCGCGGTCGGCTCGCTGGTCGACGGCGCGGAGGCCACGGCGTACGACGAACCGGCCGTGGCCCGGGTCAAGGGCTCGGCGCGGATGCTGAAGGTGCTGCGCAAGGCGGCGAGAGGAGCGCTGGAAGGCGCCCCGGCCGGCGGTCCCGGCGGCCGCGGCGGACGGGCCGGCCGCGCGGCGAACGCGGGCCTGGGCGCGGGCGCCGTCATGGGCGCGGGTGCCGGTCAGCTCTCCTTCGGCGAGGAGCAGCTCTCGTTCGGTGAGGAGACGGAGGAGACAGGGCAAGCCGGCGACGCGCGGGGGGCCGGGGAGGCCGTGGGCACTGTAGGCACCGGCGCGGCCGTGGCGCGCGGTGGCCGGGGCGGGGCGCCGGTGCGGCTGCGTGTGGTCGCGTTCGGCCGGCGGCTCGAACTCGAGGCCGACGAGCTGCGCCGGATCCGGGAGGCCGTGCTCGGCGGGACCGCGCCGGTCAATCTGCTGCGCCCGCGCGCCCGCAGACTGCTGCTGGACGCCCTGTGGACGAAGTCCGGAGCGGCCGGGCGCCACACCGACCCCGAGCTGGCCGCCGAACTGCGCTCCTCCTTCGACGAGGACGTCACCTCCGAGGACAGCTTCATCGCCTTCCTCGACGCGTGGTGGCCCGAGCTGACCCCGCGCGGCGTGCTCGCCGCGATGGCCGACGAGCGGCGGCTCGCCCGCTGGTCGCGCCGGATTCTCAACCAGGGCGAGATCCGCCGTCTGGCGCGCTCGCTCAAGCGGCTGGGCGCCGACGGCAAGGGCCCCCTCTCCGTCCATGACGTGGCGCTGCTGGACGAGCTGGAGACCCTGCTCGGCACGCCCGCGCGCCCCAGGAAGCGCCGCGAACTCGATCCGCTGGACCAGCTCACCGGGCTGGAGGAGCTGATGCCCCAGCGCGAGGAGTCCCAGCGTGAGCGCGCCGAGCGGCTGGCGGCGGAGCGTACGGAGTACGCGCATGTCATCGTCGACGAGGCCCAGGACCTCACGCCCATGCAGTGGCGGATGGTCGGCCGCCGGGGACGGCACGCCACCTGGACGGTCGTCGGTGACCCGGCGCAGTCGTCCTGGTCCGACCCGGACGAGGCGGCGGAGGCCCGCGACGAGGCGCTGGGCACCCGGCCGCGCCGTCGCTTCACCCTGACCGTGAACTACCGCAACCCGGCCGAGATCGCGGAGCTGGCGGCGAAGGTCCTGGCGCTCGCGATGCCCGGTATGGAGTCCCCGAGGGCGGTGCGCTCCACCGGCGTGGAGCCGCGCTTCTCCGTCGTACGGGACGGGGATCTGGCCGCGGCCGTACGGGCGGAGGCCGGGCGGCTGCTGGACCGGGTCGACGGCACGGTCGGTGTCGTGGTCGCCATGAACCGGCGCGAGCAGGCGGCGCGCTGGCTGGCCGGGCTCGGCGGGCGGGTGGTGGCGCTGGGCAGCCTGGAGGCCAAGGGCCTGGAGTACGACGCGACGGTCGTGGTCTCGCCCGCCGAGATCGCGGACGAGTCGCCGGCCGGACTGCGGGTGCTGTACGTGGCGCTGACCCGGGCGACGCAGCAGCTCACGGTGGTCTCGACGGCCCGTGACGAGCCGGACCCGGAGGGAGTACCGGACCTCCTGCGGGATTGATTCCAAGTCAACTCGCGAGGAAGGAATCACTTACCGGAGTGGTTTGTTAGCCTGGGTACGGCACCGGCCCGATCCAAGCCCCCGGGCCCAACCTTCGTCGCTTCGAGCGACCACTTGCCGCGAGGCGAGCATGGCGGGTCGGTGCCACTTTCTTCTTCATATGCGTTCATACGCGATATGCGTTCATACGCGCGGTTCTTCTTCGCGCGAGCACCACACTTCTGTCAGCGGGCCTTCACCAGTCATTGGTGGGGGCCTGCTCCTGTTGGGCCTGCCGCTGTTAGGGTCTCTCGCATCGTGGAAAGCGCCTTTCGGAGGTAGCGGTCTTTACCTGCTACCCGCTGGTAGGTGCGACCATCGGTTTGCGCCGCCGGGTCATGGGCCGGGCGGGGCGGCACAGCGGCTAGGGAAAGCAGAGGAACTCGGTCATGGCAACGGCGCCCAGCGTCTCGTACTCGATGACGGTCAGGCTGGAGGTGCCCGCGAGCGGTACCGCGGTCTCCCAGCTCACCACGGCCGTGGAGTCCTCCGGCGGCTCCGTGACCGGCCTTGACGTGACCGCCTCCGGCCACGAGAAGCTGCGGATCGACGTCACCATCGCGGCGACCTCCACGGCGCACGCGGACCAGATCGTCGCGCAGCTCCGCGGGATCGAGGGCGTCACCCTCGGCAAGGTCTCGGACCGTACGTTCCTGATGCACCTCGGCGGCAAGATCGAGATGGCGTCCAAGCACCCCATCCGCAACCGTGACGATCTCTCCATGATCTACACCCCGGGTGTGGCCCGGGTCTGCATGGCGATCGCGGAGAACCCCGAGGACGCCCGCAGGCTGACCATCAAGCGCAACTCCGTCGCGGTCGTCACCGACGGCTCCGCGGTGCTCGGCCTCGGCAACATCGGCCCCAAGGCCGCGCTGCCCGTCATGGAGGGCAAGGCGGCCCTCTTCAAGCGCTTCGCCGGCATCGACGCCTGGCCGCTGTGCCTGGACACCCAGGACACCGACGCCATCGTCGAGATCGTCAAGGCGATCGCCCCCGGCTTCGCGGGCATCAACCTGGAGGACATCTCCGCGCCCCGCTGCTTCGAGATCGAGGCGCGGCTGCGGGAGGCCCTGGACATCCCGGTCTTCCACGACGACCAGCACGGCACCGCGATCGTGGTGCTCGCGGCCCTGACCAACGCGCTGCGCGTGGTCGGCAAGGCCATCGAGGACGTACGCGTGGTCATGTCCGGCGCGGGCGCCGCCGGTACGGCCATCCTCAAGCTCCTGATCGCGGCGGGCGTCAAGCACGCCGTGGTCGCCGACATCCACGGTGTGGTGCACGCGGGCCGTGAGGACCTGGTCGAGGCGGCTCCGGAATCGCCGCTGCGCTGGATCGCCGACAACACCAACCCCGAGGGCGTCACCGGCACACTGAAGCAGGCCGTGGTCGACGCGGACGTCTTCATCGGTGTCTCGGCCCCGAACGTGCTGGACGGCGAGGACGTGGCGGCCATGGCGGACGGCGCGATCGTCTTCGCCCTGGCCAACCCGGACCCCGAGGTCGACCCGGCGATCGCGCGCGAGACGGCGGCCGTGGTGGCCACCGGCCGCTCCGACTTCCCCAACCAGATCAACAACGTGCTGGTCTTCCCCGGTGTCTTCCGTGGCCTGCTGGACGCCCAGTCCCGTACGGTGAACACGGAGATGATGCTGGCCGCGGCGTCCGCGCTCGCGGATGTCGTCACCGAGGACGAGCTGAACCCCAACTACATCGTGCCCTCCGTCTTCAACGACAAGGTCGCGGGCGCGGTGGCCGGAGCGGTGCGCGACGCCGCCAGAGCGGCGGCGGGCGGTGTGACGACCCCCACGTCGGTGTGACGGCACCCACGTCGGCACCACCATCGGCACCCACACCGGTGCCGATACCGGTCCGGGAGCGAGGACGGCCCCGATGGCGCACGGCCGTGGCGCACCGTTGTGGTGCTTCCCACGTCCGCCCGCGCCCGGCGCGTCGCGATTCGCCGGGCCCCACGGGCCCCTCTAGGGTGGCGGACCATGAGCCCCGCCGCTCCAGGGAGGTTTTCAGGGCCTTCGGGGGGTTCAGGGCTCCAAGGCTCCAAGGAGTCTCCACAGAGTCCACGGAACGTCACGACGACGAGGCAGTGGCGCTTTTCGTGTGACTCCGGAGGGTGCCGGATTGGCTTTCCCGCCGCTGGTGGGGGCAGGATGCGTATTCGGGCGCGAGGGTCTGTCAGCAGACCCGGGTCCGGGGACTGTCCGAGGGCCCTGGCAGCATCGGCTTCGATCTCACGCCTCACAGGCAAGAAGAACACGGGAGTAACAACATGAACCGCAGTGAGCTGGTGGCCGCCCTGGCCGACCGCGCCGAGGTGACCCGCAAGGACGCCGACGCTGTGCTGGCCGCTCTCGCCGAGACGGTCGGCGAGGTCGTCGCCAAGGGCGACGAGAAGGTCACCATCCCCGGCTTTCTGACCTTCGAGCGCACCCACCGTGCCGCTCGCACCGCTCGTAACCCGCAGACCGGCGACCCGATCCAGATCCCGGCCGGTTACAGCGTCAAGGTCTCCGCGGGCTCCAAGCTCAAGGAAGCCGCCAAGGGCAAGTAAGACGCATCCATAGGCAACGCTCAGGGGCGGCCACCCGGACCGGGTGGCCGCCCCTGGGTGTGCCGGGACCCCTTCCGTACGGCCGGCCGTCACAAGGCCGCAGGCCAGGCGCGTGCGGGACCCCGACAGGGCCGGTGCGGGCGCTCACGCCGGTGGCCCCGCTCAGGGGAGCGGGGCCACCGGCGAAACGGGGACGACGGGGTGCGGCCGGGTCAGACGAGCGCGCCGCCCGGCAGCTCGACCTTCGCGCCCAGCTCCACCAGCTTCTCCATGAAGTTCTCGTAGCCGCGGTTGATCAGATCGATGCCGTGCACCCGGGACGTGCCCTGGGCCGCCAGCGCCGCGATCAGATACGAGAAGCCGCCGCGCAGGTCGGGGATGACCAGATCCGCGCCCTGGAGCCGGGTGGGACCGGAGACGACCGCGGAGTGCAGGAAGTTGCGCTGGCCGAAGCGGCAGTCGGAGCCGCCCAGGCACTCGCGGTAGAGCTGGATGTGCGCGCCCATCTGGTTGAGCGCGGAGGTGAACCCGAGCCTCGACTCGTACACCGTCTCGTGGACGATGGAGAGCCCGGAGGCCTGCGTCAGGGCCACCACCAGCGGCTGCTGCCAGTCGGTCTGGAAGCCGGGGTGCACATCGGTCTCCAGCGCGATCGCGTTGAGCGAGCCGCCCGGGTGCCAGAAGCGGATGCCCTCGTCGTCGATCTCGAAGGCGCCGCCGACCTTGCGGTAGGTGTTGAGGAAGGTCATCATCGACCGCTGCTGGGCGCCGCGTACATAGATGTTGCCCTCGGTGGCCAGCGCGGCGGACGCCCAGGAGGCGGCCTCCAGACGGTCCGGGATCGCCCGGTGCGTATAGCCGTCGAGCCGGTCGACACCGGTGATCCGGATCGTCCGGTCGGTGTCCATCGAGATGATCGCGCCCATCTTCTGGAGCACGCAGATCAGGTCCTCGATCTCCGGCTCCACCGCGGCGTTCGACAGCTCCGTGACGCCCTCGGCCAGCACGGCCGTCAGCAGCACCTGCTCCGTCGAGCCGACCGACGGATAGGGCAGCCGGATCTTCGTACCGCGCAGTCGCTGCGGGGCCTCCAGATACTGGCCGTCCGCCCGCTTCTCGATCGTCGCGCCGAACCGGCGCAGCACGTCGAAGTGGAAGTCGATCGGCCGGCCGCCGATGTCACAGCCGCCCAGACCGGGGATGAAGGCGTGGCCGAGCCGGTGCAGCAGCGGACCGCAGAAGAGGATGGGGATACGCGACGAACCCGCGTGGGCGTCGATGTCGGCGACGTTGGCGCTCTCGACATGCGTCGGATCGAGGATCAGCTCGCCCGGTTCGTCGCCGGGGCGTACGGTCACCCCGTGGAGCTGGAGCAGCCCCCGAACCACCCGTACGTCCCGGATGTCCGGAACGTTGCGGAGCCGGCTCGGGCCACTGCCGAGAAGCGCGGCGACCATCGCCTTCGGCACCAGGTTCTTCGCGCCTCTGACCCGGATCTCACCCTCCAGCGGGGTTCCGCCGTGGACAAGCATTACATCGTCTGTGCCGGTCATGAATCTCGCGTTCCGGAGTGGGCGGGCAGGTGGCCAAGGAAAAGGGTAAGGGGCTGGGACCCCTGTGCCATAAGGCCTGTGACAGGGATGGGCCGGAACGGGAGCCGCTACGACACATACCGTTCCCCTTCCCTCGCGGAGGGTGACCGACGCGGCTTTTCCATGGTGTGTGCTCCCGCCGCCGCCGTAGGCCCTGAGCTGCGTTCACGTGGACTGTGCTGGGCGAGCCCCGCGGAACGCGAAGATGCGGGATCATGTCTCGCATGACCGAGGTGTCCTCGCTCACAGGGCGGTTGCTCGTCGCGACACCGGCCCTCGCCGACCCGAATTTCGACCGCGCGGTGGTCCTCCTGCTCGATCACGACGAGGAGGGCTCGCTCGGCGTTGTCCTCAACCGGCCGACCCCGGTGGACGTCGGGGAGATCCTGGAGCCCTGGGGGGAGCTGGCGGGCGAGCCCGGTGTGGTCTTCCAGGGCGGTCCCGTCTCGCTCGACTCGGCGCTCGCGCTCGCGGTCATCCCGGGGGACCACGGACCGCTGGGCTGGCGCCGGGTGTACGGCGCGATCGGCCTGGTCGATCTGGAGACCCCGCCGGAGCTGCTCGCACGGGCGCTCGGCTCGCTG
Organism: Streptomyces sp. NPDC002018; assembly: GCF_042890865.1. NCBI lineage: Bacteria > Bacillati > Actinomycetota > Actinomycetes > Kitasatosporales > Streptomycetaceae > Streptomyces > Streptomyces sp. NPDC002018. The sequence goes on from NZ_JBIASO010000003.1 coordinate 70,340, forward strand.
CGGGTCTTCGCCGGCTACGCGGGCTGGGGCCCCGGCCAGTTGGAGGACGAACTGCGCGAAGGGGCGTGGTACGTCGTCGAGTCGGAGCCGGGCGATGTGTCGTCCCCGCGTCCCGAGCGGCTGTGGCGGGCGGTGCTGCGGCGGCAGCGCGGCGAGCTGGCCATGGTCGCGACATACCCGGACGATCCCTCTCTCAACTGACCCTTCGCCGGCGCGCCGTGCGAGGTGCGGTCGGCGTGTCGGCGCGATGTGTGAGCGTACGGCTGCGGAGTGCATGGACCCGGAGCCTCCGATACGGGTCAGGCGTGGGTACCCTTGGCTCTCATGAGCACTCTTGAGCCCGAGCGCGGGGCAGGTACGGGCACCCTCGTGGAGCCGACACCACAGGTGTCGCACGGCGACGGCGACCACGAGCGCTTCGCCCACTACGTCCAGAAGGACAAGATCATGGCGAGTGCGCTCGACGGCACTCCCGTGGTGGCACTGTGCGGAAAGGTCTGGGTGCCGGGGCGTGACCCCAAGAAGTACCCGGTCTGTCCGATGTGCAAGGAGATCTACGAGTCCATGGGTCCTGGTGGGGACAAGGACAAGGGCAAGGGCGGTAAGGACAAGAGCAAGAAGTAACGGCTGGTCCTCCGTCACCGACGGCCCCCGGGGCGCGCATCCGCGCGCGTCCCGGGGGCCGTCGCGCGTTTCCGGCCATGGCTCGCGCTGTTTCGCCGCCGTGTCCGCTGCAACGAAATGGTTGAGACCACTTGTCGGCGTGATCAGGCCATGCCTAGTCTCCTGCGTGTTGTGCAGCACGAAACGGATGTTGCACATGTTGCAACGCCAACCCGTAGGGACCCCGGATGAAGCTTTCTGCCCGTATCGCCACCCCCCTCGCGGCACTCGCGCTGGCCGGCCTCACCGCCACCGCCTGCGCGCCGCAGACCTCCGACACCGGCGCGGCCAAGGACGAGAAGAGCGGCACCCTGCGCGTCTGGCTCTTCCAGGAGGTCGGCAACAAGCCCAAGGAGCAGGTCGTCGACGCGGCCGTCGCGGCCTTCGGCAAGAAGCACCAGGACGCCGAGGTCGAGATCGAGTACATCCCGGTCGAGACCCGCGCCCAGCGCATCAAGGCCGCCTTCAACGACCCGAAGAGCGCGCCCGATCTGATCGAGTACGGCAACACCGACACGGCCGGATATGTGAAGGACGGCGGACTCGCCGACATCACCGAGGAGTTCGGCGCCTGGGACGAGGCCAAGGACACCGACCCGACGGCGAAGCGGTCCGTCACCGTGGACGGCAAGATCTACGGGGCGCCGCTCTTCGTCGGTGTCCGGGCGCTGTACTACCGCACCGATGTCTTCAAGGAGCTGGGGCTGAAGGCCCCCGCCTCACAGTCCGAGCTGATCTCCACGGCCAAGAAGATCCACCAGGAGAAGCCCGGTCTGTACGGGCTCGCGGTCGGCGGCGCGTACACCTACGGCGCCATGCCGTTCCTCTGGGCGAACGGCGGTGAACTCGCCGAGGAGAGCGGCGGCACGTACAAGGCCGCGGTCAACAGCCCGGCCGCCCGCAAGGGCATCGAGGCGTACACCTCCCTCTTCGGCGACGACAACTGTCCGGCCGCCAAGTGCGCCTCGATGGGCGGCAACGCGACGGTGACGGCCTTCGCCTCGGGCAAGGCCGCGATGGCGATAGGCGGCGACTTCAGCCACGCGGCCGTCGAGGCGGGCTCGGTGAAGGGCAAGTACGCGGTCGTGCCGCTGCCCGGTGCCACGGCGGGTTCGATCGCGCCGGCGTTCGCGGGCGGCAACAACATCGGCGTCCTCAGGAGCAGTTCGCACCGCACGCTCGCGGTGGACCTGATGAAGTCGCTCACCGGCAAGGACAGCCAGGCCGCGCTGTTCGACGCGATGGGCTTCCTGCCGACGTACACGGACGTGCTGGCCGACGCGGCGAAGAAGGAGCCGTTCGTCGAGCCCTTCGTACGGACCCTCGGCGCCGGCGCCAAGTTCGTTCCCGCGTCGCCGGGCTGGGCGCAGATCGACTCCTCGCTCGTCCTGCCGACCATGTTCCAGGAGATCGTCAGCGGCCGTAAGGACGTCGCCACGGCGTCCGACGAGGCGGCGAAGAAGATGGACGCGGCCTTCGCGTCCGCGGGCTGAGCGCGCGATGACGATCCGCACCGACGAGCGGGACGGCACCGTACGTGTCCCTCCGGCTCCGGGGCACCCCGCGGGCACCCGCCGACGGGGGCCCCGGCGGGCGGGAGAGGGCGGCTGGACACCCTGGCTCTATCTCGCGCCCGCCCTCGTCGTCCTCGGCGGGCTGCTGGTCTACCCGATCTACCAGCTCGGTCTCATCTCCTTTCTGGAGTACACCCAGGCCCAGGTCAGCGGTGGTGAACCCACCACCTTCAAGGGGTTCGGCAACTACGCCGAACTCTTCGGCGACAGCCAGTTCTGGCAGGTGCTGCTCGCGACCGTGGTGTTCGCCGCGGCGTGTGTCGTCGCCACGCTCGCCGTGGGCTGCGCGCTCGCCGTCCTGCTGACCCGGGTCCGGGCCGTGCCCCGGCTCGCGCTGATGCTCGCCGCCCTCGGCGCCTGGGCCACCCCGGCCATCACCGGCTCCACCGTCTGGGTCTTCCTGTTCGACCCGGACTACGGGCCGGTCAACCGGCTGCTGGGACTCGGTGACTTCTCCTGGACGTACGGCCGCTACAGCGCCTTCACGCTGGTGCTGCTCGAAGTGGTCTGGTGCTCCTTCCCGTTCGTGATGGTGACCGTGTACGCGGGCATCAAGGCGATCCCCGGGGAGGTGCTGGAGGCGGCCTCGCTCGACGGCGCCTCGCAGTGGCGGACCTGGCGGGCCGTCACCGCGCCGATGCTCCGGCCGATCCTGGTGGTCGTCACCATTCAGTCGATCATCTGGGACTTCAAGGTCTTCACACAGATCTATGTGATGACCAACGGCGGCGGAATCGCCGGCCAGAATCTCGTGCTCAATGTGTACGCCTATCAGAAGGCCTTCGCCTCCTCGCAGTACAGCCTGGGCTCGGCGATCGGCGTGGTCATGCTGCTGATTCTGCTGGCGGTCACACTCGTCTATCTGCGACTGATCCGACGCCGGGGAGAAGAACTGTGAACCTGCTCGGTATGCGCCGTCCCTGGCGGCTGGCCGCCGAGGCATCAGCCCTCGTCATCGCCGTGATCGTGGCGTTCCCGCTGTACTGGATGGTCCTCTCGGCGGTCAAACCCGCGGGCGAGATCCAGTCCACCGAGGCCCGTCCCTGGACGTTCTCCCCGTCGCTCGACTCCTTCCGCCGCGTCTTCGAACAGCAGGAATTCGGGCGGTACTTCCTCAACAGCCTGGCGGTCGCGGGCACGGTCGTGATCGTCTCCGCGCTGATCGCGTTTCTGGCGGCCACGGCGGTGACCCGCTTCCGCTTCCGATTCCGTACGACCCTGCTGATCATGTTCCTCGTCGCGCAGATGGTGCCGGTCGAGGCGCTGACCATCCCGCTGTTCTTCCTGATGCGGGACGCCGGACTGCTCAATACGCTCGGCTCACTCGTCCTGCCGCATCTCGCCTTCTCCCTGCCGTTCGCGGTCTGGATGCTGCGGGGATTCGTCAAGGCGGTCCCCGAAGCGCTGGAGGAGGCCGCGTACATCGACGGGGCGAGCCGCACCCGGTTCCTGTGGCAGATCCTTTTCCCGCTGGTCTTCCCCGGGCTTGTCGCGACGAGCGTCTTCTCCTTCATCTCGACCTGGAACGACTTCCTCTTCGCCAAGTCCTTCATCATCAGCGACACCTCCCAGTCGACGCTTCCCATGGCACTGCTGGTCTTCTTCAAACCGGACGAGAACGACTGGGGCGGCATCATGGCCGCGTCCACCGTGATGACCATTCCGGTGCTGGTTTTCTTCGTACTCGTACAGCGGCGCCTGGTCTCCGGACTCGGCGGCGCGGTCAAGGATTGAGGACACGGCGATGGATCTGATCCCGAACCCCCGGCGGACCGCTCCCGCACCGCCGGAAGGCGCCCGCCTGCCGCTCGACGGCCGGACGGTGATCGAGGCGGCACCCGGCACGGAGGGCGTGGCCCGCTGGCTCCGCACGACCGTCGGCGCCGCCACCGGACTGCCGCTCCCCGACGCCGCGAACGGCTCCGGCGACCCGTACGGATCCGGCGCCGCGAACCACTCCGGCGCCGCGAGCGGCTCCGGAGACCCGTACGGATCCAGCCACCCGGGCCGAGCGGGCGATCCCGGCGGCGCCGGGCACGGCACCCGGATCGTCCTCGGCATCACCCCCGGCATCACGGGGGACCCGGGCCCCGAGGCGTACCGGATCACCGTCGACACGGAGGCGGTCCGTATCGAGGGCGGCGGCGCGGCCGGTGTCTTCTGGGGCGCCCAGACCCTCCGTCAGCTCCTCGGCCCCGACGCGTTCCGCGCGGCGCCGGCCGGACCCCCGCGCGCGTGGAGCGTGCCGGTGACCGTCATCGAGGACGCGCCCCGCTTCGCCTGGCGCGGTCTGATGCTCGATGTGTCACGGCACTTCATGCCCAAGGACGGGGTGCTGCGCTATCTGGACCTGCTCGCCGCCCACAAACTGAATGTCTTCCACTTCCATCTCACCGACGACCAGGGCTGGCGCGTCGAGATCAAGCGCCATCCACGGCTGACGGAGGTGGGTGCCTGGCGCTCACGCACCAAATGGGGCCACCGCGCCTCGGAGTTGTGGGACGAGAAGCCGCACGGCGGTTACTACACCCAGGACGACATCCGCGAGATCGTCGCCTACGCCGCCGAGCGGCATATCCGTGTCGTCCCGGAGATCGATATCCCGGGCCATTCGCAGGCCGCCATCGCCGCGTATCCGGAACTCGGCAACACCGATGTCATCGACACGGCCTCCCTCACCGTCTGGGACTCCTGGGGCATTACCGAGAACGTACTCGCCCCCACTGACAACACCCTCCGGTTCTACGAGGACGTCTTCGAGGAACTCCTCGCGCTCTTCCCCCGGTCCACCTCGCCGTTCATCCACATCGGCGGGGACGAGTGCCTCAAGGACCAGTGGCGCCGCTCCCCGGCCGCCCAGGCCCGGATGCGCGAACTGGGCCTGGCCGACGAGGACCAGCTCCAGTCCTGGATCATCCGGCACTTCGACCGCTGGCTCGCCGAGCGCGGACGGCGGCTGATCGGCTGGGACGAGATCCTGGAGGGCGGGCACCGGACCGGCGGGGACGAGACCACGGACCTGGGCCTGTCGCCGGGCGCCGCCGTGTCGTCCTGGCGCGGCTACGCGGGCGGGATCGCCGCCGCACGGGCCGGCCACGACGTGGTCATGTGCCCCGAGCAGCAGGTCTATCTCGACCACCGCCAGGCCGCGGGCGACGACGAGCCGATGCCCATCGGCTATGTCCGCACCCTGGAGGACGTCTACCGGTTCGAGCCCGTACCGCCGCAGCTCACCGAGGAGGAGGCGGCCCATGTGCTCGGCGCCCAGGTCAATGTGTGGACCGAGGTGATGCAGGACCGCTCCCGCGTCGACTACCAGGTCTTCCCGCGCCTGGCCGCCTTCGCGGAGGTCGCCTGGTCCTCGCTGCCGTCCCCGGTGGAGCGGGATTACGCCGATTTCGAGCGGCGTATGGCCGGGCATTTTCGGCGCCTCGACGCACTCGGGGTCGAATACCGGCCGCCCGGCGGCCCGTTGCCGTGGCAGCGGCGCCCCGGTGTGCTCGGACGCCCGATCGAGGGGGCGCCGCCAAACGTGTGAGCACACACGGGAGCCGGGCGCCCCGGCCCGCCGCCCCTGGGATCGTGGCCGTCCGTAAGGATAAGTCGTACAAGGAACGCCGAAGAGTGGCATTCCGTATGTGACGGCGAAGAGGTGTGAAACCGGACCTTCCCCCTGGTGGGGGACGGATCCACCCTTCGCGGACCCTCGCGTCGGCGGGCCCGGAAGATGTGCCAGAGTTGCCACGTCCGGGCTGTGAGCACGTACGGTACGGCAACACAGGCGGGACACCGGGACACCGGAAAGGGGTAGCCGGGTTGACCACGCACGCACCGCAGACCGCGCAGTCCGTGACGCTGCCGGCCTCGCTCGACGAGGCCGTGGCGGCGCTCACGGAGATGCCCGCCGCCGTGCCCGTCGCGGGTGGCACCGATCTGATGGCGGCCGTCAACAAGGGCCAGCTCCGGCCCGCGGGGCTCGTCGGCCTCGGCCGGATCAGCGAGCTGCGCGGCTGGCACTACCAGGACGGTCATGCCCTGCTCGGTGCCGGTCTGACACACGCGCGGATGGGCAGGCCCGACTTCGCGGCCCTCATCCCCGCGCTCGCCGCGTCCTCGCGTGCGGCGGGACCGCCGCAGATCCGCAACGCGGGCACGCTCGGCGGCAATATCGCCACCGCCGCCCCGACCGGCGACTCCCTGCCCGTGCTCGCCGCCCTGGAGGCCGACCTCGTGGTCGCGGGCCCCGGCGGCGCGCGCCGTGAGATCCCCATCGCGCATCTGCTGGCGGGCCGCGAGATGCTGGCGCCCGCCGAACTGATCGGCTTCGTACGGGTGCCCCTGCTGCACGCGCCCCAGGTCTTCCTGAAGGCGACGGGACGGACCGGCCCCGGCCGGGCCACCGCCTCGGTCACGGTCGTGCTCGACCCGGCGCGGCGCGGGGTGCGCTGCGCGGTCGGCGCGATCGCGCCGATGCCGCTGCGTCCCCTGGAGGCCGAGCGCTGGATCGGTTCGCTGATCGACTGGGACGGCGCGCGGGGGCTCACCCAGGAGGCGCTCGCCGCCTTCGGCGAGTACGTGGCCGCCGCGTGCATCCCGGACCCCCCGCCACCGGTCGACGGGGGAGAGGCTCCGCCCGTCTCGCCCGCCGTACAGCATCTGCGGCGCACGGTCGCCGCGCTGGCCCGACGAGCACTGGGGAGGGCGCTGTCGTGACCACCAACGAGAACTCCGGCACTTCCGGTTCCGGCACCGGGGCCCCGCACGGGCAGGGCGGCTGGCAGCCGGTCCCGCAGGGCGGCGAGTACGACGGCGAGTCGACCGCGTTCGTGCACCTCCCTCCGGAGGACGGCATGGACGCGCCGCTGGCCGCGCCGGGACATGGCTATGTACCGCCCCAGATCACCCCGCTGACGCCCGCGGAGGACGCGGGCGGCGCCGTACGGTGGCCGGACCCCGGCCAGGACGGCGGAAGCCGGTTCCAGGGCGCGTACGGCCAGGGCGGCTACGACCCGCAGACGGCCGGACAGTGGGGCTACGCCGACAACGGCGCGGCGGGTGCCGGGGAGAGCGGGGGCGGCGGTGAGCCCGCCGGCCCCTCCGAGCTGACCGGTCAGTGGACGATCCCGGTCACCAAGGGTGATCTTCCCGACGAATCGGGCGAGTTCAGTACCTCGATGCTGGCATCCCAGTGGGGTGGCGGCAGTCCGCCGGCAACGCTGCCGGGTGGCGCGGCGGCACCCTGGGCCACCGGGCCCGGAGACACGGGCCAGGAGGGCGCTCCGGGCGCACCCCTCCCGCCGCAGGAGGACCCCGGACAGGGTTCGGTGACGCACGAGCCCGCGCACGACCCGGTGTCGCGCGAGCCGGTGTCGCAGGAGCCCGCGGCGTACGAGCCGGCGGAGTACGCACCGTCCCCGGACGGCGCGGAGACCGCCGAGGGCGAAGCCGGCCCCGCGCCCGAGCCCGTGGAGGCGCCCGAGCCGGAACCCCTGCCGGAGCCCGCCCCCGAGCCCCTCACCAGCAGCAGCGACAGCGCCGAACACCCGTCCGGCGCCTACGTCCTGCGGGTGAACGGCGCCGACCGCCCCGTCACCGACGCCTGGATCGGCGAGTCCCTGCTGTACGTGCTGCGCGAGCGCCTCGGCCTCGCGGGCGCCAAGGACGGCTGCTCACAGGGCGAGTGCGGCGCCTGCAACGTCCAGGTAGACGGCCGGCTCGTCGCCTCCTGTCTCGTCCCCGCCGCGACCGCGGCGGGCTCCGAGGTCCGTACGGTCGAGGGGCTCGCCGTCGACGGCGAACCCTCCGACGTCCAACGGGCGCTCGCGAAGTGCGGGGCGGTGCAGTGCGGTTTCTGCATCCCCGGCATGGCCATGACTGTGCACGACCTCCTGGAGGGCAACCACGCCCCCAGCGAGCTGGAGACCCGCCAGGCGCTCTGCGGCAACCTCTGCCGCTGCTCCGGCTACCGCGGCGTGCTCGACGCGGTGAACGAGGTCGTCGCCGAACGGACCGCGAGCGCGGAGGCCGCGGCCGCGGCCTCCGAGGAAGCCCGCATCCCGCACCAGGCACCCCCAGGGGCCGGCAGCGCCCAGGCCCCGCACTCGCCCGACGGAGGCATGGCGTGAGCAACGACGCGGCCACCGGGGCCCAGGCGCTCGACGCTCCTCAGCAGGAGCCCCCCGCGCACGGCCTCGGAGCATCCCTCCCCCCGGCCGACGCGCGCGCGAAGACCGAGGGCACGTTCCCGTACGCCGCCGACCTGTGGGCCGAGGGCCTGCTGTGGGCGGCCATCCTGCGCTCCCCGCACCCGCACGCCCGCATCGTCTCGATCGACACCGCCGCCGCGGCCGAGATGCCGGGCGTACGGGCCGTCGTCACCCACGAGGACGTCCTCGGGGACTCGGCGTACGGCCGCCGTGTCGTCGACCGTCCCGTCTTCGCCTCGGACGTCGTGCGCCACCACGGCGAGGCCATCGCCGCGGTCGCCGCCGACCATCCCGACACGGCACGCCTCGCCGCCGCCGCGATCGCCGTCGAGTACGAGGTGCTCGACCCGGTCACCGACCCCGAGAAGGCCTTCGCCGCCGAGCCGCTGCACCCCGACGGCAATCTGATCCGCCATATCCCGCTGAGCTACGGCGATCCGGAGATCACCGGCGAGGTGGTCGTGGAGGGCCTGTACCGCATCGGCCGCCAGGACCCCGCGCCCATCGGCGCGGAGGCGGGCCTCGCCGTCCCCAGACCCGACGGCGGCGTCGAGATCTACACGGCGTCCACCGACCCGCACACCGACCGCGATCTGGCCGCCGCCTGCTTCGGCCTCGACCCGGAACGGGTGAAGGTCGTCGTCACCGGGGTGCCCGGCGCCACCGGCGACCGCGAGGACCCGGGCTTCCAGATCCCGCTCGGCCTGCTGGCGCTGCGGACCGGCTGCCCCGTCAAACTGGCCGCGACCCGCGAGGAGTCCTTCCTCGGCCACGCCCACCGCCATCCCACGCTGCTGCGCTACCGCCACCACGCGGACACCGAGGGCCGGCTCGTCAAGGTCGAGGCCCAGATCCTGCTGGACGCGGGCGCGTACGCGGACTCCTCGTCCGAGTCGCTCGCGGCGGCGGTCGCCTTCGCCTGCGGCCCGTACGTCGTACCGCACGCCTTCATCGAGGGCTGGGCCGTACGCACCAACAACCCCCCGTCGGGCCATGTCCGCGGCGAGGGCGCGATGCAGGTCTGCGCCGCGTACGAGGGCCAGCTCGACAAACTGGCCGCCAAGCTGGGGATCGACCCGGCCGAGCTGCGGCTGCGCAATGTCCTCGCCACCGGCGACATCCTGCCCACCGGCCAGACCGTGACCTGCCCGGCCCCGGTGGCCGAACTGCTCGGTGCCGTACGGGACTTCCCGCTGCCCCCGCTGCCCAAGGACACCCCGGAGGCGGCCTGGCTGCTGCCCGGCGGCCCGGAGGGCGCGGGCGAACCGGGCGCGGTACGGCGCGGGGTGGGCTACGCCCTGGGCATGGTGCACATGCTCGGCGCCGAGGGCGCGGACGAGGTCTCCACGGCCACCGTCAAGGTCCATGACGGGGTGGCCACGGTCATCTGCGCGGCCGTCGAGACCGGACAGGGCTTCTCCACGCTCGCCCGTCAGATCGTCCAGGAGACGCTGGGCATCGAGGAGGTCCATGTCGCCTCGGTCGACACGGACCAGCCCCCGGCGGGCCCGGCCGCCCACGGCCGGCACACCTGGGTCTCGGGCGGCGCGGTCGAGCGGGCCGCGAAGATGGTCCGTACGCAGCTCCTCCAGCCGCTGGCCCACAAGTTCGGCATGTCCACCGAACTGCTCCAGATCACCGACGGCAAGATCACCTCGTACGACGGTGTGCTGTCCACCACGGTCACCGAGGCGATGGACGGCAAGGAACTCTGGGCGACGGCGCAGTGCCGTCCCCACCCCACCGAGCCCCTCGACGCGTCGGGCCAGGGCGACGCCTTCGTGGGGCTGGCCTTCTGCGCGATCCGCGCGGTCGTGGACGTGGACATCGAGCTGGGCTCGATCCGGGTGGTCGAGATGGCCGTGGCCCAGGACGTCGGCCGGGTCCTCAACCCGGCGCAGCTCGCCACCCGTATCGAGGCGGGCATCACCCAGGGCATCGGTACGGCCCTGACCGAGAACCTCCGGACGAACCGCGGTCTGATCCGCCGCCCCGACCTCACCGGCTACGCGCTTCCGACCTCTCTGGACGCACCGGACATTCGCATCGTGAAACTCGTGGAAGAACGCGACGTCGTGGCCCCCTTCGGTGCCAAACCGGCCAGCGCGGCGCCGGTGGTCACCGCCCCGGCGGCGGTGGCTTCGGCGGTGCGCGCCGCGACGGGCCGCCCGATCAGCCGCCTCCCGATCCGTCCCCAGGCGGCGGTCGCGGTCCCCAACTCGTAGGGGCGGTATCCGCGTTGCACCTGCAAGCCCGGGATGCGTACTGTCGTGGGCGCTCGCTACAGTGATCCCCGTAGGTGTGGTGAACGGGGGAGGCGTCGATGGCGGAGGACGACGGGACGGGACGGCCGGTGTATCCGGGCCTGCCCACGACGAGCGCGGCGAGCGGGAGCGGCGGCGGAAGCGGCTCCACGGATCTGAATGTCGACGCGGCGGAACTGATCAAGTTCAAGAACAGGGTTGACGGGCTGCTGACCAAGCTCGACAACTCGTCGGCCGCGCCGACGGAGATGGCGGGCGGAACGGTCGCCAGGGCGGACCTCGGCACGGGCTTCGGCGAAGCCGACGAGCTGTACGGGGTCTACCGCACCGTGCACACCGAACTCCAGAATCTCTCCAAGGGCCTGGCCGGTCAGATCGAGGCCCTGGGCATCGCCGTCGACGGCTCCCGCAGGGGCTACGAGAACATCGACGACGACATCAAGCGGCGTATGCAGCGCATCAGCCAGGACGCGCAGCGGAACTGGGAGCGCCGCGAGCAGGAACGGCGCGCGGAGCAGGAACGGGACGCCACGGACGGGCGTCCCGTGAGCGGTGACGGGGACTCGTCGGGCGGAGCTTCCTGACGTGATGCCGTCGGCCGTCACGGCGGCCGGGCGGGGAACGCCGGGCCGTCGGGGCGGACCGGCCCGACGGGGTGAGCAGTCCCGACGGGGTGCGTCGGCCCGTCGGGGTGCGTCGGGCACATGGGGAACGCGGGGAACGCTGGGCACGCGGGGAACGCGGGACAAACGGGGAAAGAGGGGCCGGAGTCATGCTGGAGAACAGTGGGGGCGGCGGGGGATCGTCGGCGACCACCAACTTCGAGGCACACACACATCAGGAATTGCGGGCCATGATCGCCGCCGCGAACCCTGACACACTCAAGAACCACGCCGATCTGCTGGCCGAGGCGGCGAAGACCATCGGCGAGATCGGCGACGACCTCAAGTCGTACATCACCTCGGTGGACTGGCGGGGCGAGGCGGGCAAGGCGTTCGAGACCTGGGGCGACCAGACCTGGAAGGCCACGCTGCTGCTCGCGGACTACAGCGATGTGGGCGCCGTCTGGATGGGCGACGCGGCCCAGACCCTCAGAGAGGTCAAGGCCAACCTCCCGAAGGTGGACGAGACGGCGCGGGGCAACCTGGAGGCGGCCCTGGAGTTCCGCAACGACCCGGACTCCCGGACGATCGCCTCGGAGGCGAGGGCCAAGCTCAACGAGGACCACGCGCAGGCCGTTCAGCAGATGAACAAGCTCGCGCAGTCGTACTCGCTGTCGTCGGTCGTGATAGGCGCGCAGGAACCGCCGACGTTCCCGCCGCCGCCGGGGGACTTCGTCCCCAAGGGGGACTACTACGGGTCCGACGACCTCTCCTGGTCCAGTGGTACGTCGGGCGGCGGGGGAGGAACCTCCGACGGTTCCGCCTCCTCGGCCCGTCATAGCGCGACGGAGAGCCGTGGCGGACCGGCGGCGCCGGTCGGGCAGACGGAGATCCGGACGTATCCGCCGACGACGGCGCGGGACGTTCCCGTGGCCATGGAGATCGACGGTGTGACCGCGCCGCCCTCGACACAGCTTCCGCCGACCGGGACGCCGAACACGGTTCCCCCGGCGGGCCGCCCCGACGGCACGACCCTTCCGCAGATCGGGCTGGTCCCGCCCGCGTTCGGCGGGGGCTCCTCCGCGCCGGTCTCCGGCGGGGGCCGTTCGTCCACCGGTGGCGGGCGTGCTCCGCTGCTGTCCGGACAGGGGCCCCTCGCCGGCTCGCCGGGCGCGCGCATGCCCCGTGACAGCGGCATCGTCGGCGGCCGGCCGGTACCGCCGAACTCGGGCCGCCCGAGCGGCGGGATCCCGCGCGGCACGGTCGTGGGCGCCGAAGGCGTCCATGGCCGCCCCCCGATGGGCGGGGCGGCCGGCGGTGGCGCGATGGGCGGCTCGGCGGGCGCTCACGGCGGTGTGGCCGGTGGCCGGCGTCTCGCGGGCGAGAGCGGCGGGATGGTGGCCGGGCGGACGCAGCAGCCCGGAGCGACCGGCGCCCGCCCGTTCACCCCCGGTGGTTCGGGTCTGGTCCGTGGTGCGGCGCAGCGGGGCGGTCGCCGTCCCGGGAACCCCGGGACCCCAGAGAACGAGGCCGGTCGGCGCCCGGACTATCTGACCGAGGACGAAGAGACCTGGCAGCAGGGCGGTCGCCGTGTCGTGCCGCCGGTCGTCGACTGAACCGCCCCCCGCCCGAATCCGGTGAGAAGGACCGTACACATGCGCGCCAGCGGCACCCGAGCCCCTCGGTGGAACGTGCTCATATCCGGCTCCCTGGGGCTGCTGCTGGCGGGCGTGGCGGCCACCCCCGCCCATGCCGAGACGGTCAGGTCGAGACAGTGGCACCTCGACACGATGCGGGCCGAGCAGATGTGGAAGACCAGCACCGGCGAGGGTGTCACGGTCGCGGTCATCGACTCGGGTGTGCAGCAGGTGCCCGACCTGGACGGCCGGCTGGTCGCGGGCAAGGACTTCTCGGTGCGGCCCGGCGACGAACTCGACGACTACGGCCTCCACGGCACGGGCATCGCGGCCATGATCGCGGCCACCGGTGAGAGCCATGGCGGAGACGGCGCGTTCGGACTGGCGCCCGGGGCGCGGATCCTCCCCGTCAGGGTGGACAACGCCGCCGGTGAGCGGGGCGACGAGATGGAGGCCGTCGCGATCCGGTACGCGGCGGATTCGGAAGCGAAGATCATCAACCTTTCGCGGGGTGCCCCGTACGACGGCGCCGCCACGCGCGAGGCCGTGAAGTACGCGCTGGAGAAAGGCAAACTCCTCTTCGCCGCGGTCGGCAACGACGGGGCTTACGCCGCCACGAAGTACCCCGCCGCGACGCCGGGCGTCGTCGGGGTCGGAGCGGTCGGCAAGGACATCAAGGCCACCTCGGAGTCCCAGCGCGGCCCCGAGGTGGACCTGGCCGCCCCCGGTGCCGACATCGTCACCGCCTGCGCGGGAAAGACCGGCCTCTGCAACACCAGCGGCACCAGCGACGCCTCCGCCCTCGCCTCCGCCTCCGCCGCGCTCATCTGGTCCAAGTACCCGGACTGGACGAACAACCAGGTGCTGCGCGTCATGCTCAACACCGCCGGCGGTCCGACCAGCGGGGCCGAGCGGAACGACTACATCGGTTACGGCTTCGTCCGCCCCCGGATCGCCCTCACGGACCCCGGCGACCCCGGCCCGGCCGACGAGTACCCGCTTCCCGATCTCGCGGCCGCCGCTTCCACGGCGCCTTCGCCCGGAGCCTCCGGAGCTTCCGAAGCCTCCGGGGACACGGGCGACGGGGGCGACGAGACCCAGCAGCCCGCCCCCGCTCCGGCCGCCGCCTCCGACGACGGCGCCGACACCGGCACCGCTCTCTGGGTCGGCCTGGGTATCGGCGCGGCCCTGCTCATCGGTGCGGCCGTCGCCGTCCCCCTCCTCCGCTCCCGCCGCCGGGCCGCCGCCCTCGCGCCGCCGGCACCCGGGTCCGCCCCGCACCAGCAGCCCGCGTATCAGCGGCCTCCGTACCCGCAGCAGTCCCAGCAGCCCCAGCCGTACGCCCAGCCGCAGCAGTTCGGGTCGCCGCCGCAGTATCCGCGAGCCCAGCCACACCCTCGCCCCCAGCCGTATCCGCCCACCGGTCCGGCGGGGCCCGAGCGGTCGGGATGAGCCGACCACCAGCTCTCGACGCCGATCCATATTCACTCACGGGGAAGTCATGTCATTCGACGAGGAATGGTCCCAGCTGAAGAGCGACGCCGCCGACCGGTCGTCCTCCCAGACGCGGCTCAATCAACTGGACGGCGGCGGCGGTGGCCCCATACCGGAGGGTGACCTGAAGGTCACGCAGTCCGATCTGGCGGCGATCGGTGACGAGGCGTTCAAGTTGTACAGAAGACTCGACACGGACGGCGATCACGCCAAGCAGAGCAGCTACGAGGCGGCGACGGCGATGAAGGACGATTTCGCCCTCGGAAGCGCGCTCTCGACCGTGACCGACACATGGAACTCCCAGGTCGACACCTTGCTCGAGGCCTGCGCCCATATCTCCAATCACCTGGACTACTCCAAGAACGCCCACGCCGACGACGAGTACTACATCGCCACCCGATTCCGGTACGCCGAGCTGGACAGCGGCTTCGACGAGAGGACCCGGGGCTGATGGATCTCGACGCGCTCAGGTTCGGGAATTTCGCCAAGCTCGGCACCGCCGTCGACGACTGGTCGACGATGATCACCAAGCTGGAGGAGCTGAAGGAGGACGCGAGGTCCCAGCTCGAACAGCGCTCACGGAGCGCCAACTGGTCGGGTGTCAACGCCACGGTGACCCGTGAGTTCATCACCAAGACCACCGGCGAGTTCGGTGACGCGGTGACCGAAGCCACCAGTATCCGGAATATCCTGCGCGACACCCACGGTGAGCTGGTCGGCTTTCAGAGCCGGCTCAACGCGGCGATCGAGCGCGGTCTGCGGAAGAATCTCACGGTGACGGGCACGGGGGACGGCGGATTCACCGTCACGATGAACATCCACCCCGACCGCGCCGCCAGGGGCCATGAGGTCCCCGAGCACACGGAGTCGGATGTCATCGCCCTGAGGGACGAGGTCAAGGGGATACTCGACCGGGCCACCGAGAGCGACAGCACGGCGGCGCAGGTGCTGGTCGCCATCGTCGGGCAGGCCCCGTACGGCTTCGCCGACGCCTCGTACACGGACCGGGACAGCGCGGCGGCGGCGCTCAAGCGTGCCGACGAGATGGCACGGCTGGCCAAGAACCCCAAGGACCTCAGCCCCGAGGAGTTCGACGAGCTGAACCGCAATCTGGAGCGGTACGCGAACGACGACCTCTTCTCGGAGCGGTTCGCCACCCAGCTCGGCGCCAGGGGCACGCTGGACTTCTGGGCGAGTCTCAACGACCTCACCGAGAACCCGGAGCTGAGCCAGGCGCGGCTCAAGCAGTTCGGTGATCTCCAGGAGAACCTCGGCCTCACCCTGGCCCGTGCCACCCAGTCCGACAGCGGTGCCATGGCCCGCTGGGAGCAGGACATGGTGGGCCTCGGCGACGAGCGGATCCAGCGGCGCGCCTCGTTCAGCTACGGCTTCCAGGTGATGGGCAGTCTGATGCGCTGGGGCGACTTCGACGACAAGTTCCTCACCGACTACGGCAGCGAACTCATCAGGAACGAGAAGGAGCGGAGCGGCAACGGCCGCGCCGCCGACGTCGCCTGGAACACCCCCATGGGCGCGATGCTGAACAGGACCGGCACGGACGCGGGCCACGATCCGATGACCGGTTTCATGAAGGCGCTGTCCAACAGCCCGCAGGCCGCCACCGATTTCTTCAGCGGTACGTTCGTCACCGCGGACGAGGACCACGACTTCCGGCACGAGGACGGCGACCACAAGGGGGACAAGAGGTCGCTGACCAATTTCGACTATCTCTTCGAAGAGCGGGACTGGCTGCCCGAGCGCAACAGCGAGGGGGACGAGAGCGTGACGGGTCAGAACGCCCTCGGCCTCGCCCTGGAGGCCGCGACGACGGGACATCCCGCCGGTACGGCACCGACCATCGACACCATTCCGCACAGCAGGGAACAGGCGGATCTGTACGAGAGCATCGTCAGATCCGTCTCCGAGGAACCGGAGCGGCTCACGGAGCGCGGCTATCTGTCCGACAGCTTCGGCAAGATAACCGCCGAGTACATGCCGGACGTCAACAGGGCGCTCAATCCCGACGGTGCCAACGGCGGCAGGCTCTTCCCCGTCTCCGGCGCCGTGGCCGACCTCGGCCAGGCGGATGTGACCCGTTTCCTCCATACGGTGGGCCGCGACCCGGAGGGCTACGCGGCGGTCAACCTCGGCCAGCACAACTACACCACCGCTCTGATGGAGCACCATTTCCGCAACCCGGACGCGTATATCGCCGATCCCAATTTCACGGACCCGGAGAATCTGAAGTCCGCGATCGGCGGTATCTCCAGGACCGCCGGTGAGATCGAGGGAATCATCGGGGCGGGCCGGACGTACGAGATCGAGCTGAAGGGCGTGGAGGGCGACGCCGAGTACAACCAGGCGCTGGACAACGCCTCCGCCTGGGCCAGCGGTATCGCGGGCGTGGGCGTCGGACTGGCCACGGCGCCGTTCACGGGACCCGGCGGTGTGGTGGCCGGCGGGCTCGCCGAGACGGCGGTCGACGAGATCCTCGGCTTCATCACCGACGGGCAGAAGAAGGACAGCTCCGACGAGGTGATCTACCGCAACGGCGAGCGCTGGGACAGCATGCAGGACTCGACGTCCCTGCTGGTCCAGGAAGGCGCCAGGAGGGCCGGGGAAATGGCGGGCAACCCCTCCTCGCACATCGAGTCCTTCGCGGGTGGCGAGACCGAGATCGGCTTCGACAACGCCGCGACGAACGTACGGAACTACATCGACGGTCAAGGCGTTCCGTCGGAAGGCGGTTGAGGATCTGTCATGGCTGCATCCAAGAGGATCACCCTGGTCGCGGGGGCGTTTCTGCTGCTGCTCGTCGCGTTCGGCGCGGTCGCCTATGCCGTCGGGCTGCCGCCGTTCGAGAAGCGCGGGGAGATCAGCGCGGATCGTGTCTGCGGCTCGCTGGGGGACGGCGAGGCGGCCGCGGCGGCGCTTCCCGACGCCCTGCCGGAGAGGTCCGCGTACCGGTTCTCGGGGCAGGAGGGACGACGCAACGACGAGCTGAGCGATCAGTTCACCTCGAACTGCTTTGTCTCGGCCGACGGCAAGCCGGTCCTCGGCGTCACCGCGGAGCTCGTCACCTCGCCCTCGCCGGAGGCGTGGAGCGAGCGCGTGATCAAGGACGAGTCCGTCGCGGGGGAGACGGGCGGGCGGCCGAAGGACTTCACCGCGGGGGACGGCGCCCTGGCCTCGGGCCGGCTCGCGGCGGTGTATGTCCCCTGTGTCTCCGAGGGGGTCATTCCCGGTGGGCCGCGCCATCTGAGTGTGGTGGCGCGCGCCGTCGAGGCCCCGGACTCCTCCGAGGAGGCCGCTCGCCGGAGCCTCGCGGATCTCGCGCTGGTGATGGCCAGGCACGCGCACGAGCAGGCCAACTGTGACCTCCCGTCCCGGCTCCCGGACACCTCACCGGCCCTCTGATCCACCCGGCGCCGGATGCGACGCGGACCTCACCGCGTCGCCCCGCCCCGCCGTCGCCCCGGCCCGCCGTCCACCCGCGCCGGTGCCGACCGATACGGAGCCGACCGGTCGGCCGCCGACCGGTCCGCCGGCGCGGCGAGGGCCTCGCGTGCCGACGCGGTGGCACGGCGGGCGGCCGGCCCTGGAACACCTCAGCGGCCGACCCCGGTGGCATTCCGGGACCGGCCGCTGCGCCCTGCGTGGAGGCCGTGGCGGGAATCGAACCCGCGTAACTCGCTTTGCAGGCGAGTCCCTGAACCACTCGGGCACACGGCCATGTGCGTCATGGTGTTCCTCGACCGTAGAGCCGTCGCGGCCGTGGCTCAAGACGGCCGGGGGCGGCGCAACGCGACTGCCACACTCCGTTCACGGTCGTACGACCAAGGGACCAGCGCGGATCGGGCCCGCGACAGGGATCAACCCATGGTTCGCCCCTTACGCTGTGCCTATGACCCCCCTGGAACCTGGCGACGCCGGTGTCGCTCCCGTCGACCGGGCCCTGCCGCTCCCGCCGTCCGCCGAGGCCCCCGACCAGGGGGGTGTCCTGGGCCCCGCGCACCGGGCGCTCAGCATCGGCATCGTCTCCGTCGTCCTGCTGATCGCCTTCGAGGCGACCGCCGTCGGTACGGCGATGCCGGTGGCCGCGCGTGAGCTGCACGGCATCCCGCTGTACGCCTTCGCCTTCTCCGCGTACTTCACCACCAGCCTCTTCGCGATGGTGCTCTCCGGCCAGTGGGCCGACCGCAGCGGGCCGCTGGCGCCGCTCGCCACCGGGATCAGCGCGTTCGGCGCCGGGCTGCTGCTCTCCGGCACGGCGGGCACGATGTGGCTGTTCGTCCTCGGCCGCGCCGTGCAGGGGCTCGGCGGCGGGCTGGTCATCGTCGCGCTGTACGTCGTCGTCAGCCGCGCCTACCCGGAGCGGCTGCGGCCCGCGATCATGGCCGCGTTCGCCGCGAGCTGGGTGATCCCCTCCGTCGTCGGGCCGCTCGCCTCCGGGACCGTCACCGAGCATCTCGGCTGGCGCTGGGTGTTCATCGGGATACCCGTCCTCATCGTGCTGCCGCTGGCGCTCGCCCTGCCCGCGATACGCCGGACGGCGTCCGGGCCCGCCGACCCCTCGGCGCCCGCCGTCGCCCTCGACCGGCGCCGGATCCGGCTCGCGCTCGGGATCTCGCTGGGCGCAGGGCTGCTCCAGTACGCGGGCCAGGATCTGCGCCCGCTCTCGCTGCTCCCGGCCGCGGCGGGCGCGGCGCTGCTCGTCCCCGCCGTCCTCGGGCTGCTGCCCGGCGGCACCTGGCGGGCGGCCCGCGGACTGCCGTCCGTGGTGCTGCTGCGCGGGGTGGCCGCGGGCTCCTTCATCGCCGCCGAGAGCTTCGTACCGCTGATGCTCGTCACCCAGCGCGGGCTGTCGCCGACGATGGCCGGGCTCTCGCTCGCGCTCGGCGGCGCGACCTGGGCGCTCGGCTCGTACCTACAGTCCCGGCCGCGGATGGAGCCGTACCGCGAGCGGCTGATGGCGGGGGGCATGGTGCTGACCGCCGCGGCCATCGCGACCGCGCCGAGCGTGCTGATCGACTCCGTTCCGGTCTGGATCGTGGGTATCGCCTGGGGTGTGGGCTGTCTCGGCATGGGCGCGGTGATCTCCTCGACCAGCGTGCTGCTGCTCAAGCTCTCCGCTGCCGAGGAGGCGGGCGCGAACTCCGCCGCGCTCCAGATCTCGGACGGGCTTTCGAACGTCCTGCTGCTGGCGGGGGGCGGCGCGGCCTTCGCGGCCCTGGGCGGTGGCGAGGTGGGCGGGCACGCCGCCTCGGCCGTGACCGGCGCCGGCGCGGCGGGGTCCCACCCGGCGGCCTTCGCGGCGGTGTTCCTGCCCATGGCCGCGGTGGCGCTGGCGGGAGTGTGGGTCGCCACCCGGGTACGGACCCGCTAGCCCGCCGGACCCGCTAGCCCGTCGGACCCGCTAGCCCGTCGGACCCGCTAGCCCGTCGGACCCGCCAGCCCGTCGGACCCGCCAGGCCGTCGGCTGCATACAGGCGGATCAATTCGGGGTGGTTCAGGCGGATTCCGGGTGGATTCAGTACCCCTTGGGATCGTGTCGACGCCCTGGATGTGGCGCCCGTCGCACCCGCCCGTCCAGGGCCTCGTTCGTACGAGGATCCACGCGCCCCACCGGTAGGGTGGCCCGGTTGTCGTACCCAAGCAGCCGATCCGAGCAGCCGACCCCCGGCGTGCCGGCCCCGCGTGCCGGACCCCGGCGCGTGCGCGACCGCGTACGTACCCCCGTCACCCCGAGCGCCCGAACCGGAGACCGTGACTACTACCGCCTCCTCCCACCACCTCTCACCCGCCTTTCCCGGCCGCGCCCCCTGGGGCACCGCCAACAAGCTGCGTGCCTGGCAGGAGGGTGCCCTCGGCAGATACCTCCAGGAGCAGCCACGTGACTTCCTCGCCGTCGCCACCCCCGGCGCCGGCAAGACGACCTTCGCGCTGACGCTCGCCTCCTGGCTGCTGCACCACCATGTCGTCCAGCAGGTCACCGTCGTCGCGCCGACCGAGCACCTCAAGAAGCAGTGGTCGGAGGCGGCGGCGCGGATCGGGATCAAGCTCGATCCCGACTACAGCGCGGGGCCGCTGAGCAAGGAGTACGACGGGGTCGCCGTCACCTACGCGGGTGTCGGGGTACGGCCGATGCTGCACCGCAACCGCTGCGAGCAGCGCAAGACCCTCGTCATCCTGGACGAGATCCACCACGCGGGCGACTCCAAGTCCTGGGGCGAGGCCTGTCTGGAGGCGTTCGAGCCCGCGACCCGGCGGCTCGCGCTGACGGGTACGCCGTTCAGGTCCGACACCAACCCCATCCCCTTCGTGGCGTACGAGGAGGGCAACGACGGCATCCGCCGCTCGGCCGCCGACTACACCTACGGGTACGGCAACGCCCTCGGCGACGGCGTCGTCCGTCCCGTGATCTTCCTCAGCTACAGCGGCAACATGCGCTGGCGCACCAAGGCCGGTGACGAGATCGCGGCCAAGCTCGGCGAGCCCATGACCAAGGACGCCGTCTCGCAGGCCTGGCGCACCGCGCTCGACCCGCGCGGCGACTGGATGCCGAATGTGCTGCGCGCCGCCGACCAGCGCCTCACCGAGGTGCGCAAGGGCATCCCGGACGCGGGCGGCCTGGTCATCGCGACCGACCAGGACTCCGCGCGCGCCTACGCGAAGCTGCTCCGCGAGATCACCGGTACGAAGGCCACGGTCGTCCTCTCCGACGACACCGGCGCGTCGAAGCGGATCGACGAGTTCAGCGAGAACGACGACCGCTGGATGGTCGCGGTCCGCATGGTCTCGGAGGGCGTCGACGTACCGCGCCTCGCGGTGGGGGTGTACGCGACGACCATCTCCACCCCTCTGTTCTTCGCGCAGGCCGTCGGCCGTTTCGTACGGTCCAGACGCCGTGGCGAGACCGCGTCCGTCTTTCTGCCCACCATCCCCAATCTCCTCGGCTTCGCGAGCGAGATGGAGGTGGAACGCGACCATGTGCTCGACAAGCCGAAGAAGGCCGGCGAGGAGGACCCCTACGCCGAGTCCGAGAAGGAGATGGCGGAGGCCGAGAAGCAGCAGGACGAGGACACCGGCGAGCAGGACATGCTGCCCTTCGAGGCGCTGGAGTCCGACGCCGTCTTCGACCGGGTGCTGTACGACGGCGCCGAGTTCGGGATGCAGGCGCACCCGGGGAGCGAGGAGGAGCAGGACTATCTCGGTATCCCCGGACTGCTGGAGCCCGACCAGGTGCAGATGCTGCTCCAGAAGCGGCAGGCGCGGCAGATCGCGCACAGCCGGAAGAAGCCGGACGCCGAGGCGGACCTGCTGGAACTGCCGGCCGAGCGGCGGCCGGTGGTCTCCCACAAGGAACTGCTGGAGCTGCGCAAGAAGCTCAACACGATGGTCGGCGCGTATGTCCATCAGAGCGGGAAGCCGCACGGGGTGATCCACACGGAACTGCGCCGGGTGTGCGGCGGGCCGCCGACCGCCGAGGCGACGGCGGGGCAGATCCGGGAGCGGATCGCGAAGGTGCAGGAGTGGGCCACCCGGATGCGGTGAGCCGGACCGGACCGGACCGCCCGGGGCAGGCGCGCGCGCCGGACCGGCCGGGCGGCCCGGAGGCGGCCGGGCGCCAGGGCCGTGGGCCCCGGGGGCCGGCCTGTGCCCGTACCGGGCCGGACGGGTGCGGCGTACGGAGCGGGTCGTACGGTCGCGGCGGGGCCGTCGCGATGCGCGGCGCCCCGGGCCGCCCGTGCGTGGCGCCCCGGTCCGTCGCCGTGCGCGGCGCTCCGGGCCGCCCGGGTGCGGCGTCCCGGTCACGCGGCATTACGGGAGCGATCACCGCAAGTCACCACTCTGCCGACTTCACACGCGAACGGGGATCAACTCCCTTTCCCTGCCCGGATTCTGGACGAGCCCTTCCGCTCAGCGGTGCCGATCGCTACTGTCCCGGCAATATGAACGCCCCGTGGCAGCTCAGCCACTGAGCGCAGCCGGTGCGTCAATGCCTGCCGGGCGGCCTCCCCGTGCGTTGCCGATGGGCCGGCGCCGCCACCTCCCTGAGGCCGCCGCCGTTACTCACTCCGAAGGAGAGGGCGTCGTGACCGCGGAAACCTCCCAGACGCTCGACCGGGGACTGCGCGTCCTCAAGCTGCTCGCCGACACCGACCACGGCCTGACCGTCACCGAACTGTCCAACAAACTCGGTGTCAACAGGACGGTCGTGTACCGGCTCCTCGCCACCCTCGAACAGCACGCCCTGGTCCGCCGTGACCTGGGCGGCCGCGCCAGGGTGGGCCTCGGTGTGCTGCGCCTGGGCCGCCAGGTGCATCCGCTGGTACGGGAGGCCGCCCTGCCCGCGCTGCGCTCGCTCGCCGAGGACATAGGCGCCACCGCGCATCTCACCCTCGTCGACGGGGCCGAGGCCCTGGCCGTCGCGGTCGTCGAACCGACCTGGACCGACTACCACGTCGCCTACCGGGCCGGATTCCGTCATCCGCTGGACCGGGGCGCCGCGGGCAAGGCGATACTCGCCGCCCGCCGGACCGTGCTCACCGAACCGCGCTGCACCCTCACCCACGGCGAACTGGAGGCGGGCGCCAGCGGCGCCGCCGCCGCGCTGGTCGGCGTGACGGGGATAGAGGGGAGTGTCGGGGTCGTGATGCTCGCCGACTCCGTACCGGAACGGGTGGGCCCGCGCGTGGTCGACGCGGCCAAGGAAGTGGCGGACGCCCTGCGCTGAGCCGTCCGCGTACGCCCGGGGCCCCAGGGGGCGCCGATACGCGGATACATTGACACCGTGCTCTCTCGTCTCTCGCGTCCCGGCCTCCTCGCCCTCTGCGCGCTCCCGGTCCTCGTGCTGTTCGCCGTCGTCGGCATCGCGCCGCTGCCGTACGCCGTGGCGCAGCCCGGGATGACCGTGGACGTCCTCGGCACCGACCAGGGCCGGCAGGTCATCACCATCGGCGGGACGCCCACCCGCACGACCGAGGGCCAGCTCAGGATGACCACGATCGAGGCGACCGGCCCCTCCGCCGATGTGGACCTCGGCGATGTGGTCGACGGCTGGTTCCGCGCGGACCGGGCGGTGCTGCCGCGCGAGGCGGTCTATCCGTCGGGGGAGTCCGACAAGGAGATCGAGAAGCACAATGTCCAGGACATGGTCGAGTCGCAGAACTCCGCGACCACGGCGGCGCTCGGCTATCTGCGCGAGGACCCGGCCGCGGTCGACGTCAGCCTCCATCTCGCGGATGTGGGCGGCCCCAGCGCCGGGCTGCTCTTCGCCCTCGGCATCGTCGACAAGCTGAACGGCGACGGCACCGGCGGCGATCTCACCGGGGGCCGCACCATCGCGGGGACGGGCACGATCACCGACGAGGGCGAGGTCGGTCCGGTCGGCGGGGTGTCCCTCAAGACCCAGGCGGCCGGCCGCGACGGCGCGACCGTCTTCCTCGTCCCGAAGGCCGAGTGCCGCGACGCGCGCGCCGAGCTTCCCCGGGGCATGCGGCTGATCCCGGTCACCACGCTCAAGGGCGCGGTGTCGGCGCTGCGCGCGCTGGAACAGGGCGGCGACGTACCGGGCTGCTGAGACCACCCGCCACCCGCCGCCCGTGGAGCGGCCCCGCCACTCGTCACGCGCCACCCGTGGAGCGGCCGGCGCCACCCCCCCCAGCCGTCACGCCTCACCCGTCACGCGCAGGTCACCCGTCACCCGCAGGGCGGCCCCGTCACCGGGATCCGTGCGGCCGGCCGGTGGGGGCGGAGTCCGCCGCGGCCTGCTCCACCAGGGGGATGATCCGCAGCGGTACGGGGTTCTCCATGACGATCGCCGTCGCGGCCCGCACGATGCCGTCGAAGCCCACCACCCGGTCGATCACCCGCTGGAGGTCCGCGTTGGAACGGGCGACGAGCCGGCAGAGCATGTCGCCCTGGCCGGTGGTGGTGTGCAGTTCGAGCACCTCGGGGACGGTCGTGAGATGGGCGCGTACGTCCGCGCCCTGCCCCTGCTTGATCTCCAGGGTGGCGAAGGCCGTGACCGGATAGCCCAGGGCGGCCGGATCGACGGCCGGGCCGAACCCCCTGATGACCCCGTTCGACTGAAGCCGGTCGAGACGCGCCTGTACGGTCCCGCGCGCCACGCCCAGCCGGCGTGAGGCCTCCAGCACCCCGATCCTCGGCTCCTGTGCCAGCAGCACGATCAGCCTGCCGTCGAGTCCGTCGATACCGGCCGCCGTGCCCGTACCGGTGCCCCCGCCCCCCGTGTCCGCTCCCATGGCCATGCCCGCCCCCTCGCCCGCCCTCGTGGCGCTCGCCCTCGCACGGCGCTGTGCCGCCGTGGTCATACTGTGCAGATGGCCCCCTCATTCTCGCCCTCGGCTGTGCATACTGCCCAGTGAATCCGCGAACTGTTGCGCACCTTGTGGAACGGCGGGACGCTGAGGCCATGGCTGACACCTCGATGAACACCGCCGCCGCCCCCGCCACCGCGCGCGAGGCGGACCCCTTCCCGGTCAAGGGCATGGACGCCGTCGTCTTCGCCGTCGGCAACGCCAAGCAGGCCGCGCACTACTACTCCACGGCCTTCGGCATGAAGCTCGTCGCCTACTCCGGACCGGAGAACGGCAGCCGGGAGACCGCGAGCTACGTCCTCACCAACGGGGCTGCCCGCTTCGTGTTCACCTCCGTCATCAAGCCGTCCACCGAGTGGGGCCGGTTCCTCGCCGCGCATGTCGCCGAGCACGGCGACGGTGTGGTCGACCTCGCCATCGAGGTGCCGGACGCGCGCGCCGCGTACGCCTACGCCACCGAGCACGGCGCGCGCGGGATCCAGGAGCCGTACGAGATCAAGGACGAGTACGGCACGGTCGTCCTCGCCGCCATCGCCACCTACGGCGAGACCCGCCACACCCTGGTGGACCGTTCCGGTTACGACGGCCCGTACCTGCCGGGCTTCGACGCCGCGGAGCCCCTCGTGGCGCCCCCCGCCAAGCGCACCTTCCAGGCCGTCGACCACTGCGTGGGCAATGTGGAACTCGGCCGGATGAACGAATGGGTCGGGTTCTACAACACGGTCATGGGCTTCACGAACATGAAGGAGTTCGTGGGCGACGACATCGCCACCGAGTACTCCGCGCTCATGTCGAAGGTCGTCGCGGACGGCACCCTCAAGGTGAAGTTCCCGATCAACGAGCCCGCGATCGCCAAGAAGAAGTCGCAGATCGACGAGTATCTGGAGTTCTACGGCGGCGCCGGTGTCCAGCACATCGCGCTCGCCACGAACGACATCGTCGCCTCCGTACGGGCCATGCGGGCCGCGGGCGTGCGGTTCCTCGACACGCCCGACTCGTACTACGACACGCTCGGCGAGTGGGCGGGCGAGACCCGGGTGCCGGTCGAGACCCTGCGCGAGCTGAAGATCCTGGTCGACCGTGACGAGGACGGCTATCTGCTCCAGATCTTCACCAAGCCGGTCCAGGACCGGCCGACCGTCTTCTTCGAGATGATCGAGCGGCACGGCTCGATGGGCTTCGGCAAGGGCAACTTCAAGGCGCTCTTCGAGGCGATCGAGCGCGAGCAGGAGAAGCGCGGCAACCTCTGACCGCTCCGGCCAGGCGCCTCCCCGGCTTGGCGCCGCGTCGGCCAGGCGTTTCCCCCGGCCAGGCGCCGGGCCGGGCATACGCCGAGCCGGGCACACGCCGAGCCGGGCACACGTCGGGCCGGGCACACGTCGGGCGCGGTCCCGCGGAAGAGCGAACTCGTCCGTGGGCCGCGCCCGCCCGGCTCAGATCCCGCCGCCCCCGGCCGGTGACAGCGGGAGCGACGACGGCACCGACTCGGGCACCGGCTGAGGCACCGAGGACGGCACCGAGGACGGCACGGACTGGGGTACCGACCGCGGCACCGACGACGGCACGGACTGCGGCGCCGGGGGCGGGACCGACGGCGAGGCCATCGGCTGTCCGTAGGTGTCCGGTGTGCCCTGGCGGACGCCACCCGGCATGTCGTCCAGCAGGTCCAGCGCCTCCCGGGCCTTCGGCGCGAGCAGCGGCGAGAAGTACGGATTGATCCGCAGCGCCTCCTCGATATGGCCGCGCGCCGGACCGCGCATCCCCAGCGCGCGTTCGATCTCGCCCAGGTGGTAGGAGAACAGCGCGCTCCTCAGGCCCTGCCGGGTCGCCTTCCGCGCGTACCCCAGCGCCTCGTCGCTCCGGCCCGTCCGGTGCAGGGCCCAGCCCAGCGCGTCCGCCACGTACATGTTCCGGTGCGACCGTGTCCACTCCGCCCTCAGCCGCTCGACGGCCCCCTCCGGGTTGCCATGGTCGGCCTCGAAGCGGGCGAGGACGAGTTCCTCGTTCACCCCGTGGGCCTGCGCCTTCTCGATCCGCTTCCTGAGCCGCTCGTACTGCGTCTGGGCGTCCCCGTTCAGACCCGCCGAGTCGTACAGCTCGCCCAGCTCCAGCGCGTACTCCGGCAGCGGCAGCTTGGCCAGCACGGCGTCGTAGACCTGGAACGCCTCGTTCGTCCTGCCCAGCGCCGCCAGGGCTCGCGCCCGCCCGGCCAGGGACGCGGGATGGTCGTGCGCCGCCGCGAGCGCCGCGTCGTAGTGGCCCAGTGCCTCGGTCGGCCGGCCCTGGTCCCAGGAGAGCTGGCCCAGGGTGTGCAGCGCCGACGCCTTCTCCTCCGGCGTACGGGCCGTCTCGGCGGCCTCGGTCGCCTTCGCCGCCGCGTCCGCGCGCCGGCCGCGCTCACGGTAGACCGTCGCGGCACGCTCCAGCACCGGGGTCCCGGAGTGCAGTTCCTTCAGCCGGTCCAGCGCGTCGCCCGCCGCCTTGTACTCACCCAGTCCGCTGTACGCGTCGATCAGCACGGGATACGGCGTCCAGTCGTCGGGCCGCTGCTTGCGTACGGTCTCGGCCCACTTCCTGGCGGTGGCGTAGTCGTGCCGCGCGTTGGCGAGCCGGGCCAGGCCCACCAGGGCCGCCGGATTCCCGTAGTCGGCGGATTCGCCCGCCTTGCCGTCCTCACCGGGCCCCCCGAGCCGCCCCGCGCCGCCCCGCTCGTCCGACGCGACCTCCGTGGCGAGCGACCGCTGAAGAGCCTGGTCGGCCTTCGGGTAGTACGCGGAGTCCGCCCGCCGCGCCCCCCGTTCCACATAGGCCGCGCCGAGCACCGCCCAGGCCTCTCCGTCCTTCGGGTGCGTGCGCAGCCAGGCCTCCCGGTCGCGGATGAGCGCGGTCAGGTCCTGGAAGGAGGCGGGCGTCCCCGCGCCCGCGGCGGCCATCGCCCGCGCCTCGGGGCTCAGCGCCGCCGGCCGGTCGTGGTCCGGCACGAACAGCAGGACGCCCCCGACCAGCGCCGCGCCCACCCCCGCGGCCAGCGCCGCCCTTCTGACCTGTTTGACCTGCTCTGGTTTCATGCGGTTCATGGTGATTACTGTGCGTCCATATGAAGAGCACACCCGTGCTTCCCGTTGGGGATCGCAGACGGGTTCACACCGATGGCCCCGGATGCCAGGCTGGGATCATGGATGATCTGGATTCCCAGGACGACCTCCTCGTACGGCTGCGGTCCGGGCTCCCCGCCGAAGCCCTGATCACCGACCCGGACATCACGGCCTCCTACGCGCACGACATGGCGAGCTTCTGCGCGGCGGGCGCGCCCGCGGTGGTCGTGCTGCCGCGCTCGGTGGAGCAGGTCCAGCACGTCATGCGCACCGCGACCGCGCTGCGCGTTCCCGTCGTCCCGCAGGGTGCCCGTACGGGGCTGTCCGGGGCCGCCAACGCCTCGGACGGGTGCATCGTCCTCTCCCTGACGAAAATGGACCGGATCCTGGAGATCAACCCGGTCGACCGGATCGCCGTCGTCGAGCCGGGCGTCATCAACGCCACCCTCTCCCGCGCGGTCGGCGAGCGGGGCCTGTACTACCCGCCGGACCCGTCGAGCTGGGAGATGTGCACCATCGGCGGGAACATCGGCACGGCCTCGGGCGGGCTGTGCTGCGTCAAGTACGGGGTCACGGCGGAGTACGTCCTCGGCCTCGATGTCGTTCTCGCCGACGGCCGGCTGCTCACCACCGGCCGCCGTACCGCCAAGGGCGTCGCGGGCTACGATCTGACGCGGCTCTTCGTCGGCTCGGAGGGCAGCCTCGGCATCGTCGTCAAGGCCGTCCTCGCGCTCAGGCCCCAGCCGCCCCAGCAGCTCGTCCTGGCCGCGGAGTTCGCCTCCAGCGCCGCCGCGTGCGACGCCGTCTGCCGGATCATGGAGCGCGGGCACACCCCGTCCCTGCTCGAACTGATGGACCGTACGACCGTCCGGGCCGTCAACGCCACGGCGAACATGGGGCTTCCCGAGACCACGGAGGCGCTGCTGCTGGCGGCCTTCGACACCCCGGACCCGGCGGCCGACCTGGCGGCCGTCGGTGAGCTGTGCGTGGCGGCGGGCGCCACCGAGGTCGTCCCCGCCGAGGACGCGGCCGAGTCGGAGATGCTGCTCCAGGCCCGGCGGCTCGCGCTCCCCGCGCTGGAGACCGTCGCGTCGGCCACGATGATCGACGATGTGTGCGTACCGCGCACCCGGCTCGCCGAGATGCTCGACGGCACGGCGGTCATCGCGGAGAAGTACGCCCTGACGATCGGCGTCTGCGCCCACGCGGGCGACGGCAACACCCATCCCGTCGTCTGTTTCGACCAGGCCGACCCGGACGAGTCCCGGCGCGCCCGTGAGTCCTTCGACGAGATCATGGCGCTCGGTCTGGAGCTGGGCGGCACGATCACCGGCGAACACGGGGTCGGTGTCCTGAAGAAGGAGTGGCTCTCGCGCGAACTGGGCCCGGTGGGGCTGGAGTTGCAGCGCGGCATCAAGAGCACCTTCGACCCGCTCGGCCTGCTCAACCCCGGCAAACTCTTCTGAGCCCCCGGTCGCCGGTGAATCCCCGGCCGCCGGTCAGTCCCTGGTCGCCGGTCAGTCCCCGGCCGCCGGTCAGTCCCCGGCCGCCGGTCAGCCCCGGGCTGTCGGTCACCCTCCCGGCCCGCCGGTCAGGCCTCCCCGTCCGCGGATCCGTCCGACGGCCAGGGGTCCCGCAGCCACAGATCGTCCGCCGGGGTGGCGGCGAGCAGCTCGGCGAGAGCGTCGTCGATGCCGAGCTGCCCGCCCTCCGTACCCGGTGGCACGATCCGGAGCGTCCGCTCCACCCACGCGGACACCGCGGACGTCGGCGCCTCCAGCAGGGCGTCGCCGTCGGGCGAGGAGAGGGCGAAACAGAGAACGGCGCGCCCGTCGACCTTGGCGGGCCAGATCCGTACGTCCCCGTTCCCGCAGGGCCTGAACACCCCCTCCACCAGCAGCTCACGGGCGAAGGTCCACTCGACGGGGGTCTCGGTGCCGATGTGAAAGGTGATGTGCACGGCGTACGGGTCGTCCGTACGGTAGGTCAGCCGGGCCGGTACGGGGATGCCGCGCTCGGGCGACAGCACCAGACGCAGCTCCAGATCGCGTTCCACGACGGTGTGCATGGTGGCCACTTCCTCTCCTGACGGGGTGGCCCGGAGACGGGCCCGTACCAGGAGAGAGGCGCCACCCCGCCTGCTATGACGCGACTTCCGGCGACGAGTTCACGAGTTCGCGGCCTTTCGCACGCGAGCCGCGCCGCGCCGGTCCCCCCGGTCCGTCCGCCCTCGTCCGGCCCGATCGGTGCCCGGACGGGGGCGCTCATATAAGGACAGCACCGTTCGCGTCGGAACGGCACCGTTCATGTCGGGACCGTACCGTTCACATCAGGACCGGATCGTGAATGCAGGACCCGTCCGTTGGTACTGGCGCCCGGATCTTCGTACACCATGGCGAACACTTCTTGGCCCACATCCTTTCGAATGCGGTCTTTCTGCTGTTCTCCTTCTTCAGGCATCTGAGTTCTTCGTTAATGTCTTCCTTGGCTGAACATGGTGTGAGTGAACGGAGTTGGGGTCAGTGGCTACTCCTCCTGGTGACGGCGGGAACGTACCCCGGGAAGGGTTCTACCCAGACCCGTCCATCCCCGGATATGTCCGCTACTGGAACGGCGCCGCCTGGGTGCCCGGCACGAGCCGGCCCGCGCCCCAGGGCGGTGAGGGGGCGCCGGGCGCCCAGCCCGCCCTCGCCCCGCCGGCCGTCGAGGAGACGGGCCCGGTCTTCCTGGACGAGGAGCCGCCCGAGGGCCCCCGGCAGGAACCGGCGTCCGTCTGGCAGGCCGACGCCTCACGGCAGACCGGCTTCGGCGGGGAGCGCGACGACCGTGTCTCCTGGGGAGCGGGCGGTCCGGATCCGCGGGTCCCCGGTCCCGCGCGGGAGCTGCCGCCCGGCTCCCGGCCGGCGCTGCCGGCCGGTACGTCCCCGGCCGCCCACCACGAGATCCCGCAGCCCACCCCCGGCGATCCGACGGGCGGCGCGCTGCCCGGCGTCCGCGCGCTCGGGCCCGGTACGGACGACGGCGGCCCGCCGTCCTCCGACGGGGCGGTCGCGATCCGCGCGATGCGGCGCGGTGTCGGGCCGGGCACGGGACCCGGGAGGGAGACGAACGCGCCGGAGGCCGGACAGGAGCCCGGCGCCGGGAGCGGCGCCGACAGCGGCCGGGCGTCCGGCCCCCGGGACACGGGACAGCCGGCCGTGGACAGCACCATGGCCATCCGCGCCCTGCGCGCCGCACGGCGCGCCAAGAACGACGACGACACCGCCGCCGCGTCGGGCCGTACGGGCCAGGGCGAGGGCACGATGGCGATCCGCGCGCTGAACCAGGGCGCGTCCAGTACGGGCGCGGCACTGCCCGCGCGCCGCCAGCCGCAGCCCCAGCACCCCTCCCCGTCCCACCCGCAACCCCAGCCCCACGGGCAGCCGCAGTCCCCGTCCCCGCAGATGTCCGGTCAGGGCGGCACGCCCCAGGCGCCCGCCGCCCCCGTCAGCCCCGGCGCCGGCGGCGGCGCCGCCTCCTGGGCCCAGCAGGTCCACCAGCTCGCCCAGCCCATGACACCCGGCGGCCCGGACCAGCCGGTCGCGCCCTGGAAGCCCCCGGTGGAGGACCCGTTCCTCCAGGCGGCACGGGCCCAGGCCGCGGCCAGGCCCGCCGGACTCGTCAAGCGGTTCGTGGCCCGGCTGATCGACTCCGTCGTCCTGGGCGCGCTCGTCGGCGCCGCCGCCCTGCCCCTCGTCTCCCGGGCCCGTACGCATATCGACGCCAAGGTCGCGGCGGCCGAGCGGACCGGCGAGACCGTCACGGTCTGGCTCATCGACGGGACGACGGCCGGTTATCTCGGGGCGGTCCTCGTCGCGCTGCTGATCCTCGGTGTGCTGTACGAGGCGGTGCCGACCGCCAGGTGGGGGCGCACGCTCGGCAAGAAACTCTGCGGTCTCGAAGTGCGCGACATAGAGTCCCACGAGGCCCCGGGCTTCGGCGCCGCGCTGCGCCGCTGGCTCGTCTACGGAGTCCTGGGGATGCTCGTGGTGGGCGTCCTCAATGTGCTCTGGTGCCTGGTCGACCGGCCCTGGCGGCAGTGCTGGCACGACAAGGCGGCCCGTACCTTTGTGGCCGGCTGAACACCGGCCGGCACCGACTGCTCCGAACGGCGGGTGATCCGTTGCGGGCCCCTGTCCCGCGCGGTGCACTGCCCCCATGAGCAATGATCAGCCGCCGCCCGGCCAGTCACCCGACGACGACCCCTTCCTGAAGAGACCGCAGGGACCCCCGTCGTCGGAGGGCCCTTCGTCGGAAGGCCCGCCGGGTCCGCCGCCCGGTGGCTCATCATCCGGCTCTCCGTACGGTCCGCCCTCCGGCTCCCCGTACGGCTCTCCCTACGGCGGCGACAGCGGTCCGCCTCCCGGGCCCCATGACCGGAACGCCTACGGCGGGGGGCCGTTCGGCGGTACGGATCCGCTCGCCGGGATGCCCCCGCTCGCGCCCTTCGGCAAACGGCTGGCGGCGCGGATCATCGACGCCCTGATCATCTTTATTCCGCTGGCCATTCTGTCCGGCCTCTTCGGGAACTGGCACGCGCAGGCGAACAGCAGCAATTGGGGCGACTTCACCAGTCAGGTGAACACGGGAACACAGTGGTTCTGGTCGGTCATCTCCGTCGTGGCCTATGTCGGCTACGACACCCTCATGACCAGGAGATCCGGGCAGACCCTCGGTAAACGCTGGATGAAACTCCGGGTCGCGATGCTCAACAACGGCGCCGTGCCGGACACCGGCAGCGCGCTCCTGCGCGCCATCGTGCTCTGGCTGCCCGCCCTGCTCTGCTGTCTGCTCGTCTGGTGGGCCGTCATCATTCTCAGCATCCTGGTCAGCAGGCCCTACCGGCAGGGCCTGCACGACAAGGCGGCCAGA
Organism: Streptomyces sp. NPDC002018; assembly: GCF_042890865.1. Classification (NCBI taxonomy): domain Bacteria; kingdom Bacillati; phylum Actinomycetota; class Actinomycetes; order Kitasatosporales; family Streptomycetaceae; genus Streptomyces; species Streptomyces sp. NPDC002018. The sequence goes on from NZ_JBIASO010000003.1 coordinate 103,129, forward strand.
ACGGTCGTGGTGGTGGCGACGGAACAGCGACCGGGCCGTCCCTAGGGTTCTCCGTCAGGCGTTCCGGGCCCGCGAAGATCGACGGACGGGGACTAGCGGCGCATCGAGGGCTGGGCCGGTGTCTCCCCGCCCCCGTGTACGCGCGCGGCGGGCACCCGGGTCCGCGAGGATTCGGCCGGAGTCGCCGTCGTATGCCCCGGCGCGGCCCGGCGCGGCCACGGTGAGCGTCACCAGAAGACCCAGCGCGAGCGCGGCGATCCCTATCACCACGATTCCGGCGCCGGAGGTGACACCGGAGACCAGCAGCATGACGACCGTGGAGCAGACGACGGTGGCGGAACCATAGGCGAGCGGTGCGGCAGTCGGACGCGGCATGGCGGAATCCGTCCTCGGAGCATCGGGTTCGGGGGTGTCTCGCATATCGCACGCGGGTCGCACGGGTGGGGCGGCGGTGGGGAGGGCTCGCACCGCCCATCGACTCTACGACGGGGGATGCCCGGGAGGAACGGGTAGTAAGCGTGACCTGACGCACGGTGCCGTCGCACAGGGGGCGCATCGAATCACTTCCCTCAACAAGCGGCTGAAATTGTGCGCCTGTTGTCCGAATTTCTCCGTGTCCGGTGGGTCCGTCGAGCGGAACGCGGCCCTTCGCATAGTGCAGTTGACCAGTGCAAGTCAAGGTCTGTCTTTTCTCTCTTAACTCCGGTCGAATGTCGTCACTTATGACGCAGACGCGCGCGGATCCCTCACTCCCGGTCCGCGGATCGCGTGCGCCGGGGAGGAAAAGCATCAAGTGATCAGAAACCGACGGGCGAGAAGAATGTCCGCGGTGGTGGTGGCTCTCGCCGCGACCGCCGCCACGGCCTCGGCCTTCACCACGGCCCAGGCTCAGGACAACCCCGCATCCGGTCCCACGGGGATCGAGCGCCGTGATCCGGCGCCCCAGAAGGGACAGGTCGAACACGACCTGGAAGGCCCGTTCAGCAAGCAGCAGTCGCAGCAGCGTGAGGCGGCGCTCCAGCAGGTCATCTCCGGTGCCGCCAAGGTGGAGAAGCGTGGCGCCTCCAAGGTCGTCAAGCTCGACAACAAGAAGTACGTCGAGCTGGGCCGGGAGAAGACCGACAAGATCTTCACCATCCTCGTGGAGTTCGGCGACACGGTCGACAGCACCACCACGTACGACCCGGACGGCGCGGCCGGACCGCTCCCGCCCGTCCAGAAGTTCGGCGGCGACCCCGGCCCGCGGCACAACCAGATAGCGGAGCCCGACCGCAAGGTCGACAACTCCACCGCCTGGCAGGCCGATTACAACCAGCAGCACTTCCAGGACCTCTACTTCGGCACGGGCAAGGACAGGAAGGGCCGCCAGAAGGAGTCGCTGAAGACCTACTACGAGAAGACGTCCTCCGGGCGCTACTCGGTCGACGGCGAGGTCTCCGACTGGGTCAAGGTCCCGTACAACGAGGCCCGTTACGGCTCCAACTACTGCGGTTCCAGCAACTGCGCCAACGTCTGGGACGCGGTGCGCGACGGCGTCAACGCCTGGACCGCGGACCAGAAGGCCCAGGGCCGTACGGACGCGCAGATCAAGGCGGACCTGGTCCAGTACGACCAGTGGGACCGCTACGACTTCGACGGCGACGGCAACTTCAACGAGGCCGACGGCTACATCGACCACTTCCAGATCGTCCACGCGGGCGAGGACGAGTCGGCGGGCGGCGGCGTCCAGGGTGAGGACGCCCTGTGGGCGCACCGCTGGTACGCGTACGGCACCAGCGCGGGCAGCACCGGCCCGACCGGCAACAAGGCCGGCGGCACGCAGTTCGGCGACACCGGTATCTGGGTCGGCGACTACACCATGCAGCCCGAGAACGGCGGCCTCGGTGTCTTCGCCCACGAGTACGGCCACGACCTGGGCCTGCCCGACCTGTACGACACCGCGGGCGGTGACAACTCCACCGCCTTCTGGACGCTGATGTCGTCCGGTTCCTGGCTCGGCACCGGCAAGGACGCGATCGGCGACCTGCCCGGCGACATGACCGCCTGGGACAAGCTCCAGCTCGGCTGGCTCAACTACGCCGAGGCCAAGGCGGCGAAGAACTCCACCCACAAGCTGGGCGTCTCGGAGTACAACACGAAGAACCCGCAGGCGCTCATCGTCGAGCTGCCGGAGAAGACGCAGACCACGACTGTCGTGAAGCCCGCCGAGGGCTCCAAGCAGTGGTGGAGCGACATGGGTGACGATCTCAAGAACACCCTGACCCGCCCGGTCGACCTCACCGGCAAGTCCGCCGCCACGCTGGACCTCCAGGGCTGGTGGGACATCGAGGCCGACTACGACTACCTCTACGCCGAGGTGTCGACGGACGGCGGCGCCAACTGGACCGTGCTCGACGGCACGGCCGACGGCGTGCCCCTTCCCCGTGACGCGGCCGACAAGCCGTCGCTGACCGGTGTCTCGGGCGCGTACAAGAAGCTCTCTTACCCGCTGGACGCCTACGCGGGCCAGAAGTTCGACCTGCGCTTCCGCTACCAGACGGACGGCGGAGTGGCCCAGAAGGGCTTCGCCGCGGACGGGATCACCCTGACCGCGGACGGCGCGACGGTCTTCTCGGACAACGCCGAGGGCGACGACGCGGGCTGGACCGCGGACGGCTTCTCGCGCATCGGTGAGTCCTTCACCCAGGACTACCCGCAGTACTACATCGCCGAGAACCGTCAGTACGTCTCGTACGACAAGACCCTTGAGGTCGGCCCGTACAACTTCGGCTTCGCGGCGCCGAACGGCGACAAGGTCGAGCACTTCCCGTACCAGACCGGTCTGCTGATCTGGCTGTGGGACACCTCGCAGAAGGACAACAACACCAGCCAGCACCCCGGTGAGGGTCTGGTCCTGCCCATCGACGCGCACGCCAAGGCGCTGAAGTGGTCGGACGGCACGCTGATGCGCAACCGGATCCAGGCGTACGACTCGACCTTCAGCTGGTGGCCGGTGTCCGGTCTGACGCTGCACAAGGCGAACGTGCCGACGCGGATCAAGGCCCAGCTCGGCGCCCCGGTCTTCGACGACCGCAAGGGCACCTACTGGAGTGCGGAGAACCCGAGCGGCAGCGTGAAGGTTCCTGACACCAACACCAAGATCAGCATCATCAGCCAGCCGCTCGACGGCCAGACGCTGACGGTCAAGGTGGGGGCCTCCGGTCGGTAACCGGAAGTAACCGCAGGTCAAAGCATGATCGGCCGTCGCCCTCTAGCGGGCGGCGGCCGATCGTGTTTAGGTGCGTCCTACGGTTCTCTTATTGACGCGGTGTCTCACTGGGGCCGCACGGGGGAGATGAAGGACATGGCAGGCGGAGGCTTCAGCAGGCTCCCGAACGGCACGGTGGTGGTGGCACTGACCCTGCCCAGCCCGGCGGCCGAGGGCGGTACGGTGCGCGTCCTGGTACACGCGGTGAACCGGGCCCGCGCCCTGACCAGGCTGCGGAACCTGGGGCTGCGCGCGGTGTATCTGCGCGGCAACGCGCACCCCCCGACGCCGGACGAGATCACGGCGGTGCTGCACCACCCGGACGGTCTGCTGTGGCGCACCACACCGGAGTGCCGGGAACAGCTCTGGCAGCCGATACGGGCCCTGCTGCGCCCCACGGCCAGCCCGGCCGCCGGCTACTAGCCAGGCCACGGCGAGCGCTGGGCACCGACCGCGCGAGGCAGGCCGTTCCGCCGTGCCGGGGGCCGGTGCCGTCCAAGCGCTCGGGCCGTGTGCCCAGGCCCGTGGTGCTCAGGCCGTGGTGCTCAGGCCGTGGTGCTCAGGCCGTGGTGCTCAGGCCGTGGTGCTCAGGCCGTGGTGCTCAGGCCGTGGTGCTCAGGAGAGGTCCTCCGCGCTGCTCCTGGGCTTTCCCGGGGCGCCCGGGGTGCCGGGGCCGACCGGGGCCTCTCCGGATCCCGCGGGGCCCCCGGAGGGCTCCTCGGGGGCGCTGCGCGGACCGGGCGGGGTCAGCCGGGCCGTCACCACGGGCTTGCCCGTCAGCTCCACCCCCGCCGCCCGCATCTCCGCCAGGGCCCGCTCCGTGGTCTCCACGGCCACGCCCGCCGTCAGATCGAGCAGCACATGCGTGGCGAAGCCCTCACGGGCCGCGTCCAGCGCGGTCGCCCGGACGCAGTGGTCCGTGGCGATGCCCACCAGGTCGACCTCCGTGATCTCCCGCTCCCGCAGCCAGTCCGCGAGCCGGACACCGTTCTCGTCGGCGCCCTCGAAGCCGCTGTACGCCCCCGCGTGCGCGCCCTTGTCGAAGACGGCGTCGATCGCGCCGGAGGCGACGGCCGGGGCGAAATTGGGGTGGAAGCCCGCCCCCTCCGTACCCGCCACACAGTGCACGGGCCAGGTCCGGACGAAATCGGGGCTGTCGGGACCGACGGCGAAGTGATTACCCGGGTCGATGTGATGGTCCCGCGTGGCGACCACATGCCGGTATCCGGGGGAGGCCTCGCCGATCAGGTCGGTGATGGCGGCGGCGACCTCGGACCCTCCTGTCACCGCCAGACTGCCGCCCTCACAGAAATCGTTCTGAACGTCTACGACGATCAACGCGCGGTGCATGACGGTCTTCCTTCGGCGGAGGGGCGGGCGAGCGGCCTGCGGGCGGGAACGGAGGACGGGAACGAGAGCCGGTCGGGAGCGGCGAATCGGTCGGGAACGCCGGATCGGTCGGGAGTAGCGAATCGGCCGGGAACGGCGGGGCGGACGGGAACATCGGATCGGCCGGGAAGGGCAGGGCAGCCGGGAGCGGCGGGAGCGGCACCGGCCGGGGAGACGGCCGGAGGTCCGGCCGGCCCCCGGGCACACGCGCGCCCCGGGGTGTGTCCGCTCCCTGGGGACCGGGCCCCGCGACGGGAGGAGCCGGGCATCCGCCTCACCACCGTCCCGTCACCGCCGTCCCCTGTGTCTCATGTCTCCGCGGTTCTCATATGTATTCGGTCGGGATCACCGGTTCGCCCCGCGAGAGCTGCGTCGCGGACACCGGCAGCGCGGCCCGTGCCGCGAAGTGCCGCTCGCGCGCCACCTCCAGCGGCTCCCGGGCGACGATCTCGCCGCCCTTGACGAGCTGCACATGGAGCTGCCGGTCCAGCAGGTCCGACGGGACCGTACCCGTGCCGAGCACCTCGGCCTCGGCGTACCCCCACGCGTCCACCCGTCGCGCGGCCCACTTGCGGCCGCCCACCGAGAGCTTCCCGCCCAGCGACTTCTTCGCCACCGGCTGGAGCGGGGCCCTCGGATCCGAGGACACCGCACGGGCGACGATCTTGTAGACCATGGAGCAGGTGGGATGCCCGCTGCCGGTGACGAGCTGGGTGCCGACGCCGTACGCGTCCACGGGCGCCGCGGCCAGCGAGGCGATGGCGTACTCGTCCAGGTCGGAGGTCACCACGATCCTGGTGTTCACCGCGCCCAGTTCGTCGAGCTGCTGGCGTACCCGGTGCGCGACCAGCAGCAGATCGCCGGAGTCGATCCGGACGGCGCCCAGTTCGGGTCCCGCGATCTCCACGGCGGTCCGTACGGCCTCGGCCACGTCGTAGGTGTCGATCAGCAGCGTCGTACCGCGCCCGAGCGCGTGCACCTGCGCCTGGAAGGCGTCGCGCTCGCTGTCGTGCAGCAGGGTGAAGGCGTGGGCGCTCGTCCCCACCGTCGGGATGCCGTACCGGAACCCGGCCGCCAGGTCCGAGGTGGTGTCGAAGCCGCCCACGTACGCGGCGCGCGCCGCGGCGACCGCGGACAGTTCGTGCGTACGCCGCGCCCCCATCTCGATCAGTCCGCGCCCGCCCGCCGCCGCCGACATCCGGGAGGCCGCGGCGGCGATCGCCGAGTCATGGTTGAGGATCGACAGGATCACGGTCTCCAGCAGCACGCACTCGGCGAAGGAGCCCTCCACCCGCAGGACCGGCGAGCCGGGGAAGTAGACCTCGCCCTCCGGATAGCCCCAGATGTCCCCGCCGAAGCGGTACGAGGCGAGCCAGCCGAGCGTCTCGTCGTCGACGATCCGGTTCGACCGGAGGAAGCCGATGACATCGGAGTCGAAGCGGAAGTTCTCGACGGCGTCCAGGACCCGCCCGGTGCCGCTCACCACCCCGTAGCGGCGCCCCTCGGGCAGCCGCCGGGTGAAGACCTCGAAGACCGACCGGCGGTCGGCGGTGCCGGCCTGGAGCGCGGCACGGAGCATCGTCAGCTCATACTGGTCGGTGAAGAGCGCGGTCGACGGCACGTCCACCGGCAGCCCAAGGTCCGCAGTGTTCATATGACCGATCCTACCCCGACCTCTCGTCAGAGTGACGATTTCTGTGTGGCCGTTTGTGCGACAGGCGGTTCCGGGTGGCAGCATGGGTCATGTGACGCTCTGACATGGGTCAGGTGACGCTGTGACCCGGCAGAGAAGCCCGGCAGAGAAGAAGGTCGTCCGGAACCGTGAGTGTTGCTCCCACTGAGATCGAACGCCCCGAATCGGCCGAGGAGACCTTTGCCGTCCCGGAACCCGATGTGCCGTGGGTGACCATCGTCCACAACGACCCCGTCAACCTCATGAGCTATGTGGCGTACGTCTTCCAGACCTATTTCGGCTACCCCAAGGACAAGGCCCACAGACTGATGCTCGACGTCCACCACAAGGGCCGCGCGGTCGTCTCCAGCGGCAGCCGCGAGGAGATGGAGCGCGATGTGCAGGCGATGCACGGATTCGGGCTCTGGGCGACCCTCTCCCAGGACCGCACCTGATGGCCGGGCGCTTCGAGGCGATCCCGGGCGGCGGCGCGGCCGTCGCGCTCGACGAGGTCGAGATCTCGATCCTGCGCTCCCTGGCCGTACAGCTCCTGGAGCTGATCGGGCCCGGTGACGAGCCCGCCCAGGGTGAGGACCCGCTCGCCTCGCTCTTCGCGGAGGGCCCCAGCGAGCCGCCCGACGACCCGGCGCTGGCCCGGCTCTTCCCCGACGCGTACGGCGATGACGACGACGAACTGAAGGAGTTCTCCGCCGAGTTCCGACGGTTCACGGAGAACGATCTGCGGGGCCGCAAGCGCCAGGACGGGATCGCGCTGGTCCGTTCGCTGGACGGGCTCACCTCGACGGGCGAGGGCGGCGCCGTGCTCAAGCTGACCCCCGAGGACTGTCTGCACTGGCTCGGCGCGCTCAACGATCTGCGGCTGACGATCGGTACGCGGCTGGAGGTCACGGACGAGGACGAGGGCGGCGAGCTGTACCGGCTGCCCGACTCCGACCCGCGCAAGCCGATGGTGATGGCGTACCTCTGGCTCGGCGCGCTCCAGGAAACCCTCGTCGAGACGCTGATGCCCTGATCCGGGCCGACCGGGCCGCACCGCCACGGTGTCCCGCGCACAGGACGCGCGGGCGCCGGGGGCTGGCGTCCACATGTCATGCGGCGGCCCCCGGCCGGCCTCTTCCCGTACGCTCAACTGACGCTCAAGTCGCCATAACGATCATGTCACCGGTCCGGCGACCTTTGCGGTTCGCGGTGCGATTCCTCCGCTTCTTCCTGTGGGCTGCGCCACAGAACCGTCCGCCGGTCACGCCCGCCGCCGTGATAAATCTTCACGACCCCCCGGGGACTCCACCCCTGTCCCCGGGGGTGCTTTCGCCGGCCGACCGCCGGCGGCACTCCATCCGTATCCGGGGGGATCACGAACTGGTCCGCGGCCGACACCGGCGCGGATCGGCATGGAGAAAGGGTTGCACGACATGACCTCTGCGCAGGTCGACAGGGAAAAGGAACACGGCGGCGACCGCGCCGCGGACGGCCCCGCCGGGGGCGGTCCGGCCGAAGAGGGCTACGAGCGGGGGCTCGGCAGCCGCCAGGTCCAGATGATCGCCATCGGCGGCGCGATCGGTGTCGGTCTCTTCATGGGCGCCGGAGCCAATATCGCCAAGGCCGGCCCCAGCATCATCCTCATGTACGCCCTCGCCGGCGTCGTGATCTTCTTCATCATGCGGGCGCTCGGCGAGCTGCTCCTCTACCGGCCGGTCTCGGGCTCCTTCGCGGAGTACGCCCGGGAGTTCCTCGGCCCGTTCTTCGGCTTCGCCACCGGCTGGACGTACTGGCTGATGTGGGTCGTCACCGGAATGGCGGAACTGACCGCCGCCGCGATCTACATCCACTTCTGGTTCCCGCAGATCCCCCAGTGGGTCAGCGCGCTGGTGTTCCTGGTGGTGCTCTTCGGCGTCAATCTGATCTCGGTGAAGATCTTCGGCGAGGTCGAGTTCTGGTTCTCGATGATCAAGGTCACCGCGATCATCGGCATGATCGTCATCGGTCTGGGCGTCCTCACCCTCGGCTTCTCCGACGCCGGTGAGACCGCCGCCGCCTCCAACCTCTGGGCACACGACGGGATCTTCCCGAACGGCATCGGCTCCAGCCTGATGACCCTCCAGGGGGTGATGTTCGCCTATCTCGCAGTCGAACTGGTCGGGGTGACCGCGGGCGAGTCGGAGAACCCCGAGAAGACCCTGCCCAAGGCCATCAACACGCTGCCCTGGCGCATCATCGTCTTCTACGTCGGCGCGCTCTCCGTCATCCTCGCCGTCGTCAAGTGGACCGAGTTCTCGGCGGGCAACAGCCCCTTCGTCCACGCCTTCGAGAAGATGGGCATCCCGCTCGCGGCCGGCATCGTCAACTTCGTCGTGCTGACCGCCGCGCTCTCCTCGTGCAACTCCGGGATGTACTCCACCGGGCGGATGCTGCGCGACCTCGCCGCCAACAGCGAGGCGCCGACAATCTTCGGCCGGCTCAACTCCCGTAAGACCCCCGCCTTCGGCATCACCGTCTCCGTCGTCCTGATGGGCATCGGCGTGGTCCTCAACTACGTCGTCCCGGAGAAGGCCTTCGGCTATGTGACCTCCGTGGCCACCGCCGCCGGCATCTGGACCTGGATGATGATTCTGATCAGCCATATCCGCTACCGCCGGGGTGTGGAGGCGGGCCGGCTGCCGGCCTCGTCCTTCCCGGCCCCCGGCGGCGCGCTCTTCAGCTGGGTCGCGGTGGCCTTCCTGGCCCTGGTGACCTGTCTGATCGCCTACGACAAGGACGCGCGGGTCTGTCTCTATGTCGCGGCGGTCTGGGCGGTGGCCCTGGCGGCGGGCTGGCAGTTCCTGAAGCGCCGCAACCCCGCGATCGCGCAGCGCGCCGAGCGGGAGTACGCCTCCGCCGTGGACTAGGTCCCGGCAGATCCTGGACAGGAACAGATCCTGGACAGGAGCAGGACAGGGCCCCACAGGGCCTGGCCACACAGGCCCCCACAGGGCCCGGCCACCTGCCGTACGAAGGCCCCCGGACCGGTGTCCGGGGGCCTTCGCCGTGCTCCGCGGTGTCCGCTTATATTCTCTGCATGCTCACCATCACCCAGGCCCTGCACGACCAGATCGTCGCGCACGCGCGAGCCGACCACCCCGACGAGGCCTGCGGTGTGGTCGCGGGCCCCGCGGGCGGCGGACGGGCCGAGCGGTTCATCCCCATGCTCAACGCCGCCCGCTCACCCACCTTCTACGAGTTCGACTCGGCGGATCTGCTCAAGCTCTACCGGGAGATGGACGACCGCGACGAGGAGCCGGTGATCATCTACCACTCGCACACCGCGACCGAGGCCTACCCGTCCCGTACGGACATCGCCTACGCCAACGAGCCCGGCGCCCACTATGTGCTGGTCTCCACCGCGGACACCGATGACGCGGGCCCCTTCCAGTTCCGCTCGTACCGGATCGTCGACGGCGAGGTCACCGAGGAGCCCGTCGAGATCGTCTGAGAGACTCGGACCCGAACCGAGGCGGCAGGACCCAGGAAGCCGGTGCGAAACCGGCGCGGTCCCGCCACTGTGACCAGGCGCGAAGCCTGCCAGCCAGGAACTGACCTGCCGCCCTTCTCCCACCAGCCAGGGGACGCGGAAATCCCCCGGAGGAGGCCCAGTCGTGTCTGTCCTGTCCCGGCGCCGCCGTGCGCTCGCACCCGCCGTGCCGCTCGCCCTCATATCCGCCGTACTGCTCCCGCTCGCCGCCTGCGGCACCTCCGGGAACACCGCGGAGCCGGCGGCCGGCCGGCCCGCCGCCCAGGCCGCGCCCGGTTTCCCGTACACCGTCACCAACTGCGGGGTGACCACCACCTACCAGGCGCCGCCGAAGCGGGTGGTCACCATGAACCAGCACGTCACCGAGATCATGCTCGCGCTCGGCCTGGAGAAGTCCCTCGTCGGCACCGCCTGGCTGGACGACCGGATCCTCCCCGCCTACGAGAAGGCGTACAAGAGCGTCCCCGTCCTCTCCGCGGAGTACCCCGCCAAGGAGAAGCTCCTCGCCGCGAACCCCGACTTCGTCTACGGCGGATACGCCAGCGCGTTCGCCGCCAAGGACGGCCGGAGCCGCGACGACCTCAAGGCCTCCGGGATCGGCACCCGGCTCAATCTGGAGAACTGCGCCGACGGCCGGACGACCATGGACGACGTCTACCGGGAGGTCGAGGAGACCGGCCGTACCTTCGGTGTCCAGGACCGCGCCCGCGCGTGGATCGCGGACGCCCGCACCACCGTCGCGTCCACCGCCGACGAGCTGAAGGGCGTCGAACCGCTCTCCGTCTTCGTCTACGACAGCGGCGACAAGACCGCGTTCACCGCCGGCGGCACGGGCATCGGCAACGAACTGATCGGGCTGGCCGGCGGACGCAATGTCTTCGCCGATCTCGACAAGTCCTTCGGCGACGCCACCTGGGAACAGGTCGTCGCACGCGAGCCCGACGTCATCGTCATCTACGACTACGGCTCCACCACCGTCGCGCAGAAGAAGAAGCGGCTGCTGGAGGACCCGGTGCTCAAGGACGTACCGGCCGTCAGGAACCAGCGGTTCGCGGTCATGCCCCTCTCGGACGTGGTCCTCGGCGTACGGGCCCCCGCCGCCGTCGAACGGCTCGCGGCCCAGCTCCACCCCGAAGCCGTGAAGTAAGCCGCCGTGAGCCGCGCGACCGCGCCCGCCCGTGCCCACGGGCGGCTCCGCCACACCCTCGTGCTCGGCTGCCTCGCCGCCGCGCTCGCCGTCGCCGTGGTCGCGGGCCTCGCCCTCGGCTCCGTACGGATCCCGCCCGGCCAGGTGCTCACGATCCTGGCCGGCGGCGCCGAGCCGGGCCCCTTCCGCACCATCGTCCTCGACGTACGGCTGCCGAGGGTGCTGCTCGGCGCGATCGTCGGCGCCGGGCTCGCCGTCGTCGGCACCGTCCTCCAGGCACTCGTACGCAACCGGCTCGCCGACCCGTTCCTGCTCGGCATCTCCTCCGGGGCCTCCACCGGCGCCGTACTGGTGCTGGTCCTCGGCATCGGCGGCGGGGTCACCACCACCGTCGCCATGCCGGCCGCCGCCTTCGCCGGGGCGCTGCTCGCGCTGGCGCTGGTGTACGGGCTGGCCCGGCGCGGCTCCACGATGACCGGCGGCGGGCTGGTGCTCGCCGGGGTGGCCGTCTCGTACATCCTCTCCGCGCTCACCACCCTGATCCTGATGCTCTCCGCCAGGCCCGAGCACTTCCAGGAGGCGCTCTACTGGTCGCTCGGCGGCCTCGGCAGCGCCCGCTGGGCCACGCTCGCCGTGCCCGCCGTCGCGCTCACCGCCGGGACCGCCCTGCTCATGGCGCTGGCCCGGCCGCTCGATCTGCTGCTCGTGGGGGAGGAGGGCGCGACCGTCCTCGGCCTCGACACCTCACGCTTCCGGGCCGCCGTCTTCGTCCTGGCCTCGCTCGTCACCGCGGTGATGGTCGCCGCGAGCGGGGCCGTCGGCTTCATCGGACTGCTGGCCCCGCACGCCGCCCGGATGGCCGTCGGCGCCGGTCATCGCGTCCTGCTGCCCGTCGCGGCACTGGGCGGGGCGCTCGCCCTGGTCGTCGCCGATCTCGCGGCCCGTACCGTCGCCGCGCCCCAGGACATCCCCGTCGGCGTCCTCACCGCGCTCACCGGCGGGCCGCTCTTCCTGTGGCTGATGCGCCGCCGCCCCGAAGGAGCACCGGTATGACCGCCCCGGACGCCGCCGGACTGCGGATCGAGGGGCTCTCGTACGAGACCGGAGGACGGCTGCTCGTCGACGGCGCCGCGCTGACCGCCGCCCCCGGCGAGACCGTCGGACTCGTCGGCCCCAACGGCAGCGGCAAGACCACCCTGCTGCGCTGTGTGTACGGGACCCTCCGTCCCACCGCGGGACACGCCCTGCTCGACGGCGACGATCTGCACACCATGACGGCCAAGGCACGGGCACGCCGTGTCGCCGCCGTCCCGCAGGACGGTGGGTCCGACTTCGAGCTGACCGTGCGCGAGGTCGTCGCCATGGGCCGCTCGCCGCACAAACACTTCTGGGAGGCCGACACGACCGCCGACACCGCCCTCACCGACGCGGCGCTCGGCCGGGTCGGGATCGCCGCCCTCGCGGACCGTGCCTTCCCCTCGTTGTCCGGCGGTGAACGGCAGCGCGCGCTCATCGCCCGCGCCCTGGTCCAGCGCCCGTCCCTGCTCGTACTCGACGAACCGACCAACCATCTCGACATCAGGTACCAGCTCGATGTCCTCACCCTGATCAGAGGGTCCGGCACCACCAATCTGCTGGCCCTGCACGATCTGAACCTCGCCGCCTACTACTGCGACCGGATCCATGTGCTCCAGGGCGGCCGGATCGTCGCCTCCGGAACCCCCCGCTCCGTTCTGACCCCCGAGCTGCTCGCGCGGGTCTACGGGGTATCGGCCGAGGTCACCACCCATCCGGTCACCGGCGCCCCCACCGTCGTCTATCTGCCGCCGTCCATCTGACGAACACCGGTCGTCCGTCCCGCGAGATCCCCTACCGGGGCGGCGACCGGGAATCGATACCATGAAGCCATGGTTTTCACCGACGTGAGCGACAAGACGCCGAGCACCCCGCTGCTCGTGGCGCGGCTGCACGTCGATCTGTGCCGCCTCGCCAGTGCCATCTGTCCCGACAGCGCCGCCGGCTGAGCGACAGCCCCCGAGCGCCGTCCGGCCGTATCCGCACCACACCCCCTCGCGCGGGGGCCCGCGCCGCGCGCCCGTCACGCCATCTCCCGACAGGAGCCCATGCCATGGCCATCGAGGTCCGCATCCCGACCATCCTCCGCAGCTACACCGACGGCGCGAAGGCCGTCGAGGGCACCGGTGACACGCTCTCCGAGCTGTTCGCCGACCTCGAATCCCGGCACGCCGGTATCCGGGAGCGGCTCCTCGACCCGGCCGCCGGCAACCAGCTCCGCCGGTTCGTGAACGTCTACCTCAACGACGAGGACGTCCGCTTCCTCGACGGCGTCTCCACCAAGCTCGCCGACGGCGACAGCGTCACCATCCTCCCCGCGGTGGCCGGCGGCGCGCTCGAAGCGATCCCGGCCTGATGCGCTACGACTCCCCGCTGGCGGCGGTCGGCAACACCCCTCTGGTACGGCTCCCCCGGCTGTCCCCCTCGGACGACGTCCGGATCTGGGCCAAGCTGGAGGACCGCAACCCGACCGGCTCGGTCAAGGACCGGCCCGCCCTTCATATGGTCGAGCAGGCCGAGAAGGACGGCCGGCTCACCCCGGGCTGCACCATCCTGGAGCCCACCAGCGGCAACACCGGTATCTCGCTCGCCATGGCGGCCAGGCTCAAGGGCTACCGCATCGTCTGCGTGATGCCGGAGAACACCTCCCAGGAGCGGCGCGACCTGCTGGCGATGTGGGGCGCGGAGATCGTCCCGTCCCCGGCGGCGGGCGGCTCCAACACGGCGGTACGGGTCGCCAAGGAACTGGCGGCCGAGAATCCCTCCTGGGTGATGCTCTACCAGTACGGCAACCCCGACAACGCGGGCGCCCACTACGCCACCACGGGCCCCGAGATCCTCGCCGACCTGCCGTCCGTCACCCACTTCGTGGCCGGGCTCGGCACGACCGGCACGCTGATGGGCGTCGGACGCTTCCTGCGGGAACAGAAGCCCGACATCAAGATCGTCGCCGCGGAGCCGCGCTACGACGACCTCGTCTACGGCCTGCGCAACCTCGACGAGGGATTCGTTCCCGAGCTGTACGACGCGTCGGTACTCACCACGCGTTACTCCGTCGGCTCGGCCGACGCGGTCACCCGTACCCGTGAACTGCTCCAGCAGGAGGGCATTTTCGCGGGGGTGTCGACCGGCGCCGCGCTGCACGCGGCGATCGGCGTCGGGCGCAAGGCGGTCAAGGCCGGGGAGAGCGCCGACATCGTCTTCGTCGTCGCGGACGGCGGCTGGAAATACCTCTCCACGGGCGTCTACACGGCGGCCACCACGGAAGAGGCCATCGAGACCCTGCACGGCCAGCTCTGGGCGTGACCCCGGACCCGGTCCGGGACATGAGCCGGGCCCGAACCGGCCGTCCCGGCGTCCGGCACGGCCGTCCGACGGCGGCCGTGCTCCCCGTCCGGCGTCCGCGCACCGCGTCCCGCCCCGTATCCCATCCGGCGTCCAGCCCCGCGCGCCATCCGGCGTCCCGCCCCGCGCACCATCCGGTGTCCGGCCCCGCGTCCCGGCCCGTCCCCGCGCGGCCGCCCCGGACCGCGTCCGCGGACCGCGCACCGGCCCTCCGCCCGATCCGGGCAGGGGGCCGGACGCGTGTACGGCCCCGGCCGGACCCGTCGTCACCCCGCCGTCCCCGTCCATCCGAACCGGTGACAGCGCAGGTGAGTTCTCCCACAACGGACCGCTGTGGAGGAGCGACCAGCCGTTTCGCGCTTTACGCTCGACGGACCGCACAACCCCCGTCGCCCCCCTTCCACGCCACGGAGGTTCACGTTCCATGAAGCTCACCGTCGTCGGCTGTTCGGGCTCGTTCCCCTCCGCGGGATCGGCCTGCTCCAGCTACCTCCTAGAGGCCGACGGCTTCCGGCTGCTCCTCGACATGGGTAATGGCGCCCTTGGCGAGTTGCAGCGCCACGTTGGTCTCTACGACCTCGACGCCATCTTCCTCAGCCATCTCCACGCGGACCACTGCATCGACATGTGCGGCTACTTCGTCGCCCGCTACTACCGTTTCGAGGGCGGTCGCTGCGACGCCATCCCGGTGTACGGGCCCGAGGGCACCGAGCAGCGCCTCACCACGGCCTACGCGGACACCCCGACGGACAAGTCCATGAGCGAGGTCTTCGACTTCCACACGCTCAAGCCGGGCTCCTTCGACATCGGCCCCTTCTCGGTCCGTACGGAGAAGGTCTCCCACCCCATAGAGACCTTCGCCGCCCGGATCGAGCACGGCGGCCGGTCGCTCACCTACTCCGGTGACACCGGCGTCTGCGAACCACTGGTCGAGCTGGCCCAGGACACGGATCTCTTCCTCTGCGAGGCGGCCTTCACCTACGGCAAGGAGGACATTCCCGGCCTCCATCTCAACGGCCGCGAGGCAGGCGCCCACGCCGCCCGCGCCCGCGCGCGCCGGCTCGTCCTCACCCATATCCCGCCCTGGACGGACGGCGAACAGAATCTGGCCGATGCCCGCAAGGTCTACGCGGGCCCGGCGGAACTGGCCGTTCCCGGCGCGGTGTACGAGATCTGACCGAGGGTCCGCGCGCGCCTTCCGGCCGGTGGCCGCCGGTGGCTGACAGCATGGCAACCAACCGTGGGCCCCGCCGTTCCTGACAACGGCGGGGCCCACGGGGCTGTGCGGCGCGTGGCACGGCGGCGCGTGGCAGTGGCAGCGCGTGGCAGGGGGCGGCGCGTGGCAGGGGCGGCGCGGGCCTACTTGGCCTCGGCCTTCTGGAGCTCGGCGAGTTCCTCGTCGGACTCGCGGCCCGGCGTCGGGATGTTGAACCTGACGATCGCGAAGCGGAACACCGCGTAGTAGACCGCCGCGAAACAGAGACCGACCAGCACCAGACCCCAGGGGTTGGTCGCGATACCGAGGTTGAGGAAGAAGTCGACCGCCCCGGCGGAGAAGCCGAAACCGTCCTTCATACCGAGCCCCCAGGTGAGGGCCATGGAGACACCGGTCAGCACCGCGTGGATCGCGTACAGCACCGGCGCGATGAACATGAAGGTGAACTCGATCGGTTCCGTCACCCCCGTGACGAACGCGGTCAGCGCCAGCGAGAGCATCATGCCGCCGACGACCTTGCGGCGCTCGGGGCGGGCACAGTGGGTGATCGCGAGACAGGCCGCGGGCAGGGCGAACATCATGATCGGGAAGAAGCCGGTCATGAACTGTCCCGCCGTCGGGTCACCCGCCAGGAACCGGTTGATGTCGCCGCTCTTGCCCTCGTACGTACCGGCCTGGAACCAGGGGAACGAGTTCAGCAGGTGGTGCATGCCGACGGGGATCAGCGCGCGGTTGACGACACCGAAGATCCCGGCGCCGACGGCACCCGAGCCGACCAGCCACTCACCGAGGTTGTGCAGGCCCGTGCCGAGCACCGGCCAGATGTAGCCGAAGACGACGCCGATGACCAGACCGGCGAAGGCGGACAGGATCGGGACCAGCCGGCGGCCGCCGAAGAAGCCCGCCCAGTCCGGCAGCTTCGTCCGGTAGAACCTCTGGTACAGCAGGGCGACCACGATGCCCATGACGACACCGCCGAGGACCTTCGCGTCGACGGGCGCGTCCACCATGACGATCTTCCCGTCCACCACCTGCGCCACCTCGGGCAGATTGGGGTCGGTGAAGGTGCCCAGGACGTTCTTGAAGACCAGATAACCGGTGACGGCGGCGAGCGCGGTCGAGCCGTCGGACTTCTTGGCGAAGCCGATCGCGATACCGACGGCGAACAGCAGCGGCATGTTGTCGAGGATGGCGTTGCCGCCCGCGGCCATAAAGCTCGCGATCTTGGTGAGGAACGCGGGGAACGACTCACGGCCGAGCATGTCGGGGTTGCCGAGGCGTACCAGCAGGGCGCCGGCGGGCAGCACGGCCACGGGCAGCATCAGACTGCGGCCGATGCGCTGCATCACCGCCATCGCGCGGCTGCCCCTCGTCGCCGAGGGCTCCTTCTTCGCCGCGGGGGCGACGTCGGCCGTACTCATCAAGATCCTCCCACCGGTACCCGGACGCGGCGCGCACGGCCGCGTGGTCTACACCACTCGGTGGTGTAGACCTGTTCTAACACGGCGGGGACCGGCTGAGGAACCTGCGAAAACTGTGGCCTGGGCCATAGGCGAGGGGGCTTGGGCAACCGCCTCGGACGACCGCCCGGGGCCCGGGGGCGGCGGGGGTCGGGAAGGGGCTGCGGGGGTCGGGAAGGCTTTCGTGCCGCTCAGACCTTGGTGTTGTCCTGCTCGGTCTCCCGCTCCAGCTCCTCGGGCTCCCGCCCCGGCGTCGGGATGTCGAAGAGCGTGATCGCGACACGGAAGACGACGTAGTACACCACCGCGAAACAGAGACCGATCGGGATGATCAGCCAGGGCCTGGTGTCCAGATGCCAGTTCACGACGTAGTCGATCAGACCGGCCGAGAAGCTGAAGCCCGCGTGCACCCCCAGCCCCCAGGTGATCGCCATCGACGCCCCGGTCAGCAGGGCGTGCGCCCCGTACAGCAGCGGCGCCGCGAACATGAAGGAGAACTCCAGCGGCTCGGTCACCCCCGTCACGAACGAGGTCAGCGCGACGGAGAACATCAGCCCGCCCACCCGTTTGCGGTGCTCGGGGCGCGCGCAGTGCGCGATGGCCAGCGCGGCGGCCGGAAGCCCGAACATCATCACCGGGAAGAACCCCGACATGAACTGGCCGGCCGAGGGGTCCCCGGCGAAGAACCGGGTCAGATCGCCCATCACCACCGTGCCGTCCGGCTCGGTGTACGTACCGGCCTGGAACCAGAAGAAGGTGTTCAGGAACTGGTGCAGACCGATCGGGATGAGCAGCCGGTTGGCGACCCCGAAGATACCCGCCCCCCAGGCGCCCAGATCGATGAGCTGCTTGGCGAACGCGGTCAGCGCGTCCCCCACCGGCTCCCACAGCAGCCCGAAGGCCACCCCGAGCAGCGTGCAGAGGAAGGCCATCAGGATCGGCACCAGCCGACGGCCGTTGAAGAAGCCGAGCCAGTCGACCAGCCTCGTCCGGTGGAAGCGCTGCCAGACGACCGCCGTGAGCAGTCCGATCAGAATGCCCCCGAGCACACCGGGGTTCTGGGGAGTGCCGTCGGGCCGGTCCTCGGTCACCGAGCCGCCGACCGGGAAAGCGGCCAGCACGCCGTGGTAGACGAGAAAACCGGTGACCGCGGCGAGCGCGGTCGAACCGTCCGCCTTCTTGGCGAAGCCGATCGCGACCCCGACGCAGAAGAGCAGCGGGAGGCCGAACGCCCCGTCCAGGACGGCGCCACCGCCGAGGCTGAGCACCTTCGCCGTCCGGTCCCAGAACGGGCCGTGCAGCGAGGCGGAGAACAGATTCCCCAGACTGACCAGCAGACCGGCGGCCGGCAGCGTGGCCACCGGGAGCTGAAGGCTGCGGCCGATCTTCTGGAGCCCCTGGAACAGGCCGTTCCACCACGACCTCCGCGGACCCGCCCGCCCCGGCGGGGACGCTGGCGTGCTGTCGGCGCTCATCGGCGTCCTTCCGTCGTGCCGCGGCCGGTGGCCCCCGACTGGTGTAGACCAGTTGCGGTAGGCTCCCTGGGCCGGTCGGGCCGGTCGGGCCGGTCGAGCCGGTCGCGGGCGGGGTGCCGGTGATCGTCATCATTGGGTACGTCGTGAAGGTGCGCCCGCGAAGATGGTCCAACTGTGCGTTACCGTGACGAAACAGAACGGGCGGGGCGAGTCGGCCGGAGACGGGTCGGTACAGGGCTTTTCGGCAGTCAGTTCGACAGTCAGGGAGAGAGACATGGCCACCAAGGCTGAGAAGATCGTCGCCGGGCTCGGCGGACTCGACAACATCGAAGAGATCGAGGGCTGCATCACCCGCCTCCGTACCGAGGTCGTCAACCCCGACCTGGTCGACGAGACCGCCCTCAAGGCTGCCGGAGCCCACGGAGTCGTCAAGATGGGCACCGCGATCCAGGTCGTCATCGGCACGGACGCCGACCCCATCGCCGCCGACATCGAAGACATGATGTGAAGCGCTTCCCGAACTGACCGGAACCGGCCCTCCGACCGTCCCCGGCCCGTCCCCGGCCCGTCCCGGCCCCGGCTCCGCCCGTCCCCGGCCGTCCGGCCCGTTCCGGCCCGTCCCGGCCCACGGCCGCGGGCGGCGGGCGGGCGGCCGTGACCGGGACGCCCGGGGAAAGCGCGTGCCGATAGGCTCACCGCATGTCACGAATCGACGGCCGCACCCCCGAACAGCTCCGTCCCGTCACCATCGAACGCGGATGGAGCAAGCACGCCGAGGGCTCCGTCCTCATCTCCTTCGGTGACACCAGAGTCTTCTGCACCGCCTCGGTGACCGAGGGTGTCCCGCGCTGGCGCAAGAACAGCGGCGAAGGCTGGGTCACCGCCGAATACTCGATGCTGCCCCGCTCCACCAACACCCGCGGCGACCGCGAATCCGTACGCGGCAAGATCGGCGGCCGCACCCACGAGATCAGCCGCCTCATCGGCCGGTCCCTGCGCGCCGTCATCGACTACAAGGCCCTCGGCGAGAACACCATCGTCCTCGACTGCGACGTGCTCCAGGCCGACGGCGGCACCCGCACCGCCGCGATCACCGGCGCGTATGTCGCCCTCGCCGACGCCGTCGCCTGGGCCCAGGGCAAGAAGATCATCAGGCCCGCCCGGCGCCCCCTCACCGGCACCGTCGCCGCCGTCAGCGTGGGCATCGTCGACGGCGCGCCCCTCCTCGACCTCTGCTACGAGGAGGACGTCCGCGCCGAGACCGACATGAACGTCGTCTGCACCGGCGACGGCCGGTTCGTCGAGGTCCAGGGCACCGCCGAGGCCGAGCCCTTCGACCGCAAGGAACTGAACGCGCTCCTCGACCTCGCCACCGCGGGCTGCACCGATCTCGCCGCGCTCCAGCGCTCCGCCCTCGAACAGACCCGGTAACGGAACACCGCGACACCACGGAAGACCACCAGGTGGCGGCCGTCCCGCCGGCGCGGTGAGCCAACTCCCGCCGGAGGAAAGGCAACCGTGCACAGCCACGGGGCGTCTCCACCCGCACGGGCGCACGGACAGAAACGTGCGCCCGTCCGCACCCTGGGGAGGAACCCGCGCCATGCCCGCGCCCGTACGCCGACGCCGCATCACCCTGGCCCTCAGCGCCGCAGCCCTGGCCCTGCCGCTCACCGCGGGCTGCGGAGCCCTCGACAAGGCGATGGACTGCGTGGCCACCGCCGATGCCATAGCCACCAACGTCGGCAACCTGGAACAGGCCATCTCCAGCATCGGGGACGACCCGCTCAAGGTCGACGAGGCACTCGACGACATCGACGCCGAACTGGACAACCTCAAGGACACCACCGACAACGCCGACCTCAGCAAGGCCGTCGGCGACCTCGGCAAGGGGGTCGACAGCGTCCGCACCGCCATCGAGAACGGCGACAACACCCCCGACCTCAGCCCCGTCTCCGACGCCGCGGCCGAGATCGGCAACATCTGCACCCCCTGACGGACACCCCGGGCGGGAACGGATACTGAGGGCATGACCCGCCTCATCCTCGCCACCCGGAACGCCGGGAAGATCACCGAACTCCGGGCCATCCTCGCCGACGCGGGCCTGCCCCACGACCTCGTCGGCGCGGAGGCCTACCCCGACATCCCGGACGTCAAGGAGACCGGCGTCACCTTCGCCGAGAACGCGCTCCTCAAGGCCCACGCACTCGCCGACGCCACCGGCCTGCCCGCCGTCGCCGACGACTCGGGCCTCTGCGTCGACGTCCTCGGCGGCGCCCCCGGCATCTTCTCCGCCCGCTGGGCGGGCACCCACGGCGACGACACGGCCAATCTCCGCCTGCTCCTGGCCCAGCTCTCCGACATCGCCGCGCCCCACCGCACCGCCCACTTCGCCTGCGCCGCGGCCCTGGCGCTCCCGGACGGCACGGAACGCGTTGTCGAGGGCCGCCTCTCCGGCACCCTCCGCACCTCCCCCACCGGCACGGGCGGCTTCGGCTACGACCCGATCCTCCAGCCGGACGGCGACACCCGCACCTGCGCGGAACTCACCCCGGCCGAGAAGAACGCCATCAGCCACCGAGGCAAAGCCTTCCGCGCCCTGGTCCCGGCGGTCCGGGACCTACTGGGCTGAGCTGCCCGGCCCAGAGAAATGGCCTGTGAATCGATCTTTCGATTCACAGGCCAATCGTGTGCGGCGGAAGGGATTCGAACCCTCAAGCCCGGTCACGGGCCACAGATCCTAAGTCTGCTGCGTCGCCACTGCGCCACCGCCGCCAGCCGTCTGCCATCGTACCGGGCAGGCGGCCGAGCGTGGTTCCGGCACAGCTCTAGCGGCTCCCGGGGCGGCTGCCGCCTCGGCACCAGGTGGCTGTGACCGCATGGCAGTTGGGGCACAGCAGCCGGAGGTTCTCCCGACGGTCGTCGCTCCGGTCGCCGTTGATGTGGTCGATCTCCAGCGTCATGGACCGGCCCTGCCAGACGGGACCGGCCCCGCATTCGGCACATTCGTGCGGGACCCCGATCTCATCGAGTGCCCGGCGTAGCCGAACGGTCCTGGTGCGCCGCCCGTCGGTGTGCTTGACGAGTATCCGGTCCGCCGGTTTCGGCGGGGTCGTGCCCGGTCTTCCTCGTTGGTGCGCCTGCCCCAGGAAGTGCGACGTCGAGATGCCGTCCGCTGTGGTCCATTCACGGAGCAGGGCTCGTTGGTGGCTGGTGTCGGGCCGGCCGAGCCGTCGCAGTGTCGCGGCTATGGAAAGCGACTGGGTGACCGCATCGCGAAGTGCGCTGCTCTCGGGCCGTGTCCTCGCTGTGCGGCTGCCGCCACGACGGAAGTGCGAGATGTCTATCCCGAAGTGGGCGAAGCGGCGTGACAGGTACCGGTTGAGGCGGCTGTAAGGGCGTGTACCGAGGAAGGCGACCACCTCGTCGAGGTCACCGCATCGCGCCGCGGCCTCCGACAGCCTCTCGCGTGTGTACCGCTGAACGTCGCTCACCGGCCGTCGTCCCCGATGCGCGACGGTCGGCCGGGGGCTGTCGCTCGGCGGACCTTGCCGCGGCCGCGGTAAGTGTCTGTGGTGGAGTGGCAGTTCGGGCACAGGATCCGGAGATTCTCGACGCGGTTGTTGCGCCAGTTGCCGTCGAGATGGTCCACCTCCAGGGGGAGTGGGTGGCCGCGCCACCGCGCCTCGCAGCCGCAGAGCGCACAGCGCTCCTCGACGCCGAGTTCGAGCAGGGCTCGCTTCAGCCGTGAGCTGGGAGTGCGGCGTGCCTGTGCCGAGTTGTCCTCGACCAGAATCTCCTCGGTCGACCGGCGGCGCCGATTGCCGTGCACGTTCCGCGTGCGCGCCCCTGGTGTGAAGTGCGAGGTGTCGATACCGAACGCTCTGACCCGGCGGCTGATGTGGGTGTACTGGCCGCCCACGAGTTCAATGCCCAGGTGACGCAGCACCTCGTACATGTTCGTGGAGGCGCTGACGGCGGATTCGAGTATCTCCCTGGTCCACCGGCCGGCCTCACGTTCGAAGTGCGTGGTGTCGACCCCGAGTTTCCTCATCCGCCCGGATATGTACGTGCGCCGTGACGAGGCCTTCGGATCGACCCCGAGCTTCGTCAGCGCCTCGGACAGGGTCTTCGATGTGCTCGCCGCCTCCGCGAGACGTTCCCGTGTGTACGGGCTCACCGGCATGGTTCGTCCCTCTCGGTCCGGCCGCGTGTTCGCGACGTCGCACTGAGTAACGAACCGGATGGCGGGTGGTCACGTCCGGAAATCGGAGAGGAGTCGCGCCGCCTCCGCCTCCGTCGCCACCGACGGCGGTGAGCCGGGCAGGGGGCGTTGGGCCGTTTCCTTCATCAGGGCCACCGCCACGATTCCCACCAGCGCCGCCGCCATCGCGTAGTACGCCGGCGTCAGATTGCTGCCGGTGACACTGATCAGGGCCGTGATCACCAACGGGGTCGTGCCGCCGAACAGGGACGCGGAGAGGTTGTAGCCGACGGAGAGCGAGCCGTAGCGGACGTCCGTCGGGAACAGCGCCGGGAGCGCCGCCGACATCGTGCCCAGCAGACAGACCAGGGACAGTCCCAGCATCAGCATGCCCGCCGTGATCGCCGGGATGCCGCCCTGGGAGATCAGCAGGAAGGCCGGCAGGGAGAGGAGGAGGAACCCGAGCATGCCCGTCATCAGCAGCGGCTTGCGGCCGAAGCGGTCGCTGAGCCTGCCGATCCAGTTGATGATCAGCAGCAGGAACGCCATCACGCCCAGCAGGACGAGCAGTCCGTGGGTGTCGCTGTAGCCCAGTTCGTCGGAGAGGTACGTCGGCATGTACGACAGCAGCATGTAGTCCGTGACGTTGTACGCGCCGACCAGCGCGACGCACAGGATCAGCGTCCGCCAGTGCAGCCGGAAGATCTTGGCGAGATCGCCCTTCACCGTGGTCTCCGCCGGGGCCGCCGTCCCGGCGGAGCGCGCGCTCTCCGACTCCAGTTTCCGGAACGCGGGCGTCTCGTCCAGCCGCAGCCGCAGATACAGCCCGACCAGCCCCAGCGGACCAGCGACCAGGAAGGGCACCCGCCATGCCCATGCCTCCATGGAGTCCGCGCCGACCCCGGCGTGCAGCGCGGTGACCAGTCCCGCCGCGCCGATGTATCCGGAGAGGGTGCCGAACTCCAGGAAGCTGCCGTAGTAGCCCCGCCGCTTGTCGGGCGCGTACTCCGCGATGAACGTGGACGCCCCGCCGTACTCGCCGCCGGTGGAGAACCCCTGGACCAGCCGGAAGAGGATCAGCAGGACCGGCGCCCAGAAGCCGATCGTCGCGTACGCGGGGATCAGGCCGATGGCGAAGGTGCCGATCGCCATCATGATCATCGTCAGCGCGAGGACCTTCTTGCGGCCGACCCTGTCGCCCAGGGGGCCGAAGACCATGCCGCCCAGGGGCCGTACGAGGAAGGCCACGGCGAAGGTCGCGAAGGAGGAGAGCAACTGGACCGTGGCGTTCCCCGACGGGAAGAAGACATGTCCGATCGTCACCGCCAGATAGCTGTAGATGCCGAAGTCGAACCACTCCATGGCGTTGCCCAGGGCGGCGGCCTTGACGGCCCGTCTGACCGCGCGCTCGTCGGTCACGGTGATGTCGGACCGGCGCGGGGCGGGGTTCGTCCGCCGGCGGGCGGCGCGGAAGAGGGCGGGATGGCGCCTGACCGCGGCCGGGTCCTCCTCCTTGCCGTGCTCCTGGCCGGCCATGGCGGGTCCTCTCCTCGGGTGAACGTGTCCAAGGGAACCTTCTGCGCGGCCGGGGCGGCGCCAAACCGAAGTCCCACGCGGGTGGGACCCCGGTCACGGTCCGGATCTCCGCTTCCGGACCGGCGTCCCCCGGCGTCCGGGCCGGCCGCAGCACCCCCGGCGTCCGGGCCGGTCCCGGCACCTCCGGCGTCCGGGCCGGCCGCAGCGCCCCCGGCGTCCGGGCCGGTCCCCGGCCCGTCCGGGCCGGTCCCGGCACCCCCGGCGTCCGGGGCGGCCGCAGCACCCCCGGTCCCGGCGCCCCAGGGGCCCCCGGCGTCCCGGCGCCCCCGGCGCCCCGGTGTCAGATGCCGAGATCCTTGATGATCTTCGCGACATGGCCGGTGGCCCGCACGTTGTAGAAGGCGTGCTCGACCTTGCCGTCCCCGTCGACGACGATCGTGGAGCGGATCACGCCGGTCACGGTCTTGCCGTACATCTTCTTCTCGCCGAAGGCCCCGTAACTCGCCAGCACCTCCTTGTCCGGGTCACCGACCAGCGTGACCTTGAGGTTCTCCTTGTCGCGGAACTTCGCGAGCTTCTCGGGCCGGTCGGGCGACACCCCGATCACGTCGTAGCCGGCGTCGGCCAGCAGCCCGAGATTGTCCGTGAAGTCGCAGGCCTGCTTGGTGCAGCCTGGAGTGAGGGCGGCGGGGTAGAAGTAGACGATGACCTTGCGGCCCTTGTGGTCCGCGAGCGAGACGTCGGTGCCGTCCGCGTCGGGCAGGGTGAAGGCGGGGGCGGTGTCGCCGGGCTGGAGTCGCTCGCTCATGGTTCTCCTCGGTGGAGTTCGGGTGTACGTGGCCGAGCGTAATCGGGGGTGCCGTCGGGTGCGGTCACGGCGAAGCTGACAGACTGTCGAGGAAGTACTGACGCGGTACTGATGAAGGACTACCGGACACGACGACGGAGGCAGCGCGGTGTCGGATTCCAGGACCCCGGCGCAGATCGAGGCGGACATCGTCCGCAGGCGCGGGCAGCTCGCCGAGACGCTGGACGAGATCGGGGTGCGGGTGCACCCGAAGACGATCGTCGGCGACGCGAAGGCCCGGGTGGTCTCCAGTGTGGATCACACGGCCGGGCGCGCGTTCGTCGCGGTGAACAGGGCGGTGTCGGGGATAAGGGCGCCGTTCATCGGGCTGGACGGCGGGCCGCGGCTGGAGCGGCTGGTCCCGGTGGCGCTGGTCGTCGTCGGGGTCGTGGGGCTGCTCGCGGTCTCGTCGAAGCGGCGCCGCCGTGCCTGAGGCGCCCCGCGCCCGGCTCACCCCTGTGGCTCACGGCGCGGGCGTCAGCAGGTAGGTTCTGGGTTGTGAGCGAGAAACCCCACAGCCAGCACGACAAACTGCCCATCCGCATGCTCCATGACCGTGTTCTGGTCAGGACGGACATTCCGGAGGGCGAACGGCGTTCGTCCGGCGGCATCGTCATTCCCGCGACAGCGGCGGTCGGCCGACGGCTGGCCTGGGCCGAGGTGGTGGCCGTGGGGCAGAACGTACGGACGGTGGAGCCGGGGGACCGGGTGCTGTACGACCCCGAGGACCGCGCCGAGGTCGAGGTGCGCGGGGTGGCGTACGTCCTGATGCGGGAGCGCGATCTGCACGCGGTCGCCGCCGACCGGTTCGAGGGCTCCGAGGACTCCACCGGGCTCTATCTGTAGTTCGCCGGGCGCGCCATGGCCGGACCATTCGCGGCTCGCCCGGTCTCGGCACACCCGGACCGGTCTTGGTACGCCAGGACCGGTCTTGGTACGCCAGGACCGATCTCGGTACACCTGGACCGGTAGTGCCACGGCCGGGCGCGCGGTGGCTGGATACGCGCCGGGCCGCGCCTGGCGGGCGTACGTACGTACGCGGGCGGGGGCATGGCGGCGGCCCGCCGGATCACCTGCCGGGAGCGGCAGAAAGTCCTCCCCGCCCCGGAGCCTCGCCCGTACCCCGTCCGGAGCCGTCCGCCCGGCCGCCTCGGCCTCCTCCGCCCGCGCCGCTTCCACCGCGCCCTGTTCTGCCCCGGCCGCTCCGCCTGCCGAGGCTCCGGGCCCTGCGGCCGTCGGCCGTTCCGTCGCCCGGACCGGCGCCTCCGGGGGAGGCGGCGGCGCCTTCCTCGTGCCGCTGCGACAGCCCGTGCGACGGTCCGTGCGCGGGCCTCTGGACCTGCCCCAGCCCTTGCCCCAGCCCCTGACCTTGGGCCTTGTCCTGACCGAGCGGCGGCACCTGCTGCTGTTCCTGCTGCGGCGTCTGCCGCTGAAGCTCCTGGGACTCCTGGACCTGCCCCGGGAGCCGGGCGCCGGCGGACCGGCCCGTGGGGCCGTGCGCCGGGACCCCGGCCCGTCCGGGGGGCCCGCCGACGGACCAGTCCTCCGGCCCCGCCTGCGCTTCCCCGCCCTCCTCCGGCATCTCCTCGCCGTCGGCCGGGGGTGCGCCACCGTACTCGTCGAACGGGTCCGTCCCGTCCTCCGGGGACAGCATCTCCTCCGCCCCGTTGTCCAGCATCAGATCGAAGTCCCTGGTCTCGGTGCCGGTGAGGGCGTCGGCCGTGAACCGGGCCCAGATCTCGGCCGGCGGTCCGCCGCCGTTGATACGGGGCTGGCCCAGCGCTCCGTACAGCGGCCGCTGCGCCGCGGTCTTCGGATCGGCGCCCATCATCGCGACGACGGTGGTCAGCTCCGGGGTGTAGCCGGCGAACCAGGCCGCCTTGTCGTCCTCCGCCGTGCCCGTCTTGCCCGCGGCCGGCCGGCCGACGGCGAGCGCGGCGGTGCCCGTACCGCCCTCGACGACACCGCGCAGCACGGCGGTGGTGGTGTCGGCGGCCTCGCGGCTGATGACCTGCCGGAACCGCTGGCGGGGCAGCCTGACGTCCGTACCGTTCCTGCTGATCTGTTCGACCAGGGTGTAGGTGCCGTGTCTGCCGTGGTTGGCGAGCGTCGCGTACGCCTTCGCCATGTCGAGCACGCTGGCGCTGGCCGGGCCGAGCGCGATGGACGGGGAGGCCGTCAGATCGGGGGTGTTCCCGGGGAGGCCCAGGGCGATGGCGGTGTTTCTGACGGTGGCCGGGCCGATGTCCTCGGCGAGCTGCGCGTAGACGGCGTTGACGGACTTGTCGGTGGCCTCGCGGATGGACAGGGGGCCGTAGTTGATGTCGTCCTCGTTCGCCGGGGCGTAGCCGGTGGGGCCGTCCGCGCCCTCGACCATGCGCTCGTTGTTGCCGTCGTACACGGTGTTGGGGGTGATGGGCTCCCCGTACCGGGTCCGTGAGTGGTTCTCGACGGCGGCGGCCAGGACGAACGGTTTGAAGGTGGAGCCGACCTGGTAGTCGCGGCGGGTGGCGTTGTTGACGTACTGCCGCGTGTAGTCGATCCCGCCGTACATGGCGACGACCTTGCCGGTCGCGGGGTCGATGGCGGTGCCTCCGACGCGTACGTTGCGGTCGGCGGGGCGTCCGGTGTCGAGACGGCTTAGCACGACGTCGTCGACGGCCCTGCCGAAGGCCTCCTGCTTCTCCCGCTCCAGGGTGGTGGTGATGCGGTGGCCGCCGGCGGCCAGGGTGTTCTCGTCGATGATCTTGTTGCTGGTGAGGTAGTCCTCGATGGCCTGGACGACATAGCCGCGCTGTCCGGAGAGTCCGTTGCTGGAGTGCCGGATCCCGCCGGGCGCGGGGAAGTCCAGCGCGGTCCGGTCGGCCGGGCTGAGCCAGTGCTCCTTGACCATGCCGTCGAGGACGTAGTTCCAGCGGGCTTCCGCGGCGGGCCGGTTCTCCGGGCTGACGGCCACGTCGAAGTCGCTGGGCGCATTGAGGAGCGCCGCCAGATAGGCGCCCTCGGCGACGTCGAGGTGCTCGACGTCCTTGCCGTAGTAGGCCTGGGCGGCGGCCTGGATGCCGTACGCGTTGCGGCCGAAGTAGCTGGTGTTGAGATAGCCCTGGAGGATGGTCTGCTTGCTTGCCTCGCGGTTGAGCTTGACCGCGATGAAGAGTTCCTTGCCCTTGCGTACGACGGTCTGTTCCTGGCCGAGGTAGTAGTTCTTGACGTACTGCTGGGTGATGGTGGAGCCGCCCTGGGTGCCCTTGCCGGTGACGGTGTTCCAGACGGCGCGGATCATGCCCTGCGGGTCGATGGCGGGTTCGCTGTAGAAGTCGCGGTCCTCGGCGGCCAGGACGGCGCGCTGTACGGCCCTCGGCACCTGGGCGAGCCGGACGTTCTCGCGGTTGATCTCGCCGTCGCGGGCGAGCTGGGTGCCGTCCGCGTAGAGGTACAGATTGGACTGGGCGGTCGCGGTGGCGTTGGCGGCCGGGATGGCGACGAAGTGGTACCCGGCGATCAGGCCGCCGCCGAAGAGCAGCGTGCCGAACAGCAGGGTGCCGAGCAGGGCCCGCCGGGTGGGGACGAGCCGGCGCAGACCGGTCCGGCGCGGACGGCTCCGCTGCCGGCTCTTTCGTACGGGTGGGAAGCGGGGGACCGCGGGGCCGGGGGCCGAGAGATCCCGGGGGGCCCAGCCTTGCTGCTGTCGCACGTCGCTCATCAGTGTGAAGACTCCTCGGCCGCGGCCGGTGGTTCGCTCCCTCCGGCATAACGGTGTCGTATCAGGCGATTCCCGTCACAGAGCCACGAAACGCTGTGCGGCCCCATGAAACACGGCCAGAACGGATGAGCGCCGTCGCTCCGATAACGGGTCGCGGCGGCCGACCCCGGTGGACTAGGGTCGGGCGCTTTGGTGCCGGACGGCGGGCGGCTGGTGCTGGATGGCGGGCCCAGATGGCGGGCCCGGGCGGCGGGCTCGGGCGGCGGGCCCGGATGGCGGGCGGCGGGTGCGGGGTGGTCGGCGGGTCGACGCCGCCCGAGGGAACGAGCCCGAGGGAACGAGCGAGGGGAGCTATGGTGCGGCTGTATGCCGTGGTGGCCGCGGGTGGGTTCCGGCGCTATGCCACGTATCGCGTGGCCACATTCGCCGGGGTGTTCACCAATACGGTCTTCGGCTTCATCGTGGCGTACACCTATATAGCCCTCTGGGACGAGCGCCCCCGGCTCGGTGGTTACGACATGTCCCAGGCCGTCACCTATGTGTGGCTCGGCCAGGCGCTGCTGATGACCTGCGCCATGATGGGCGGCGGTTTCGAGGACGAGCTGATCGAACGAATCCGTACGGGTGATATCGCCGTCGATCTCTACCGCCCCGTCGATCTCCAACTGTGGTGGCTGGCGGGTGATCTGGGCCGCGCCGTCTTCCATCTGCTGGGGCGCGGCATCGTACCGATGGTGCTCGGCGCCTTCGCCTTCGAGCTGGCGCTCCCCACGGATCCGCTGATCTGGCCCGCGTTCTTCCTCGCGGTGCTGCTCGGGGTCGTCGTCAGCTTCGCGATCCGCTTTCTCGTCGCCCTCTCGGCGTTCTGGCTGATGGACGGCGCCGGGGTGGCGCAGATGGCGATGCTGGCCGGGATGTTCTTCTCCGGGCTGCTGCTGCCCCTCAATCTCTTCCCCGGGCTGCTGGGCGATGTGGCGCGGGCGCTGCCCTGGTCCTCGCTGCTCCAGGTCCCGGCGGATGTCTTCCTCGGCAGGCGCACGGGATGGGGACTCGTCGAGGCGTACGCGTTC
This sequence comes from Streptomyces sp. NPDC002018, assembly GCF_042890865.1. Taxonomy (NCBI): domain Bacteria; kingdom Bacillati; phylum Actinomycetota; class Actinomycetes; order Kitasatosporales; family Streptomycetaceae; genus Streptomyces; species Streptomyces sp. NPDC002018. The sequence goes on from NZ_JBIASO010000003.1 coordinate 133,044, forward strand.
CAGGCGGGCTGGGCGCTGGCCCTGCTGGCGCTGGGGCGGCTGCTCCAGTCCGTCGCGACCCGGAGGGTGGTGGTCCAGGGTGGCTGAGCAGGCGGAGTCCCCCGCGGAGATGTCCGCGGAGCCGTCGGCAGGGATGCCGGCGGGGGCGTCGGCGGGGATGCCGGCGGGGGCGCCGGCGGAGGCACGGGCGGAACGGTGGATTCCGCGGCTGTCGCGGCGCGCCGCCGTACGGGACGGGTTCCGGGCGTACGGCCTGATCGTGGCGATGTGGATGCGCTCCACGATGGCGTACCGCGCGTCCTTCGCGATGACGGCCTTCGGGAACTTCGCGGCGACCGCCTTCGACTTCGTCGCGATCCTGCTGATGTTCGCCCATGTGGATGTCCTGGGCGGCTACTCGCTGCCCGAGGTCGCCTTTCTGTACGGGACGTCCGCGACCGCCTTCGGTCTCGCCGATCTGCTGCTCGGCTCGATGGACCGGCTGGGCCGCCGGGTGCGGGACGGCACGCTCGACACGCTGCTGCTGCGGCCCGTACCCGTACTGGCGCAGGTGGCGGCGGACCGGTTCGCGCTGCGCCGCCTCGGCCGGGTCACCCAGGGGCTGCTGGTGCTGGTCTACGCCCTGGTGGCGCTGGACATCGACTGGACGGCCGTACGGGTGCTGATGCTGCCGATGATGGTGGTGAGCGGGGCGGCCATCTTCTCGGCGGTGTTCGTGGCGGGCGCGGCGTTCCAGTTCTGGGCGCAGGACGCCGCGGAGGTGCAGAACTCGTTCACGTACGGCGGGACGACGCTGTTGCAGTACCCGCCCACGGTCTTCGCGAAGGACCTGGTGCGCGGGGTGACGTTCCTGGTGCCCCTGGCCTTCGTCAACTGGATCCCGGCGCTGTATGTCCTGGGCCGCGAGGACCCGTTGGGGCTGCCGGAAGCGGTCGCGTTCCTGCCGCCGGTGGTGGCGGCGGTGAGCTGTGCGCTGGCGGGGCTCGCGTGGCGGGCGGGGCTGCGTGCCTACAGGAGTACGGGGAGCTGACGGGAAGCTGATGAGCATGAACATGAGTACGGATATGGGTGGCCCGGGTGGCGACGCGGACGGCACGGGCGGCGGCCCGGCGAGCCCGGGTGGTGTGCACGGCACGGGTGGCTCGGGTGGCACGGGTGGTCCGGGTGGCGACGCGAGTGGCCCGGGTGGCGACGGTGGCGACGCGGACTTCATCGTGCTGGACGGGATCGAGAAGGTCTTCGACGTCCGGCGCCGAGCGGGTCTGCTGCGCCGTGAGAAGCATCAGGTACGGGCCGTCGACGGCATCAGTTTCCGGGTGCCGCGCGGCGAGATGGTCGGCTACATCGGCCCGAACGGCGCGGGCAAGTCGACCACCATCAAGATGCTCACGGGCATTCTGACCCCGAGCGGCGGGCGGCTGCGCGTCGCGGGCATCGACCCGTCCCGGGAGCGTACGCGGCTGGCGCAGCGTATCGGCGTGGTCTTCGGGCAGCGCACCACGCTCTGGTGGGATCTGCCGCTGATCGACTCGTACCGTCTGATGCACCGGATGTACCGCGTCCCCGACGCGCGGTTCCGGCTGAATCTGGAGCGGTGTGTCGAACTCCTCGATCTGGCCGAGCTGTTGGACGTACCCGTACGGCAGCTCTCGCTCGGCCAGCGGATGCGCGGCGATATCGCGGCGGCGCTGCTGCACGACCCCGAGGTGCTGTATCTGGACGAGCCGACCATCGGTCTCGATGTGATCTCCAAGGCCAAGGTCAGGGAGTTCCTGCGGGACCTGAACGCGGAACGCGGCACGACCGTCCTGCTGACCACCCACGATCTGACCGATATCGAACAGCTCTGCAAGCGGGTGATGGTCATCGACCACGGCCGGCTGCTGTACGACGGCGCGTTGGCCGGACTGCACGAGGTCGGGGAGAGCGAGCGGACCCTCGTGGTGGATCTGGAGCGTGAGCTTCCGCCGATCGAACTGCCCGGCGCGCGCGTGGTCAAGGTCGAGGGGCCGCGACAGTGGCTCGCCTTCCCCGCGAACGAGTCGGCGGCGCCGCTGGTGGCCCGGACTGCGGCGGAGTATCCGCTGCTGGATCTGTCGGTGCGGGAGCCCGACATCGAGGCGGTCATCGCGAAGATGTATGCCGATCGATCAGCTGTGTGACGCGGGCCCCGGCGGTGACTACTCTGCTGCCATGACGAGTGAACGGCCTGTGCCCGGTCCAGGTCCTGATTCCGGTCCGGTCTCTGGTCCTGTTTCTGGCCCTGGCCCTGGTGCTGTTTCTGGTCCTGGTGCTGGTGCTGGCACCCGTGCCTCCGATGCCGAGCGGGAGCAGATCGCGGAGCGGCTGCGCGAGGCCGTGGCCGAGGGCCGGCTCGACATGGAGGAGTTCGACGAGCGCCTGGAAGCCGCGTACAAGGCGCGCACCCATGGCGAGTTGGCGCCGCTCGTACGGGATCTCCCCGCACCCGGTACGACGACGGATCTGGCGCGCGCGTCCTCCTCGTCGGGCGGTGGCGTGAGCACCTGGTCGGACCGGATCGGCCGGGAACGGGCCACGTCCAAGGGCGCCTTCGCGTTCTGGGGCGGCTTCGGCCGCAAGGGCACCTGGACGGTGGGCCGTACGTTCACCGCGGTCGTCTTCCAGGCGGGCGGCGAGATCGATCTGCGCGAGGCGCGGTTCGAGGAGCGCGATGTCGTGATCCGCTGCTTCACGGTCATGGGCGGTGTCCATGTCACCGTGCCGCCGGACATGGAGGTCGAGGTCCGGGGATTCGGTTTCATGGGCGGCTTCGGCGAGGCGGGCGAGGGGGAGGTCAGCCCCGGGTCGCCACGGGTGATCGTCACCGGGTTCGCGCTGATGGGCGGGGTCGGGGTGGAGCGGAAGATCAGGGAGTCGGAGAAGCGGCGGCTCAAGGAGGAGCGGAAGCGGCAGCGGCTGGAGAAGAAGGAACGCAAGGAACTGGACTGAAGGAACTGGACTGACGGACGCGGGGTCTGTAAGCCGTAGCCGTAGCCGTAGCCGTAGCCGTAGCCGTAGCCGTAGCCGTAGCCGTAGCCGTAGCCGTAGCCGTAGCCGTAGCCGCGACCGCGACCGTACGCATCAGAGCTGGGCGGGGACCTTCCCCTCCAGTGACTCCAGGTCGAGATGGCGGCCCATCGCCCGGTAGCCCGCGTCGCTCGGATGCAGCCCGTCCCCGGAGTCGTACACGGGCCTGAGCCGGTCGGGCGCGTACGGATCGCGCAGCACCTGGTCGAAGTCCACGACCTCGTCGAAGATCCCGCCGGACCTGATCTCCTCGTTGACCCGCTGGCGTACGGACTCGGTGGCCGCGCTGTATCCGCGGTGCCCGCCGAACGGCGCCAGCGTCGCGCCGATGACGCGTACCCCGCGGGCGTGCGCCTGCCGGGTCAGTTCCCGGAGCCCGGCCGTGATGCGGCGCGGGTCGCGCTCGCCGCCGCGCAGGATGTCGTTGACGCCGAGGTCGATGACGACGGCCCTGACCCCGGTCCTGCCGAGGACATCGTGCCGAAAGCGGGAGAGCCCGCTCGCGCCGCAGCCGCGCCGTGATTCGTCCCCCAGCACGCGGTTTCCGCTGACACCCGCGTTGAGCACGCCGATGTGCCGGTCGCGCAGCCGGGCGGCGAGCACATCGGGCCAGCGGCGGTTCGCGTCGTGGAGGGAGCCGTCGCCGTCGGTGATCGAGTCGCCGAAGGCGACCACCGCGCCCGGCGACTCCCGGTTGAGCACGTCGACGGCGGTGACATAGCGCCAGAAGGGGGTCGGCTGGGTGTACGCGGTGCCGTCGAGGTCCTCCGTACGGTCGCCCTGGGCGAGGTACGAGGTCTGGTAGGCCTGCGGGTGGTACGTGACCGGCCCGCCCGGGGCCGGGGTGTAGAGCGTGATCAGCAGATCGCCGTCGTACGGCACGGGCAGTTCCACCGGGTCACTGACGATCTGCCCGCGCGGCGGCACGGTGACGGCGGACTGCCGGCCGAAGGTCAGCTTCCGCATGGTGCCGGCGACGGCCTCGGCGCCGCTCCCACCGCCTCCACCGCCCTCACCCCTTCCGTCTCCGCGTCCGTCTCCGCCGCCGTCTGTGCCCCGCTGACCTCCGCCCGTGCCGATGGCGACCGAGGCATGGCCGATCAGCAGGGCGGTGGGGCTGTAGAGGTTCGAGAGGGTGACCCGGACGCCGGTGCCGCCGATGCTGGTGTGAATGACGTTACGGATGGAACGCCCGGGGTGGCCGATCGGTGCGCCCGGTTCGGCGCCGCCCGGCGCGGCGGCCCACGTGCCGCTCCAGGACTCGGCGGAGGCGGGGTCGGCGTTGCCGACAGGGGTACGGCCCGGAGGGCGGGAGGACCACGCGTCTCCGCCGGTGCCGCTGCCGGTGCCGTTCGCGTGGTGCGAACCAGAACCCGAGTCCGAGTCCGAGCCCGAACCCGAGCCCGTGCTCAGACCCTGGCCCTGTCCCAGACCGATGCCCGTGCCGTCGCCTGTGCCTGTGCCATTCCCGTGGCCGCCACCGGCGCGGGCGGCGCCGCCCAGCAGGTCGAACCCTCCGACGATGGCCGTGCAGACCAGCGCCACCAGCGCCACCATCGCCCCCAACAGGGCGTATGCGCGTTGTCTTGTCATGCCCCGGTGTCCCCCCTCGCGTTCCCCAGGTACCTCGGCACAGAAGACATCATCCGGCATCGCGCGGGAACTCGCCGCATGCCCCGGGAGTACCAGAGGCTAGAGACAATGTTGTAAGGCGGGCTTGCGGGCACGAAGCGTACGCGGACGGGTGGAGCGGAATGGAACGTACGGATCCGGAGAAGGCGGCGGGAGCCGGCGACGGTGCGGGGCCCCCGAGCGCGTCCGCGCTGCCCGGTGGCGCGGGCGCTTCCGGCACCGGCGCGGGCGGCCCAGGTGGCTCCGGCGGACGCGGCGGACGCGGCGGCCCCGGCGTGCCGGGTGCCTCCGGTGGACCGAGCGGCCCTGGCGTGCCCGGTGCCTCTGGCAAGCCCGGCGTGCCCGGTGGACCCGGTGCGGCCGGTGTGCCCGGTGCGGTCGGCGCCTCCGGCAAGCGCTCGCCCCTGGGGGTCACCCTGGGCTCCTTCTCGTACACCGCCGCCGATGAGGAGAAGCGGCGCGGCGTACGCCGTATGAAGGCCACCGCCACCGGTCTGCTGCTGCTCGTCGCCCTGATCTATGTCCTCGCGACCTGGGCGAAGAACTCCGGCGCGGGCGGCTGGACCGGCTATGTCGCCGCGGCGGCGGAGGCGGGCATGGTGGGCGCGCTGGCCGACTGGTTCGCGGTGACGGCGCTGTTCCGGCATCCGCTCGGGCTCCCCATCCCGCACACCGCGATCATTCCGCACAAGAAGGACCAGCTCGGGGCCTCGCTGGGCTCGTTCGTGGGGGAGAACTTCCTGTCGGCCGAGGTCGTGAGGACCCGGCTGCGCGCCCTCGGCATCGGCGGCCGGCTCGGTACGTGGCTGGCGGAACCGGCCCATGCCGACCGTGTCACCGCCGAGCTGTCCACGGCGCTGCGCGGTGCGCTGCGGGTGCTGCGGGACTCCGACGTACAGGCGATCGTCGGTGAGGCGATCACCCGCCGCGCGGACGCCGCGGAGGTCGCGCCGGGCATAGGCAAGACCCTGGCGCGGGTGGTCGCCGACGGTGCGCACCACCGCGCCGTGGATCTGATCTGCGTCCGCGCGCACGACTGGCTGGTCGAGCACGCGGACTCGGTGATGGACGCGGTCCAGGGCGGGGCGCCGGGCTGGACACCGCGTTTCGTCGACCGCAAGGTCGGTGACCGTGTCTACAAGGAGCTGCTGCGGTTCGTCACGGAGATGCGGGACATGCCCGACCATCCGGCGCGTGGCGCCATCGACCGTTTCCTGCGGGACTTCGCCGTGGATCTCCAGTCGGACTCGGAGACGCGGGCGAAGGTCGAGCGGCTGAAGTCGGAGCTGCTGGCGCGCCCCGAGGTGCAGGACATCATCGCCTCCGCCTGGGCCTCCGTACGCGCGATGATCATGTCCGCGGCGGAGGACGACCGCAGCGAACTGCGTCTGCGCGCGCGTGCCTCGCTGCTCTCCCTGGGCGCGCGGCTGGCGACGGACGGCCGGCTCCAGGGGAAGCTGGAGGGCTGGGTCGAGGACGCGGCGGGGTATGTGGTCTCCACGTACCGGGGCGAGATCACGTCGTTGATCTCGGACACCGTGCGGAGCTGGGACGCCGCCGACACCTCCAAGAAGATCGAGGCGAACATCGGCCGCGACCTCCAGTTCATCCGGATCAACGGCACGGTGGTCGGGGCGCTCGCGGGGCTGCTGATCTATACGGTGGCGCATGCGCTAGGCGCGTGATCCGGACCAGATCGTCCGTTCACGCGCCCAGCCACCATGGGGGAGTTGCTCTTAGGTACGGAGGGCGGGGCGTGGCCGTTCAGCGGCGGCCGGAGAATCTTTCCCTCGTCCGGCGGTTGTCCGGGCGTCCGGCGGTTGTCCGGCCGCGCGGTGGTCGTCCGGCCGTGCGGCGTCTGGACGACCGCCGCACCCGCGCCCGTACCCATACCCGCCCTTGCACCCGTACCTGTACCCGTACCCGCCCCTGCACCCGCACCCGCGTGCCCGCGCACTCGGCCGACGGGGTCGGCACCATCCGGCGTCGGGTTCATCCGGCCGCGCGGCGGGTGACCGTATAGGACGCGGCGGCGACGGCGCCCGCCACGGTGAGGACGGCGGGCCAGGCCCCGATCTTTTTGGCCAGCGGATGCGAACCGGCGAAGGCGGCGAGGTACGCGGCGCTCAGCCCGACCATGGCCTTCGTCCCGCCGGTCCGCTGCCACTGGTGGGCGGCCACGGCGCCCGCGGCGGCGAGGGCGACTCCGCCGAGGGGGCGCTTCTTCGTCCACCGGGCGATCCCGTAACCCCCGACGAGCCCGCCGGCCGCCGCGCCGGCCGCCACGGCCCCCGCCGGCATTCTCGCCGCCGCTGCCGCAAGGCGTGCCGCTGTCGCCGTTACCGACGCAGTCGCCGTCGCAGTCGCTGTCATGTCCGCCGCCTTTGCCGCTTTTCGGGTCTTCTGACACAGCCGAGCCTAACCAGAGTGGCAGGAGTCGGAAGATAGGCCCGGAACGCAACCGAGGACACAAGAGATCGTCACAGCCCGCCGACGCGTGTCCGCTTCGTACCGGCGCATGGGCAGAAGACCCGTATGCCCAGGACCACCGCCGCCGACGCGGCCATCGCTTGTCTCTCCCGTACGCAGATGCGCCTGGCGACGGCCGGTCAGCTACGGGCCACCGGCCTCGCCGCCAGTACCGCCACCGGCCGCTGTGCGCCGGGCGGACCCTGGCAGCGCCCGCTGCCCGGCGTTGTCCTGATACAGACCGGCGAACCCGATCCACGTCAGCGGCTTCTCGCCGCGGTCCTCTACGGGGACGGCGGGACGACAGCGCTCTCGGGGACGAAGGCGGTCCTGACGGGCGAGGCGGCGCTGACGCTGTACGGGGTACGGGGCGCCACGGCCGGGCGCGCCGACGTGCTGATCGGCGCGCGCCGAGGTCTGCGCGACCGAGCGTACGTACGTCTGCGCCGCACCAGCCGCTGGCCGCCGACCCTGCTGGTCAACGGGATCCCCTGCGTACGCCCGGTCCGCGCGGCGTCCGACTTCGCCGCCCACGAACCGTCCGAGGAACGCGTCCGCGCGATCCTCGCGACGACGGTCCAGACGTGCAGCTGCCACCCGGAGGACCTCCACGCCGAACTGCGCGCCTCCCACGCCCTCCGCAACCCGGCGGTCCGCGCGGTCGTGGACGAACTCCGCGCGGGCACCCGCTCCATCGCCGAGGGCCAGGCCCGCGACACTCTTCTCGCCGCGGGCCTCCCGCACCCCCTGTGGAACCCGGTCCTGCTCACCCCCAGCGGCACCTTCCTCGCCCGCCCGGACGCCTACTGGGCGCACGCGGGAGTAGCCCTGGAAGTCGACTCGGAGGAATTCCACCTGGGCATCACCGCCTACCGCACCACCCTGCGCCGCCGCCTCCGCCTGGAAGCCCACGGAGTGGACGTGATCAGCGCGGTCCCGGCCCTGATTCGCGATCACCCCGAAGAACTGGTGGCCGCGGTCCGCACCAAACTCCACCAGGCCACCTCCCGCCCCACCCTCCCCGAGGTCATCATCCGCCCCTACCTCTGACCACCCCGCCCACCAGCCACCCCGCCCACCAGCGGGGCGCGGAGAGCAGGCGTGCTCAGCCGAGCCGTTCACCACACAGAGCGGTGACGAACCCTGCCCACGTGCCCCGCCGAACAACGCCACGAGGTCCCTGCGACCGCTTCGAGTCACGCACACCGACACCACCTGTCGTCATCTCCGCCACCACCACGCACTCACCACCGGCGCCGTTGCTGTAGCTGCTCTTTCGCCACCGAGGCGTGGTGAGGAGTTGGGTCATCGGGCGTGATCCTCCAAGGCTGACTGGATCAGCGAGACCGATCGCTGTGGGCTCAGGGCCAGGGCTCCGAGATGGTTGAACGCCTTTGTGTAGATGCTTACCTCCGCCGGGAGTTCGAGATGGACCGAGTCCGTCAAGCCCTCTCGATACACCACGTCGGGGTCCTCCTGCTCAGGAAAGCCGAGCACGGTGAAGGGGCCGCTGCTCGGATAGGCTCCCGCGTCGTACGGCAGGACCTGAACCGTCACATTCCCCAACCGGGTCATTTCCAGCACACGTTCGAGCTGCCCCACCATCACCCGACGATTCCCGATCACCTGAGTGACCACGCTCTGGTGCACTAGGGCCCAGAAGTCGAGCCTAGGAGCCTCGGTGAGCAACTGTTGCCGTCGCATCCGCACATCGACGAGCCGTGGGACTTCGTCATGTGCCAGGTCAGGAGTGACACGGCTCAACTCGGTGGCGTACTGCGGTGTCTGAAGCAACCCGGGGACGAACTCGCTTTGGTAGGTGTGCAGATTGGCAGCGGCCTGTTCGAGCCCTACGTACACGGAGAACCGCGGCGGGATGGCATCTCCGTGGGCGTGCCACCACCCCTTGGTCTTCGACTCCTTGGCGAGAGACTTCAATAGCTCACGCAACTCGTCGGATGTGCCGTAGAAACGGCACAGAGCATCGACATCGGAGGGCTGTACTCGCCCTTGGCCCGTCTCCATGCGATTGACCTTGGAGCCGCTCCAGTCGAGCGCCTTCTCCACGTGATTGCAGGTCAGTCCCGCTTCGTCACGTAGCTTCTTGACCTCGATCGCCAGCCGACGGCGTCGCGCAGTAGGTGACCTGGCCACTTCAACTCCCCGTTGCGTCGCGTTTTGCGCATGCATCTGGGGCTCTGGGGGGCTCTCGGAGGTCATTGCGCCTGCCCAGATCTGTGTGCGTGAACTGGTGGCCAATGTGATCAGGCATGTGGGCGAGGGCACGCCGACCACCCTCATGGTCTCGATGCGGGGTACGCGTGTGTGCATCGAGGTCCGAGATCCGGAAACCCGTGCGCTTCCCACGTTGGTCGCTCCGGAATCGGACGCTGAGTCGGGGCGCGGAATGATGCTGGTTGATGAGCTGGCGGACCGGTGGGGTGTGCTTCTCGGTACAGAATCGAAGATCGAGTGGTGTGAGCTCGCCACGACCTTGACCTCTCAGTCCGGTCACACGGGCGGCCTACAGGTCACACGGGCTGAAGCCCTCTTGAAGTGCTGTGGAGTCACACGTCCTTTTGAGGCCGACTTGAGTTATTCGCTGTCGGTTGCCGCGGCGGAGCAGGCGGTGATCGGGACGATCGCCGATCTCCTTCGTTGGCTCCGAGTTCACGGCTGCGAACCGGGCGAAGCTTTGAATCATGCCCTGGCTCGGTTCGAGGTGGAACTTGACGAGGTGAACTGAGCCCTTTCAGGTCAACCAATGCTCAATTCTGGACACGCGTTCGGGCGGTGTGAGCAACATCGTGTAGAGCAGCAATTTATCCGAGCGCGTTGTCGATTTTGGCGGATCTTGAACCCAGGTTGATGCCGATGAGGTTCTGATATGCGTGAGATTTGTGGATCTAGGCGGTCAGCCCGCGGCGATGGCCGAGTAGGTCCAGACGTCCGCGGGGAGTGGGGTGTGGAGCTTCCAGGTGATGCCCATCGGTTTGCTGCCCTCGTGTGACACATAGTCGGCCGGGCCGAGTAGCATCCATGGCTGGGGTCCGCCGATGTCTGTCTTTTTGTAGCGGCGGATAAAGAGCAGTACGTGAGTTCCGTTGGCCTGGTGGGCCTGGTAGCGGATGCCCGTGGGTGAGGACTCTGACGTTTGATTCTGCGATTCCCAGTGAAAGAGAGTGTCACTCATCGCGTAGTCCTTGTAGCGAGTCTGCGGCGAGAAATCCTTTTCGTCTTTTTCGCGGGTGATGAGGAGAGCGTCGGTCTTGGCGTGATCGCACCAGCGCACACCCTCGCGGAAGTGGCCCGGCATCAAGCCATCGATAGTGGATTCGCTTAGCCCTGCAAGGATCTCCTCACGGCTATAGGAAGCGTGTACTCGGAGGGGCAGGTTGCTATGTGCGCCGGTAAGAGCGGGTGTGACGTGATCAAGGTGATCGAGGACATGGGCAAGAATTTGGCGCAACTCGTCCCGCACGGTGTGTTGGTGGCGCAGTGAGGTGAGGCCGGCTTGGTAGGAGTTGAAGCCTCCCAACGGCCAGAGTGTGAAGAAGAGCATCCGTGCGTAGGTGCGGTCCAGCTCGCTGAGCTCTTCATAAGGGGGCGCGTCGTCCTCTAGCAAGCGGGTATAGGCGGAGGCCCGGGCTGGGTCATCTACGTGGAGGAAGGCCGAGGCCCGCTTGAGCAGTGCTGCCTCGCCGTCAGGTGCCTGGGTCGGCAGAAGGTTTGCTCGTCGCAGTAGTGCCGTCCATGAGTGGTTTGCTCCTCGGTAGAGCTCCTTGATCTCGCGGCCGCTCTCTGCCAGATACATGGAGAGGCGTCGCTCCCCGAATTGCCGTACCTCGTTGGCGAGTTGAGCTACATTCACGCTGATCTGAGTGCGAATATTCTCAATGATGAGTTCCTTGGCCTTTGGCTCAAGGATGATCTGACAGCCTGACGGCAGTTGCGGGAAGTCGTGCTCGATAGCTGAGACCAGGCGGTTTCGGGTGAGGTTTGTGAGGGATCGGAATTGTTCCTCGAAACGGAACTCCTTGCGATGCTGGCCGATAAAGTCCAGCACGGTGAGTACCGCTTTTCCCTCGGAGCGGCGCAAGCCGCGTCCGAGTTGCTGCAAGAAGACTGTTGCGCTCGATGTCGGGCGTAGCAGAAGTAGCGTATCGACATCGGGAATATCGAGGCCCTCGTTGAATAGATCTACAGAAAAAATTACTTGCAGTTCGCCAGCCCTCAACGCGCTCAATGCGGATTTTCGTTGGTCGCCGGGAGTATCGCCCGACAAGGCAATGGCGTTGAGGCCAGCCCGGCGGAAGAATTCCGCCATAAAGTGCGCGTGAGCCACGGATACGCAGAATCCCAGAGCGCGGATGCGACCTGGCTCGGCGATCTTATCTTCGATGGCTTTCACCACTAGGCGGGCACGCGCATCGTTTCCGGTAAAGAGGTTGCTGAGCGCCGTGGCATCGTATGCGCCGCGCTTCCACTGGATAGCAGTGAGGTCAGTGGTGTCTGTGATTCCGAAGTAATGGAAGGGTGAGAGAAGGTCATTCTCTAGAGCTTCCCATAGGCGCATTTCTGCGGCGATTCGCCCATTGAAGAACTCGTCTTGAATGTTCAAGCCATCCATGCGCTCAGGAGTAGCCGTGAGGCCGAGGAGCTCTAGGGGTGTGAAATGATTAATGATCTTTCGATAAGTCGGCGCGGTGCCGTGGTGGAACTCGTCAATGACGATAATGTCGAAGTGATCGTGGGTGATATTGTCTAGAGTGCGAGCATTGAGGGACTGGACGCTAGCGAAAACATGGTTCCAGTGAGAGGGAATCTCGCCGCTGAAGAGTAGCTCGCCAAAGTTCCCATCATCGAGAACTCCTTGGTAAGTGCGGAGAGACTGCTCCAGGATCTCCCTGCGATGAGCAATGAAAAGGAGGCGTAGCTTTCGGCCCGCCTTCCTGCATAGCGCCTTGTAGTCAAGCGCGGCCATGACCGTCTTGCCTGTGCCCGTAGCAGCCACGAGGAGATTGTGATGCCGATCATGGACATCCCGCTCAACCTCAAGGCGTTCCAGCATGTCCTGCTGATGTGGGTATGGGCGTACCTCCAACCCTGAGAGGGTGATGCTCCGCCCGTTGGTGGCCCCACTACCTCCGCTGGCTTCTCGTAGAGCCGCGTCCAGGCGATCCCCATGAAGTGCAGGGTCGTATGACTCGAAAGCTGCCTCGCTCCAGTAGGAGTCAAAGGTGGCCTCAAACTTCTTTATGACATGCGGTGTTGCGACCGATGAGAGGCGGACATTCCACTCAAGCCCATCGAGGAGGGCGGCTTTGGAGAGATTCGAGCTTCCGACGTACGCCGTGTCGTATCCAGAGCTTCGTCGGAAAAGCCATGCCTTGGCATGGAGGCGGGTGGAGCGAAGCTCGTAATTGACCTTCACTTCAGCACCAAACTCTTGGACCAAGCGATCCAGAGCCCGCCGTTCAGTAGCGCCGATGTAGGTGGTCGTGATGACTCGGATCGGCACTCCGCGTTCGCGGGCTGTGCGGAGAGCGCCTTCAAGGACGCGTAGTCCGTGCCACTTCACAAAGGCGCAAAGTAGGTCAACTCGGTCCGCGGTGGCCAGTTCCGCACGAAGTTCGAACCCCAGATTGGGATCCTCGGGAGAGTTCGTCAGCAGGGCAGTGTCGGAGAGAGGGGTAGCCGGACGGACGGTGTAGACCCCCGGTGCCTCTTGTTGTGCGATGGCCATGAGCTGCCGAGGGCCCTCGGCCACCATGTCCACCCACTCTCTTGCGCCAGCCAACGTGCTGACGGACTCGAGGATATGGTTCGCAGCGTGGACACGCTCGTTCTCAGGAAGGCCCCGGAGGACGCGCCGGACGATTTCAGCAACATGCCGGGCCAGGACATGAGGCGTGGATTCGACACCCACTTCGGCATCGATCGTTCGCCACCCCGTGCCCTCCATCACCTTGAGACGGTCTTCGAGCCGCAGTGTGATCAGTTGCTCGTAGAGCCCGGCTGCCGGGGAACTGTCGTCCAGCGCGTCCGTCATCCATGTCCCCTTCATCGAAGCCTCAAGCTCGATTTTGATTTTTCCAGCAGCCACTGACACTCCACCGACGAGGGGAACCACTGCGGGTCCAGCGGGGCAGCCGTTAGCTGGTGCCGTGGCAGTCGCGGTAGGGGGTGTTTGAGGTGCACCAGCAGGGGGCGTTGCGGGGTGGGGGCCAGGGGGTGGCTCGGCCTCGGGCGGCGAGGGTGGTGGCGTACTGGGGGAGCAGGGCGGTGTTGGAGGGGGAGGACTGCTCCGAGGCGGCGAAGGCCTCGTAGGAGGGGACGGTGGCCGTGACGATGCCCAGGTTGGGGGTGCCGGTGGCGGCCAGGTCGCGGAGGGAGGCCTCCAGTTGGGAGAGGTGGGCCTCGTGGGAGGGGTACTCGGTGGCCAGGGTGGGGTACGCGGTGAGGAGTTCGGCCAGCTCCGGCTCGGGCCAGTGCAGGACCGCCACGGGGAAGGGGCGGGACAGGGCCGTGCGGTAGGAGCCCAGTTCGGCGCGGAGGCGGGTGATCTCGGCCTGGAGTTCGGCGGGGTTGTCGGAGCCGAGGGCCCAGAGGCGCTTGGGGTCGTGCAGCTCGTCCAGGGGGACCGACGAGGGGTGGACGCGGTCGGCGAGGCCGTCCCAGTCGTCGTGGTCCAGGCCCAGCAGACGGCGGACGCGATGGCGGCCCACCAGCAGGCTGTGGGTCGGGTAGGGGACCTCTTCGCCGGGGGTGAGCAGCAGATTGAGGGCTGTGGTGAAGGCGTCGTGGGCCGCCGCCAGTTCGTCGTGGGACTCCAGCGTCTCGGCCACGATCTCCCAGGGCGCCGGATCCAGCGGGGCGGCGGAGCGCAGGCCGTCGATGATGGCGCGGGCCTCGGCCTCGTGGCCGTACTCCCAGAGGTTGGCGGCCTTGAGCGCCTTCACCAGATGGGGGTGGTCCGGGGAGCCCGCGAGGAGGGTGTCGTAGAGGCCGGTGGCGCGGTCGCGGTCGCCGGCCAGCTCCAGATGGGCCGCGGCCTGGAGGAGCAGGGGCTCGTGATCCTCGGGGTACTGGGCCGCCGTGCGCAGCAGGCGCTCGGCTTCCGTGGGGTGGTCGGCAGGCATGTCGGGGCGCATGGTGCACACCGTACTGCTGTACGGGGTACGGGCGGAGGGGAAGGCCACGCCCGGCTCGTCCGAGGTCCTGACGTGCTCCGACACCGCCCTTGTCCGTCCCGGGCGGACCGTGTGGACCCCGTGGTCCCCGGCGTATCCCCGGCGTCTCCCTGGCGTGGCGTTTCTCGCACGGTGGCCGCTCGGCGCGACGGTTCTTCCCCCGTGCGGTCGCCCGTCCGTGTGCGGCTGCGCCCCCGGGCACACGCGGGTGCGTCCCCGGTCGCGCGGCGCCGACGGATCCGAGGGCGCCGACGGTTCGGCCGGCGTCGCCGGTCGTCGGGGTGGCGGTTCCGGCGGGCCCCCTGGTCGGCCCGCCGGGGCGGCCGTTACGGCGTCGGGCTCTGGCCGCGGCGCTCCCGTAGCGCCAGCACCGCCGCCGCGCCCAGGAGCGTGAGGCCCGCCGAGACCAGCATCGCCAGGTCCGTACCGTGCGCCGGGTCCGCCACCGAGGTCGCCACCGCGATGATCAGCGCGACACCGGCAGACGAACCGAGATAGCGGGCGGTGTTGTTGGCGCCCGAGCCCATCGCGGCACTTTTCGCCGGGACCGACTCGACGGACAGCCGGGGCAGCGCGGCGTTCAGCAGACCGCTGCCCACCCCCGCGACGAACAGGCCGGGCACCAGCCGCACCCAGGACCCCGCGTCCAGCGCGCCCAGCATCCCCAGGGCGCCCGCCGTGTGCAGGACGAAGCCCAGCGCCAACTGGTGGCGGGCCGCCACCCGCCCCGACAGCCGCCGGACCTGGAGGGCCACCAGGAACGCCGTACCCGACCAGAGCAGGAAGAGCCAGGCCGCCCCGAGCGCCGACATATGGATGGTCTGCTGGAGCAGCGACGGCAGATAGCTCATCAGACCGATCACCGCGAGCCCGGTGAACAGCGCGCCCGTCGACGCCGCCCCGAACAGCGGCCGGCGCAGCAGCCCCAGATCGAAGAGCGGTGCGGCGGTGCGGCGTTCGACGACCGCGAAGAGGGCGACGAGGACGACCGCGGCCAGCAGCAGAAGCAGAACGGGCGCCCGCAGCCAGCCGTCGCGCCCCAGGGTGAGCGCGCTCAGCAGCGCGGTGAAGGCCAGGGCGAGGGCCAGCGCACCCGGCACATCGGGTCTGTTCCGCCGGGCCGCCCTCGATTCCGTCAGCGCGCGGACGGCGAAGCCGGCGGTGACGAGGGCGGCCGCCGCGAGGACCCCGTAGGTCAGCCGCCAGCCGGAGCCGTTCAGTCCGTTCAGTCCGCCGGCCAGTAGCGGTCCCAGGGCTATCCCCGCGCTGACGAACGCGCCCCACACCCCGGTCGCCTTGATCCTCGCCGGACCGGCCGGGAACGCGTGGACCAGCAGTCCGAGACTGCTCGCGATGATCGCGGCGCTCGCCGCGCCCTGCGCGACCCGGGCGAGGGTGAACAGAAGCGTGCTGTCGGTGAGGCCGCCGAGCGCGGTGGTGATCCCGAGGGCGAGGGTGCCCAGCAGGAAGATCCGGCGTCGGCCGAAGTCGTCCGCGAGGCTGCCCGCGATGAGCAGGACGGCCGCGAGGCCGAGCGGTGCGCCGTTCAGCAGCCAGGCCTGGCCGGAGAGTGGGGTGCCGAAGGCGGCGGTCATGCTCGGGAGGGTGAGCAGCGGGGCGGTGTAGTTCATCAGGGCGACGGTCGTGGCGGCGCTGGTCACCGCGAGCGTGGCGGCGGGGTGCGGAGGCGCGGGCGCGTGGACGATCGTGGCGCCGGCCCCCGTCCGGGCCCCTGTTCCCGTCCCCGTCCCGGCTCCCGTCCCCGTACCGGTTCCGGTTTCGGTCGCTTGCGCGCTCCTCGATCCCGGTCCCGCTGCCGCTGCCGCCCCCGTACCGGTTCCGGTCCCGGGTGGCTCCTCGGGCCGCTGTGCGGTCCGATGCGTGGGCTGGGGCGTGGGCTGGGCCTGGGCCATGACGATCTCGTTCCCTCGGCGGCTGGTCTCTTCGGTCTGCACGGGTTCGGTGAATGAACTCACCACCCCGGCCGACCCTAGCAGCGTAGGTTCATTCATTGAACCCAAACCTGGTTAAGGTGATTCCATGGCTCTGGGCAAGGACTACGTGACACAGCAGTGCTCGATGGCCCGCGCGCTGGAGGTCGTCGGTGAGCGCTGGACGCTGCTGGTCGTCCGGGACGCCTTCTACGGCGTCCGGCGCTACAACGACTTCCTCGTCCATCTCGGTCTGCCGCGTGCCGTCCTCGCCGCCCGCCTCCAGGCCCTGGAGCGGGCCGGTGTCCTGGAGAAGCGGCGGTACCAGGACGCGCCCCCGCGTGACGAGTACGTCCTGACCGACCGGGGGCTCGCCCTCTGGCCGGTCCTCCGGTCGCTCTCCGTCTGGGGCACCGAGCATGTGGACGATACGGAGCGGTTGCGCGTGTTCACGCACGCCGTCTGCGGTACGGAACTGGGCGCGTACGGCGAATGCCCGGCCTGCGGTACGGCCGTACCGCCCCGGGACGTGGAGATGCTGCCGGGCGAAGGGCTGGACCCGGAGCCCCGTAATCCGGTCGGCCGGGCCCTGCTCGGGCCCCGCCGACTGCTTCAGCCCCTTGAGGCCGATCGTGTATAACGGCTGAAGCGGTAGGAGTCGTACGAGTACGACCCGTGCCCGTGGCCGTGGCTGTGGCCGTGCGAGGACGGGTACGGCGAGAGCGAGTGTGAGGACGAGCATGAGACGGAAGGGGCAGGCCATGGTGCGCAGCGCGCTCCGGCTGCTGCGCCCCGCCGGGCTGCTGCTCTTCCTGCTCACCGAGGTCCTGCTCCTCGACGCCGGCAGCCTCTCCGCCGCCGTCGCGCTCGCCGCCACCGCCGCCGCGGGCTCCGCGCTCGCCGTCTGCGCCGTCATCAGCGCGCGTTCCGTGCCGGCCCACCCGCCGCACCGGGTACGGACGGCCATCCGCGACCGCGAGCAACGCACCGCCTTCCTCCCGCAACGGGATCCCGACGCGTCGGGCCGCACCCGCCCCCGAGCACCCGGACGCCGCCCCGCGACGTCTGCGTGGGCGTAAGCCCCAGGGGCACAGGCTCCCGGGGTCCCAAGAGCGCAGGCTCTTAGGGCGCAGGGGCTCCGGGGCGTACCGATTCCGGTAACCCCACGTCATCCCACGCGGGTCGTCACGCCGTATCGCCGCCTCTCGGCGGACCGGCGGTTCCCCAGCCGTACCGCGCGCTCACCGCGCGCGTACCGCGGCCGGGCCGCCTCCATCCGGCACGACGAGACCCCTCGGAGGGCTCACCTTGTCCGTTCTCATGTCCCTTTTCGCGAACCTGGTCACCGGTCTCGCCGATCTGCTCCAGCCGCTCTTCCACACGGGAGCGGCAGCCGCCGCGATCATCCTGTTCACCGCCTGCGTACGGCTCGCGGTCCATCCCCTGTCCCGCGCGTCCGCCCGTGGCCAGAAGGCCCGTACCAGGCTCGCCCCGCAGATCGCCGAACTGCGCAGGAAGCACGGCAAGAACCCCGAGCGCATGCAGAAGGCGCTCATGGAACTGCACGCCAGGGAGAAGGTCTCGCCGCTGTCCGGCTGTCTGCCCAGCCTGGCGCAGATGCCCGCGTTCTTCCTGATGTACCACCTCTTCTCCAACCGGACGATCGGCGGCGGTCCCAACGAACTGCTCGGTCACTCCCTCTTCGCCGCGCCCCTCGGCGACCGCTGGACCGACGCGCTCGCGCACGGCGGGATGTTCGGGGGAGCGGGGCTGGTGTACCTGGCCCTCTTCGCGATCGTCGCCGGGGTCGCCACCTTCACCTACCGGCGGATGAGGATCCAGCTCGCGAACGCGCCCGCGATGCCGGCCGGACCGGACGGCCGGCAGGTCCCCGGCATGGGCGCGATGACGAAGATGATGCCGCTGCTCTCCTTCGCGACGCTCTTCACCGTCGGTGTGGTGCCGCTGGCGGCGGCGCTGTACGTGGTGACCAGTACGACCTGGACGGCGGTCGAGCGGTACTTCCTCTACCGCGACATGCCGGTGGCGGGGGTGGTGCCGGCCGCCGCGGCGTAGACGAAACACGACGAGCCCGACGAGCACGACGAGCGCGACGAGCGCGGGTGAGGCGCGACGGAGGCGCGGACGCGACGCGGACGGGGGTGACGGGGGTACGGACCGCCCGCCAGGGGGAGGGCGGGGGACAACAGAGCGCAGGGGTGGGGAGAGCCCTGGTGGGGATGGTCCTGGTGGGTGTGGCGCGGGGCGGTCCAGGCTGTGAACCGGGACTTGCGGAGTGATCCGATGTCTTGGAGGATCAGCCGATCCCCCGATGGCCATGCCCATCGGCCTGGCAATCGCTCGACCAGAGGGAGACAGAGGAATGAAGCTGCTGCGTGTCGGTACGGCGGGGGCGGAACGCCCGGCGCTGCTCGATGAGGACGGGACGACCCTGCGGGATCTGTCCGCGCTGGTCACGGACATCGACGGGGCCCTGCTCGCCGACGAGGACGCGCTGGGCCGGATCAGGGCCGCGGCCGCCTCGGGCGAACTGCCCGTACTCGACGCCGAGGGCGTACGGATCGGCCCCCCGCTCGGCCGGATCGGAAAAATCGTGTGTATCGGGCTGAACTACCACGATCACGCCGCCGAGACCGGTGCGGAGATACCGGCCGAGCCGATCATCTTCTTCAAGGCGCCGGACACAGTGGTCGGACCTGAGGACACGGTTCTGGTCCCCCGGGGCAGCCGCAAGACCGACTGGGAGGTCGAACTCGCGGTCGTCGTCGGACAGACCGCGCGCTATCTCGACTCCGCGGAGGAGGGCCTCGCGCATGTGGGCGGGTACGCGGTCTCGCACGATGTCTCCGAGCGCGAGTTCCAGATGGAGCGCGGCGGCCAGTGGGACAAGGGGAAGAACTGCGAGACGTTCAACCCCCTGGGTCCTTGGCTGGTGACGGCGGACGAGGTGCCCGACCCGCAGGCGCTGCCGCTGAGGCTCCGGGTGAACGGGGAGCTCCAGCAGAACGGGACGACCGCCGACCAGATCTTCGGGGTGGGCGAACTCGTGCGGTACGTCAGCCAGTTCATGACGCTGTACCCGGGCGATGTCATCAACACGGGGACACCGGCCGGCGTGGCGCTGGGCAAGCCGGAGCCCAAGCCGTATCTGCGGGCGGGTGATGTGGTCGAGCTGGAGATCGACGGGCTGGGCACGCAGCGCCAGGAGTTCAAGGACGCGTAGCGCCCCCGGCGGGCGCGAGGCCCGTGCGGCGCGGTGCGGGCGGCACGTGGTGGGGTGCGGCGCGGGGCATCGGTCCCCGCGCCGCCCGGCCCGCCGAGCGGCGCGGGGACTCGCGTCGGCCGCACCGCTCGCGCCCATGCCCCGGCGGGCTCAGCCGAGGAACTCCTCCAGGGCCGCCACCACCATCGCGTGGTCCTCGGCCTGCGGCAGTCCCGAGACCGTGACCGTACCGACGACGCCCGCGCCCTCCACCGTGAGGGGGAACGAACCGCCGTGGGCCGCGTACCGGTCCGGGTCGAGGCGGGAGGACTCCTCGAACGTGGTGCCCTTCGCGCGGAAGCGCGCGCCCACGAGGAACGAGGAAGCGCCGTACCGCTCCACGACCCGGCGCTTGCGGTCGATCCACGCGTCGTTGTCCGCCGACGAGCCGGGGAGCGCGCAGTGGAAGAGCTGCTGGGCGCCCCGGCGGATGTCGATCGCCACCGGCGCGTTCCGCTCGCGTGCCAGCTTCACCAGCAGACCGCCCAGGGCCCAGGCGTCGTCGTAGGTGAAGTGACGCAGGATCAGACGGGCCTCCTGCGCTTCGAGTTCGGCCACCGTGGGAGCGGGATCCGGTTCGGGTACGGGATCCGGTCCCGGTACGGGATCCGGCTGAGGTACGGGATCCGGCTGGGGCTCGGGGATCGGCTCCGGCCCGGGTACGGGGGCGCTCATGACTCGGTGTCCAGGGTGATCGTGGTGCCCTCCTGGGCCGAGCGGCGCGCCGCTTCCAGTACGTCGAGCGTCGCCGCGGCCTCGTATCCCGTCACCGGGGGCGCGATGCCCTTGCGCAGCGCGGTGGCGATCCCCGCGTAGTACGCCGGGTAGTCGCCCGGCTCGGTCTCCACCGGGTGGCCGCCTCCCGAGAGCGGTGACTCCCCCGCGCCGATCCGCCCCCACAGGGACTCCGGCTCCACGCCCCAGCTCGTGTCCGCGCCCGGCCGCCTGCCCTCGCGCAGATCGGCCTCCTGCGGATCGAGTCCGTACTTCACATAGCCGGCCGTGGAGCCGAGCACCCGGAAGCGCGGCCCGAGCTGGGCCGCGGTGGCGCTGGCGTAGAGATGGGAGCGGACCCCGTTCGCGTGGGTGATCGCGAGGAAGGTGTCGTCGTCGGCCGCGGCGCCGGAACGGCGTACGTCCACCTCCGCGTAGACCTGCTCCGCCGGGCCGAACAGGACCAGCGCCTGGTCCACCACATGGCTGCCGAGGTCGTAGAGCAGCCCGCCGAACTCCTCCGCCGCGCCCGACTCGCGCCAGCCGCCCTTGAGCTCCGGCCGCCACCGTTCGAAACGGGACTCGAAGCGCTGCACCTCGCCCAGCCGCCCGGTGTCGATAAGACGGGCGAGGGTGAGGAAGTCGTTGTCCCAGCGGCGGTTCTGGAAGACGGAGAGCAGCAGCCCGCGCTCCTCGGCGAGCGCGGCCAGTGCGCGCGCCTCGGCCGCGGTGCCCGCGACGGGCTTGTCCACGACGACCGGCAGTCCGGCCTGGAGAGCGGCTGTCGCGAGCGGGACATGCGTCTTGTTGGGGGAGGCGATGACGATCAGATCGAGTGTGCCGGCGCGCTCCCACAGCTCGTCCGGCGACGCCGCGAACCGCAGGTCGGGGAACTCGCCCCGCGCCTGCTCCCGTCGTTCGGGGTTACCGGTGACGACGGTGTCGAGGACGAGTCCGTCCGTGGCGGTGATCAGCGGGGCGTGGAAGACGGAGCCCGCGAGGCCGTAGCCCACGAGTCCGACGCGCAGAGGGGGGCCGGTGCGGGTGCCAGTCAAGGTCATGGTGCCACTTAAGCAACGGCGTTGCCAAAGTGCAACCACGGGGGACAATGGCGTACGTGGAGAGACGAAACGGGGATGCCGGGGAAGTCGGTCCGCCGACGCCGCGCAGCTACAACGCGGGGCTGGTGCTCGGCCTGCTGCGCGCGGCGGGCGACGGCGGGATCAGCAGACTGGAACTGGCCGAGCGGACCGGGCTCACGCCGCAGGCGGTCAGCAAGATCACGGCCCGGCTGCGTACGGAGGGCATGGCGACGGAGGCCGGACGCCGCGCCTCCACGGGTGGCAAGCCGAGGACCGTCCTGCGGCTGGTCCCGTCCGCCGCGTACGCCGTCGGTCTGCATCTGGACCGCGACGAGCTGACGGCGGTCCTGGTGGACCTGTCCGGGGCGCCGGTCGCCGTACGGACGGTTCCGCTCGATCTCGGCGCGGGGGCGGAACGGGTGGTCGAGGCGGCGGCGGTCCAGGTCGACGCGGTACGGGCGGAAGTACTGCGAGCCGGGTCGGCGCCGCGAGCCGGGTCGGTATGCCCTGGTCCCGTACGCACCGGACCCGCACGGCCCGGCCCGGCTCGTACCGGACCCGCCCGGACCGGGGCAGGACACACCGGGGCAGGACACACCGGGTCGGGACACGGCGGAGCGGCGCGTACCGGGGCGGCCCGTACCGGGTCCGCGCACGGCGAGGCCGGGTCCGCGCACGGCGAGGCGCTGCGCGCCGGGCCCGTACGGCGGGAACCCGTACGGCCCGAGGTGCGCGACGTGCTCGGGGTCGGGGTCGCCATGCCGGGACCGCTCGACCATCGCACCGGCGTGCCGGGGCGCGTCACCGGCTTTCCCCAGTGGGAGGGGTTTCCGCTGCGCGACGCGCTCGCCGCCCGGCTTCAGCTCCCCGTCGTGCTCGACAAGGACACCAATGCCGCCGCCCTCGGCCTCGCGCCGCGCGGGCCGGGCGACTCCTTCGCGTATCTCCATCTCGGTACGGGGCTGGGCGCCGGGCTCGTCCTGGGCGGCGCGCTGCACCGGGGGGCCCGTACCGGGGCGGGGGAGTTCGGCCATCAGGTCATCCAGCTCGACGGCCCCCCGTGCGACTGCGGCAACCGTGGCTGTGTGGAGGCGCTCTGCCTCGCCGCCGTCGCCCGTGGCGATCTGGCCGAGGCCGCGCGGGTGCTCGGCGCCGGGGCGGCGAATCTCGTCGGGCTGCTCGACATCGACCGGGTGCTGCTGGGTGGGCGGACGGTGGCCGCGCACGAAGAGTGCTTCGTACGGGGAGTGGGTGCCGTCGTGGCCGATCGCGCCCGGGGCGCGGTCATCCCGGTCACGGCGGCCGACGGCGGTCCGTATCCGGTCGCCGAGGGGGCGGCGCAGCTCGTCCTCGCGCCGCTCTTCGGGCATCGGCGGGCCGCGGAGCTGAGCTGAGCTGAGCGGAGTCGCGCCGGGCGGCGCGGAGCTGAGCCGGGCTGCGGAGTTGAGCTGAGGCGAGGTGAGGTGCGCCGGGGTGAGGTGGGCTGGGCCGGGGGAGTGTATTTGTGTGATTTTCCGACCGTCTGGGGTGGTGGCGTCCCGGCCGGCCGGCGGTCGCATGACAGCGTCGGAGGTTCTGGTGGCGGCCGGGCCGTCAGAGGAGCGTTCCCGACCTCCAGCGGGTAACGCGCCCTGACCGTCCGACCGCCCCGACCGCCTCGCGATCAGCAAAGGCCCTGTCACCGCCATGTCATCCATGCGACTGCGTCCCGTCCCCGCCGCCGGAGTCACCGCAGCCGCCGTGACCGTCGCGGCCGTCGCCGCCGCCCTGACCGGCGCGCCGACGGCGGCGGCCGGCGCGCCGCCCAGGACCGCCCCCAGCCCGACCCCCACCACCGCGCCCGCCCTCGTCAGCGCCGTCACCGCCGCCGCCACGAGGATGCGCGAACCGAGGTGCGGCAAGGTGTCCGACCCCGAGTTCCCGATCACGACCGAGATCCACGGCGGACCCGACGACTACCGGCCCGGCGGCAGCGCGGGCACCTGGACCCTCGATCTCACCAACACCACCGGTGAGGCGTGCCGGGACATCCATCCCGTCCTCGTCCTGGTCGACCGCCACCGGGCGCTCGGCGTCTCCCAGCTCACCCTGGAGATCACCGACGGCGAGGGGCGCTGGCGGACCCTGCCGCTGGAGAAGACCGAGCAGGACGAGATCATCGGTGTCCTCGACGACGGCTCGCCGGGCCTCGCCGTACCGGCGGGCCGTACCGTCAGCGTCCGCGCGCGGCTCGCGTTCGCTGCGGGCACGGAGGCGAACAAGGTCATCGTCACGGCCGCGACCGTGCAGCGCCGGGGCAGTGACGGCGAGTGGGTCGGTGAGTCCAACGCCTACCGTCTCTCCGTCCGCGCGGACGGAGGCGACGGGGACAGCGGCGGCCACCGGGACGGCGCGGACCACGGGCCCGGTGGCGAACCCGAACGCGGTGGCCCCGGCGGGAACGGCGCGCACGACGGTGGCCGCGGTGTTCCGCGTACGCCCGCCCCTACCGCCGGGTACCCCGACCCCCGCGACCGGCTGCCCGGGTCCTCGCACCTCGCCCGTACCGCGTCCGACGGTGATCTCCTCGGCCGTACCGCCGCGGTCACCGCACTGCTGCTGGCCGGAGCCGTCCTGGCCATGGGCGTCCGACGGCTCCGTACGAAGCCCGGTCCCTGACACCGGCCGGTCCTGACGGCGATCGGTCCTGACGGCGATCGGTCCTGATGCCAGGCCGACCCCGACAGCGACCGGCCCTGACGCGCTCCGGAGGCCCACCCACCATCCCCCTCACCGCGCCGTCAGGTCCATCTCACCGCCCCGCGAGGGGAGTTGGGCGGCGCGGAAGTGCGCTCGCCGGTGGTGTCCGCCGTCGGCGGATGGGGCCGCCCGGGGGTGTTCCGGCCGCGCCCCGGACGCCTTTACCGTCCAGGGCGCGCCCTCGTTAGGCTGGGCGGATCGGACCATGGAGTATTGGCCACCGCAGAGCGGAGAACAGTCCAGTGGCAGAGCGCAAGCCGATCGAGTCGTGGCTCACCGACATGGACGGTGTGCTCATTCACGAAGGGATCCCGATCCCCGGCGCCGCCGAGTTCGTCAAGCGACTGAGAGAGTCGGGCAAGCCCTTCCTCGTCCTCACCAACAACTCCATCTACACACCGCGCGACCTCCAGGCGCGGCTGGCCCGCATGGGGCTCGACGTGCCGGTCGACAACATCTGGACCTCGGCACTCGCCACCGCCAAGTTCCTGGAGGCCCAGCGCCCCGGCGGCACGGCCTATGTCATCGGCGAGGCGGGTCTGACCACCGCGCTGCACGACATCGGCTACATCCTCACCGACCACGAGCCGGACTATGTGGTGCTCGGTGAGACCCGTACCTACAGCTTCGAGGCGCTGACCAGGGCCATCCGGCTGATCAACGGCGGGGCGCGGTTCATCTGCACCAACCCCGACGAGACGGGTCCCTCGACCGAGGGTCCGCTGCCCGCGACGGGCGCGGTCGCCGCGCTGATCACCAAGGCGACCGGCAAGGAGCCGTACTTCGCGGGCAAGCCCAACCCGCTGATGATGCGGACCGGGCTCAACGCGATAGGGGCGCACTCCGAGACCAGCGCGATGATCGGCGACCGGATGGACACCGATGTGCTGGCCGGTCTGGAGGCGGGGGTGGAGACCTTCCTGGTGCTGACCGGGGTGACGACTCCCGCCGACATCGACCGCTATCCCTTCCGCCCCTCCACGGTCGTTGACTCGATCGCCGATCTTGTGGATCTCATCTGAGCACGTCAGCGCGGGGTGCCGCGCGTTAGCCGCGTGCAGCGGATGCGGAAGGCCGTCGTACCGGTGAGTCTCTGAGTATCAGGAGGTTCACGATGCGTTCAGGGCTGCCCCCTCTCCGTCTCCGTGCCGCGTGCGCGGCCGCCGTCCTGGTGGCCGTACCGGTGTTCGGCACGACCGCCGTCCAGGCCGACGACGGGAGCGGTCCGGTGTCCGCGGCACCGGCCGCGGCCGGAGCCGTGCACACCGGACCCGCGCGGCCCGTCGAGCCGTTCGGGCCCGTCGAGCCGTTCGGGCCCGCCGGGCCCGCCGCGTCGGTCGGACCCGCCGAGTCCGTCCGGCCCGTCGAGCCCGCGGAGCCCGTCGAATCGACCGGGCCCGGCGCCCCGCAGGCGGTCGTCGGCCTGGTCCTGGCGGGAGTGGCGGCGGTCGCGGTGGGGCGGCGAAGCGCGCGGCGGCAGCGCGACGTCTCACGGGGGTCGGACTGACATGAACACCCGGGACCGTTTCGCGGGGGTCGGCAGGCTGCTGACCGGAGTCACCTGTGCCGTGCTTCTGCTGGCGCTCTGGTACTGGGGACGTGACAAGGGGGCGAGCCCCGCCACCGGTCCCGCGGTCCCCACCACCGGCGATGTGGCGGCGGTCGGCCGCCCCGCCGGTCTGGCCCTGCCGCCGGGGCGCGCCGCGGGGGATCCGGCACCGCCGCGGCGGCCGGAACCGGCGCTCTTCCAGGGACCGGCCGAGGGGATCGCCCTCCGCGAGGCGCGGATCCCCCTCTGACGCACGGCCCCGGGCCCCCGTTTGCCGCACGGCCCCGGGCCCCTGCCTGCCGCACGGCCCCGGCGCCCCGCGAGCCGCCGATTCCCGGCTGCCGCACCAGCCGCCGATTCCCGCCCGACGCACGAGATACGTGTCCCCATCGGGGGTACGAGTCCCTGCCCGGGGCCGAGCCGCCGATCCCCGCCCGGCGGGGGAGACGCGGATCTCCGCCTCGCGTACGAGGTACGGGTCGTCAGCCGACGTACGGCACCCGGTCCCTCCCGGCGCGGCGGTCACGGCTCGTCCACGAAGCGGAACGATCCGCCTGACGGCCGGTGGCGGTATGCCAGGATTGGCGGCCTCGGCACGGGCCACCAAGGGGGAGTGGATGTACGGCAGTTATTCCGGTCGTGCTGCGCGGATACGCGCGGTGCTGCGGGCCGGGGCGGTGGGCGCGTCGGTGGGGGCCGCACTGCTGGTGGCGGGCTGTTCCTCCGGCGGTGACGGCGGCGGGGACGGGGACGGCGACGGCGGTACGAAGGCGGCGCCGATAGGCCAGCGGCCCAAGGCGGAGGCCCCGTACTGGGTCAACCCCGACGGTACGGCGGCCCGTCAGTCCGCCGCGTACACCGACGGGGGAGACACCCGGAGCGCCGCGCTGATCAGGAGGATCGCCGCGCAGCCGGCCGCCGAGTGGATCGGCCCCGACACCCCGGAGGCACAGGCCAGGGGCTTCACCGAGGCGGCCACGAAGGCCGACCGGGAGGCCCTGCTGGTCCTCTACAACATCCCGCACCGCGACTGCGGCCAGTTCTCCAAGGGCGGGGCCTCGGACGGCAACGCGTACCGGGCCTGGGTCGACCAGGTCGCCCAGGGCATCGGCGACCGCCGCGCCACGGTGATCCTGGAGCCCGACGCCGTGCTGCACCTGGTGGACGGCTGCACGCCCGAGGCGTACCACGAGGAGCGGTACGACCTGCTCAAGGGCGCCGTCAAGCGGCTCAAGGAGCAGCCGGGCACGTCGGTCTACCTCGACGCGGGCAACGCGGGCTGGCAGTCGCCCGACGCCCTCTTCGAACCGCTCCAGTGGGCGGGCATCGCGGACGCGGACGGGTTCTCCGTCAATGTCTCCAACTTCTATCCGACCGCGGCGAGCGCGGACTTCGGCAGACGGCTCTCCGAGAAGGTCGGCGGCAAGCCGTTCGTGATCGACACCAGCCGCAACGGCAACGGCCCGTACACCGGGGGCGACCCCGCCGAGAACTGGTGCAACCCGCCGGGCCGCGCCCTCGGCGAGGCGCCGACCACCGACACCGGTGACCCGCTGGTCAAGGCGTATCTGTGGGTGAAGCGGCCCGGGGAGTCGGACGGCGACTGCAAGGGCGGCCCGAAGGCGGGCGACTGGTATCCGGACTACGCCCTGGAACTGGCGCGCAACACCAAGTAGATCGCGTGGCCTACGGGATCAGCCCTCAGGCGTGGACAGGCCATGGGGGATCTCCACCGGGGGGATCTCCACCGGCCAGGGGATCTCCACCGGCCAGAGGATCTCCCCCGCCCACGGGACAGCCCTCAGGGGATCTCCACCCACACGCCCTCGGACGGCGTGCCCTTCTCGTCCGTGACGAAGAGCATGTACCAGCCCGACGGGACCAGCGCGTTGTTCTTCGGGACCGTGACCTCGATACCGTCCGCGGTCTTCTTCAGATCCAGCGCCACCGAGCGCTGCTCGACATCGGTGACATGGGTGACCGCGCTCGGCCGCATCAGCTTCGCCGTGCTGATCGAGCCGGGGTCAGCCGTCCTGAAGACCGCCGTGCCGCCGCGCTTGACGCTCTTGGGCCCACCCGACAGCTCGGGCCGTATGTCGCGGAAGAGATACGGCGGGGTGTAGATCTCGACCCGCTGCTCGAAGACGCCCGGCTTGGTGTTGGCCTGGTCGGCGTAGAGCGGGTCCGAGCCGAAGATCAGGACCCGGCCGTCGGGCAGCAGGACCGAGCCCGAGTGGTAGTTGCGCCCCACCGCGGGGTCGGCGACCCGCTTGTACGTGGCCGACTCCGGGTCGTACATCCGCGCCTGGAGGATGTCCGAGCCGCCGCGCCCCCGGTAGTCCTCGGACCCGCCGGTGATCAGTACGGAGTCGTCGGGCATCAGCGAGGCGCTCGGGTAGCGGGTGCCCCTGTCCAGCGTCGGCCCGTCCTCGAACCGGGGCTCGGGGTCCTTGAGGTCGACCAGCCGGGACTTCTCGCTCGACTTCTCGGACTCGCCCACCCCGCCACCGCCGATGACCATGAACTTCTGGTCCTGGGCGGGCGGCAGCATGACCGTCGCGGAGGTCTCCATCCGGTCGGGGTCGCTCAGCCCCGGGATCTTGTCGAACCTGTTCGTCCTCAGGTCCCAGACACCGGGGTCACGGCCGACGTCGGCCGGTCCGTAGCCGGCGTTGGAACCGCTGTAGAAGAGCTTGCCGTTGTCCATCAGGAAGATCGCCGGATAGGTCGGGAACTTCCTGATGATCCCGGTGTACTCCCACGACCTGGTCTTCGGGTCGTAGATCTCGTCCTTGCCGGGGACGATCTGGCCGATCTCGTCGAGACCGGAGAGCGCCAGCACCTTGCCGTCCCTGAGCGTGGTCAGCGTGGGGTACCAGCGGGCCTCGTTCATCGGGTCGACGGTGATGTACTTCTCCGCCACCGGATCGAACTCATAGGCTTCCTTGATGCCCTGGAAGTCCTTCTTGTCGAGCGCGAGTTTCTGCGCGATGCCGTAGACATTGCGGGCGTCGGAGCCCTTCATGCCCTGCACCCGGTAGTTGTCCTCGGTGCCGGTCTCGAATTTCTTGCCGGACTTCCGCGCCTCGACATAGATACGGCCGAGGCCCGCCTCCGTCCGCAGGAACGCGCCGGTCTCCGGGTCGAAGACCTTCTTCGCCTTCTCGACCAGGACGGGGTCCTTGGAGACGAAGGTCTTGCCGTTCTCCTTGCCGGTGAACATCGTGCCGGCGGGCAGGGTGATCGGCTTGTCCGGGTCCTCGTTGTGGACGATCATCAGGCCGCCGGCCTTGGTGACATCGCCCTTGAGCTTCTCGTACCGCTTGGTGCCGCCCGCCACCAGCAGGTTCCCGTCGGGCAGTTGGGTGTGCCCGGAGCAGAACATGTCCTTGGGCGTCGGGATCATCTTGTACGCGTTGGTCTTCGGGTCCCAGAGGACCGACTCGAACCTGCCCGCGTCGAAGTTCTTCTGGTTGTTGCCGGAGCCCGCTATGAGCAGCACCTTCCCGGTGTGCAGCAGGGAGGCGTGAATTGAATTGATCTTGAACTCGGCCGGGATGTCGAGAAAGTCCCAGTGCCCGTTCTCGGCCTTGTACTCGGGCCGGTTGATCTTGTACTCGTGGTACTTCTCCGAGCCGAACCGGTAGAGCGCCGGTCCATTCATCCCGGCCACCACGACGACCACCGCGGCGCCTATCGCTATGCGACGGGCGCGGTTTCTGCGGTGGTTCTGCCGGACGGGAAGGGCGCTCATTGCTTAGGTCCCCCAAGGGAAATCTGTACGGTCTGATCGGTGGTCACGGTGGGCACGGGGTGCGCGGCGTCCGGAGCCGGAGCGGCCTGGCCGACGGCCGGCGGGGCCGTGCCGGCGGACTGCCGCGGTACGAACGGTGCCGCGGCGGTGGAGGGCGCCTCCGCGCCGGAGGGCGCGGCCCCGCCCGGCGGCCGGCCGCCCCGGTGGGCGCCCCGGCGCTTCCTCTTCTCCTGCCGCATCCCCCAGCGCCAGGTGAGGATCGGCGCCGCCGTGATCAGCAGGGCCAGCGACGCCCAGACGATCATCGCCGGATGGTCGTGCCCGAAGTAGAAGGAGGAGCTCAGGGATCCGCCGAAGACCAGGATGAAGAAGAGATGGATACGGAAGGTGCCGAAGAGGGTGTCCGGACTGGACGAGTCGCCCTTGGGCGTCACGACGAAGGAGCTCTTGCGGCGCAGTACGGCGTCCATCAGGGAGCGCGCGTAGATGGGCGCGGAGAGCGCGGACATCACCATGCCGGCCAGTCCGCCGGAGCCCTCGGGCTCGTGCGGCGAGACATTGTGGCGGCGGTTCCAGATGTAGAGCCCGATCTGGAGGGCCGAGGCGTTGCCGTACAGCATCATCCAGATCGCCGGGTCGATCTGCACACCCGAGGCACCCATGCCCAGGAACAGCGCACAGCTCAGCGCCGCCAGGATCCAGTTGAGGGCCGACATCGGATAGAAGATGATCATCATCGTGTAGTTGAAGAGCTTGCCGGGCGGCAGGGTGCCGTAGCCGCGCCAGTACTGCTTGAGGATCGTCTCGTACGTACCGCGCGACCAGCGGAGCTGCTGGGTGAAGAAGTCGGTCCACGCGGTCGGGCCCTCGCCGACGGCCAGCACGTCCGGGGTGTAGACCGAGCGCCACTTGTTGCCGGAGCGGGGGTTCCTGGCGCGGTGCATCTCGAAGCCCGTCGCCATGTCCTCGGTGATCGAGTCGTACAGACCGCCGATCTGCTTGAGCGCGCTGATCCGCACCGCGTTGCTCGTGCCGACGAACATGGGCGCGCCGTAGCGGTTGCCCGCGCGCTGGATCAGGGCGTGGAAGAGGAACTGCTGCGACTCGGCGGCCTTGGTGACGAAGGTGTCGTAGTTGCCGTAGACCTGCGGGCCGATCACGAAGCCGACGTCCGGGTCGCGGAAGTAACCGAGCATCCGCTCCAGATAGTTGGGCATCGGGACATGGTCGGTGTCGACGGAGGCGAAGAAGTCGTAGTCGTCGCCGTGCGCGTCGAGCCACGCGTTGTAGTTGCCGTGCTTCGTCTTCGCGCGGTGGGCTCCCTTGGGCTGGTTCCACTTCGCCACGCCCTTGCGGGAGAAGTGGTGCACACCGAGGCGGGCGCAGACCTCCTTGACGGCGGGGTCGTCGCCCTCGTCGAGGAGCCATACGTGCATCAGCCCGCGGTGGCGGATCCTGACCGCCGCCTCCAGCGTCCTCGTCACCATCTCCAGGGGCTCCTTGCCCGGCACGAAGGAGGTGAGGAAGGCCACGCGGGTGCCGCTCTCCGGCACGACGGGCACGGGATCGCGCGCCACCAGCGTCGCGTGCGCGTTCGAGAGGACGTTCATCGTGCGGAACAGCTCGATCAGCCCGATCGAGACGAGCATCACGATGTCGAGGACGAGGAGGGTGTCGTTCTTGAGGTTCGGGTCGCGCTCGGTCCAGTGCTGGGGCTGCATCAGCCAGACGAAGAGCCCCAGCGAGAGCAGCGGCGCCGCGCCGAGCAGCAGGGCGGCACGGATACGGTGCGGCTCCTGGGAGAGCAGGGAGCGGTACTGAACGGTGTACGGCTTGGCGGGGTCGGGCTGGGTGAGCGGTCCCGCCAGCCGGCTGTAGTGCTCGTAGTCGTACTTGGGCAGCGCGGTCTTCCGGGGCCGGGGGCGCTGTCCCCCGCTTCTGAGGTGCCCGGGTATGCGGAGCTGGGTGGTCCGGGAGACGTCGCTCTCCTGGCGTGGGCCGTCTGGCATCGACGTCATGAGTCATCCCCCCGCACGCGCGGCTGCCGCGTGATTGGTATCGAACGTTTCGGCCGGAACGGTCCCCCTCGACCACCGGTCCGGACGCGTCAATGCGGCCCCGTCATGGCAGACAGAGAACAGTGGTCGTCCGGTTGCACCCGTCCATGGGGACATTCCCTCGCGCCGCGTCCAACTGTTCGGACCGCATGCCCCATTGGAGTCAATGTGTTCAGGATAGGTTGTCCGACCGAGGTCGTGATCGCAAGGAAGAAAAAGACCGATTGCCGGTCTTCTGGGCGATTTGATAGGCCGGTCCGGTCGGTGTGTTGGCGAGCTTGCGCCAGACGCGGTGTGACTTCGTACCGCTCCGTACGCGTTCGCGCGTCGACGGTCGCGGCCCCGAGGGAAGCGTCGTGGTGGCGGGTGAAGGCGCGCGGCGATGAGGGACGGCGCGCGGTAACGAGTGAAGCCCCCTCATGGGTGATGAGGGGGCTTCCACTGTGCGTGCGCCGCCAGGGACTCGAACCCCGGACCCGCTGATTAAGAGTCAGCTGCTCTAACCAACTGAGCTAGCGGCGCCTGCTGACCTGGAGAACTCTACCGGATCCGGTGAGGTGCCCCGGACCATTTGATCGCCGTTGCGGCCTGTCGGATTGTCTTTTCTTCCCCTTGATCCGTCAAAATGCGATTTGTTCGGACAGTTGAGACACTGGCCCGTCCATCGCGTCGGAAAGATCTTGATGAGTGTCGAGGGGAACGCATGACCGTCCCGGTCTTCGAGGAGTACGAGCCCGCTCGTGACTGCCCCTGCGCCGGATGTGCCGAACAGCGGCGCGATCCGGACAGGGGCCTGCCGGTGTGCGCGGTCGGCCGTCCGGCCGCACACGGCGTCCGGCGGGCGCTGCTTCTGGCCACGGCGACGGGCGTTGCCCTCGGGGTGACGGCGGCGGACGCGGGAGCGGCATGGGCCGACGCGGGGACGGCGCGGGCGGCGGGGCGGCAGGCGCACAGGACGGAAGCGACGGAAGCGACGGTGGCGGCGGCCAGGGCGGCGGCGGTCAGCGGGGTGGCGACGGTCGGGGCGGCGGCGGGCCCGGGGGTGTACGGACGGGTGGCCGCCGCCGATCCGGTGCCGTCGACCCCGCAGGGCGGCAGCGCCCCGCTCCACGGACGGCCGCTGCCGGGCCCCGGCGCGCACCGGCCTCCGACGTCGCTGCGCAGATCCACCCGCGCCGAGATCATCAAGCGCGCCAAGCGCTGGGCGTCCGCGAGAGTCCCGTACAGCATGGCGAGATTCTGGTCGGACGGGTACCGCCAGGACTGCTCCGGCTTTGTCTCGATGGCCTGGAACCTCGCGGGGAACGAGTGGACGGGCACCCTCGCGCGGTACGGCGTGGTGATCGACGAGGAGGACCTCCAGCCGGGCGACATGCTCCTCTTCCACAATCCGGCCAGCCCGGTGAAGGGGTCGCACGTCACGATCTTCGGCGGCTGGGCCGACCGCACGCGCTCCTCCTATCTGGCGTACGAGCAGGCCCAGCCGCACGCCCGTTTTCAGCCCACGCCGATGGCGTACTGGAGCAACTCCGGCCGCTATGTCCCGTACCGCTACCGGGGGCTGGCCGGGAGCGGCCATGCCAAGGGGCCGGGCGCGGGGACGGGCGCGTCGGCGGCGTACCCCGGCGCCGGGGCGTTCGGGCCGGGCGCCGAGAACGCGCACGTCAGACAGCTCGGCCGGATGCTGGTGCGGCGCGGGGCCGGACGGTTCTACCGCCAGGGACCCGGACCCCGGTGGGGCGAGGCCGACCGGCTCGCCACCCAGGCGTTCCAGCGCGCGCAGGGCTGGCGCGGCGCCGAGGCGGACGGGCGGCCGGGCCCCGGCACCTGGCGCCATCTGGTGCGGGGCCTCGGCAAGGACATTCCGCCGGCGGGCGCGGGAGGAAGCGGCGGTGGCGCCGCGGGCGGCGGGAGCGGTGCCACCGGGGCGGGGGGCACGCCGGGGCGGGTGCCCGTGTATCCCGGCGCGCGGCACTTCCGGCCCGGCGGCGGCGGTACGTATGTCGAGCTGCTCGGCAGGCAGCTCGTGAAGAAGGGCTTCGGCAGGTACTACACCTCGGGTCCGGGACGGGTCTGGACCGAGGCGGACCGGCGCAATGTCGAGGCGTTCCAGCGCGCACAGGGCTGGCGCGGTGCCCAAGCCGACGGCTACCCCGGCCCACAGACCTGGCAGCGACTCTTCGCATGACGGAGGCAAGGATGACGACGACGACCTCGCACCCGAACGACGAGGACCCGGCGCCCGCCGTGCCCCCGGCGGACGGCGAGCACCCCCCGACCGTTCCGGCGCCGGACGGGGGCGGCGGGTCCGTGGCCGCCCCGGCCCCCGCCCCGGCAGGGCCACCGGCCCCGGCGGGAGACGGCGGGGAGACGTCCGCCGAGAGCCGGGGGGCGCCGGGGGGCCGCTCGGCCCGCTCGGTGTTCGGTGCCGAGATGTGGGTGCCGACCGCGACGGCGGAGCCCCGGGACCAGGGCGCCACGCTCTTCGGGCGCGGACCGGCCGAGCGGACCGTCGAGCACACCTTCGGGCACTTCTTCCGGGACGATCCGGTGTCCGCGCCCTTCGACGACGAGCCGTTCCCGGCCGGCGGCGAGGACAGGCCGCGCGGTACGGGCGGGCTCGGGTCCGGGGGCGGTCCGGTGCACGCGCCGCTCATCGCGCAGGCCGCGCGGGGTTCGGTGCGCGCGGGGAGCGCCGGGGAGACGTCCGTACAGCCGTGGACGTATTCGGCGGCCCGGGACGCGGCCCGCGATACGGCCCGGGACGCGGCCCGCGATACGGCCCGGGACGGGGCCCGCGACGGGGCCCGCGATACGGCCCGGGACCCGGGCGGGCACGCGGATCCCGGCCACGGTCACGGTCACGGCGCGGGGCCCGGCACGCCTCGGGGCGCCGGTCACGGTGCGGATCACGGCGCCGGTCCTGGCGCTGATCACGGCGACGGGACCTCGGGCGCGGAGGCGGACCGGGCGCGGGACACGGCCGACGGCGCCGGTCACCCGACGGGCCGGCCGGCCGCCACGGAGACGGACGAACCGTCCGCCGAGCCCGGCCCCCGGGAGCGGCCGGGACAGCCGGGACAGTCCGGTCGGCCGGGGCCGGTGGGCCGTCAGGGCGGCGGGGAGAGCCCCCGGTGGAGTCCGCTCATCGTCGGCGAGTCCACCCACGAGATCCCCGTCCATCTGCTCTTCCGCGACGAACCGGCCGGTGTCAGGCCGCCCACGGTCGTCAGACGGCGCCGGGGGACCAGCGAGCAGCCGCGCGTACGGACGGTCTCCCCGCCCGTGCCCGCCGTGCCCGTGCCCGCGCCGCCCGCGCCCGTCCCCGTGACCGCCGCACCGGCACGGCCCGCGCCGCCCGTCGATCCCCGGCTGGCCGAGCGGCCAGGACCCGTACTGCCCGGCTGGGCCGCCACGCTCGTCGGGTTCCTGACCCTGATGGCCTGCGCGGGGCTGCTCTGGTGGGCCGGGGCCGTACCGGACGCGGTGGCGAGGCCGCTCGGACTGCGGCCCAAACCGGACCGTGGCATCGGGCTCGGGCAGTGGGCCCTGCTCGCGCTCGGCGGGACCTTCACGCTCTTCGCGTTCGGCGGGCTCGGCCGGGGCCAGGTCGGCCAGGCCTGGGTCCTGACGCTCTTCGGCGACTACCGGGGCAGCGTGCGCCGTACGGGACTGCTCTGGGTGAGCCCGCTGCTGGTGCGCCGCAGGGTGGACGTACGGCTGCGGCACTGGCGCAGCGAGCCGATGCCCGCGGTCGACGCGAACGGCACCGCGCTGCGGGTCGTCGTCCTGGTCGTCTGGCGGGTCAGGGACACCGTGCGCGCGACCCTCGGCGTCCGCGACCACGAGGAGTACCTGCGCGAGCAGGTCGAGGCGGCGATGGCGCGGGTGCTCTCCCAACTGCCCGCCGACGCCTTCCACGAGGAGGCCCCGACCCTGCGCGACGCGGAGGCCGTCGGTGACGCGCTGACCCGCATGCTCGCGGCGGAGTGCCGGCCCGTCGGGGTCGATGTCTTCTCGGCGCAGCCGACCCGGATCGAGTACGCGCCGGAGATCGCCGCGGCGATGCAGCGGAGCCGGATCGCCGCGATCGACGCCAAGCACCGGGACGGTGTCCTCACCTCGGTGGTGGACGCGGTGGAGGACACGGTGGAGCGTCTGACCTCGCGCGGGCTGGTCGAACTGGACGACTACGAGCGCAAGGTGCTGGTGAAGGACCTCACCGTGGCCTTCTACACCGGGCGTCACGGGGCCGGGGAGAGGCTGTAATTGGTCTGGACCTGGCGCGTACGTGTTATGGACACGGTCAAGTTCCGTTAATACTCTAGAGCTTGGTCTAGACCGCAGACTGTTCTCCCCTGCACGCGTGCAGTACGGCTCACCGAACTCCCCACGTTCTCTGGAGCGAAGCATGCGAAAGAAGATAGGCGCGGCCGTAGTGGGCCTCGCCGTGGCGGGTGCATCCCTGCTCGCCACCAGCAGCGCAAGTAGCCATGGCTACACGGACTCACCCATCAGCCGTCAGAAGCTCTGTGCCAACGGCACGGTGTCGAACTGCGGCAACATCCAGTGGGAGCCGCAGAGTGTCGAGGGGCCCAAGGGCTTCCCGGCCGGCGGCCCCGCCGACGGCAAGCTGTGCTCGGGCGGCCTCGGCCAGTTCGCGCAGCTCGACGACCCGCG
Source organism: Streptomyces sp. NPDC002018 (assembly GCF_042890865.1). Classification (NCBI taxonomy): domain Bacteria; kingdom Bacillati; phylum Actinomycetota; class Actinomycetes; order Kitasatosporales; family Streptomycetaceae; genus Streptomyces; species Streptomyces sp. NPDC002018. Next base: position 169,175 of record NZ_JBIASO010000003.1, read on the forward strand.
TGGCGGCTCCTGGCCGACCACCAAGGTCTCGGGTGGCCAGAGCTACAACTTCCGCTGGCAGTTCACGGCCAGGCATGCCACGAGCGACTTCAAGTACTACATCACCAAGAACGGGTGGAACTCCTCGCAGCCGCTGACGCGTGCCGCTCTGGACACCCAGCCGTTCCTGACGGTGCCGTACAACAACCAGCAGCCGCCCGCGACGCTCTCGCACTCGGGCAACCTGCCGTCGAGGTCGGGCCGCCATGTGATCCTGGCGGTGTGGACCATCGCCGACACGTCGAACGCGTTCTACGCCTGCTCCGACGTCCAGTTCTGACGCGTAGTCGGCGTCGGGATCAGCCGTAAGAGATCGTAGGAACCTCGGGGGGCGCGGTGCCGTCCGGTCCGCCGCCGTGCGGTCCGTGCTCCCCGAGGGGCCTCTCGTTCGGATCTCGCTGGGCTCAGCCAGATCCGAACGAAAGACCCCAGGCGCGCCGCCGCCCGTGCGGGCCGCGGCCTCCCCTCCCGTGTCCCGTGGTCGGGCGCGGTCGAGGAACGGACAGCGGGCCATCAGCCGTGCCCGCCCGGACGTCCGGCGTATCACGCGCCCCGGTGAACGCCGTCATGCCCCGCAAGCGCCCCCGCGGTGACTCCCGCCGGGAACCGGGCAACTGGGACGGAACCGTCAACTGGAAGCACTCAGAGGCGAGTTCGATGTGAAAGGGGTTTGCCCGCGCCGGGATTTGGGGGACCATTCCCGCGGCGGTCATCGCGCGTAGACCCGTGCGACAGCCGCGCCCTTCACGCTTACGGCGCTCCGTGCCAACCCGGGCAGGGGGCGATTCCCCCCATATCCGTCCGGAGGTTGTTCCGTCATGCGCAGACGTCTGGCCCTTCCGCTCGCCTCGGCCGTACTCGCCCTCGCCGCTTCCCTGCTGACGGCCACGTCGGCCACCGCCGCGCCGGCGGACAAGCCGCAGGTCCTCAGCGGCTGGACCCAGGAGTCCGCGAGCAGCTACAACTCCTTCGTGGCGGCCCGGGGCAACCAGGGTGCCTGGTCGGCGTACGGCTTCGACTGGTCCACGGACTACTGCTCGTCCTCCCCGGACAACCCCTTCGGCTTCCCGTTCCAGAACGCCTGTGTGCGCCATGACTTCGGCTACCGCAACTACAAGGCGGCCGGTACGTTCAGCGCCAACAAGGCACGGATCGACTCGGCCTTCTACGCGGACCTCAAGCGGGTCTGCGCGAAGTACTCGGGTGCGACGAAGGTGTCCTGCGACGGACTGGCGTGGACGTACTACCACGCGGTCGACATCTTCGGTGTGAGCCCCATGGTGGACGGTTCGCGCGCGGTCGCCTGATCGCGCGGCCCGAACCGGGATCCCGGAGCCGAGCCCTGAAGGCCTGAGGCCCGCCGCCCGAGGACAGCCCGTACGACAGCGGTGGCCCCCCGCTTCCGCGAGGGGCCACCGTCCTGTCCGTGCGCCGCCAGGGACTCGAACCCCGGACCCGCTGATTAAGAGTCAGCTGCTCTAACCAACTGAGCTAGCGGCGCCTGCCGACTCGAAAATAATACCCGGTGCTCCGGAGTGCTCAGGACCACCGTCCGGGAGTCCCCAAGGGCCGCCCCGTCATCCTCGGCGGGCTCGCCGCGAGCCCGCCGAGGATGACGGGGGTGACGGGGGTGACGGGGATGACGGGAGAGCCCTCAGATCGTCAGGGACAGCGCCATCGGCGCCGCCCCGCGGTTCAGCTTCTCCGCCGCCGCGCGCAGCCGGTACGCGAACTCGACCGGGAGCGAGAGCGCCAGACAGCCCACGGTGGACCCCGCCGTCAGCGGGACCGCCGCGCAGACCGTCCCGACCGCGTACTCCTGGAGATCGAGCACGGGAACCGTCGGCGGCTGGCTGTCCAGCCGGGAGAGGAGCAGCCGCTCGCTGGTGATCGTCCGGGAGGTGAAGCGGGCGATCTTGTGACGGGCGAGATGCTCCCGGCGGCCGTCCTGGTCGAGCTGGGTCAGCAGGCACTTGCCGATCGCGCTGGCATGGGCCGTGGAGCGGAAGTCGACCCACTCGTTGACCGCGGGCGTCAGCGGACCGTCGGCGACCAGGCTGACCTTGATCTCGCCGTCGATGTACCGGCTGAGATAGACGGCCGCGCCGACGGAGTCGCGCAGCTCGTCCAGGGACTCCTGAAGCCTGGCCTCCAGCGCCTGCCGCCGGGCGGGCCCCGAGCCGAGCAGCGCCAGCGAGTCACCGATCACATAGGCACCGTCCGCCACCCGCTCCACATAGCCCTCGCGCCGCAGCATCGAGAGCAGGGGCGCGAGATGTCCGCCCGGCAGCCCGCTCTCACGGGCGATCTGGGCATCCGTCACCCCGGCGCCGCCGTACTTGGAGATGGCTTCCAGCACACGCAGCACATACCGCACCGAGTGGAACGGCGCGGTCGGCTCAGGCTTCAACGCCACGGTCCCCCCTAGGGCTTGCCGTCACTGTCCGTCCCCGCTTCCCGCACCACGATAGCCGCGAAGGGCCCGGTACGGGGTTTCCGCCGGTTACCAGAAACGCGCGACCCCCGGCCGTACGCTGGGCCGGGCCACCGTGGCATATGCCACTGGCATACGTCATCGTCGGAGTGGGAGGTCAGAGGACCGCGCCGAGGAATTCGCGTGTCCGTTCGTGCTCCGGCTCGGAGAAGATTCTCTCCGGCGGACCGGACTCGATGACCTTGCCCGAATCGAACATCAGGACCTCGTCGGAGATGTCCCGGGCGAAGTTCATCTCGTGGGTCACACAGAGCATGGTGATGTCGGTGGTGCGGGCGATGTCCCGCAGCACATCCAGCACGCCGGCGACCAGTTCGGGGTCGAGCGCCGAGGTCACCTCGTCCAGCAGCAGGATCCGGGGCCGCATCGCGAGCGCGCGGGCGATCGCCACCCGCTGCTGCTGACCGCCCGAGAGCTGGCTCGGCTTCGCCGCGTGGCGGTCGCCGAGACCCACCAGATCGAGCAGTTCACGGCCGCGCCGCTCCGCCTCGTCCCGGCTCAGTCCCAGCACCCGGACCGGCGCCTCGGTCACATTGCGCAGCACGTTCATATGGGGGAAGAGATTGAACTGCTGGAAGACCATGCCGATGCTCTTGCGCACGTCACGGACATGCTTGCTGTCGGCGGGGAACAGCTTCTCGCCGTCGACGGTGATGGTGCCCTCGTCCGGGCGCACCAGGGTCATCAGCAGCCGCAGGATCGTGGTCTTGCCGGAGCCGGACGGGCCGATCAGGGTCACATGCCTGCCCGGCCGCACCGAGAAACAGAGGTCGTCGAGGACGGTGTTCTTCCCGAATCTCTTGGTGACCTTGTCGAAGCGGATCAGCTCGGCGGGGTTCGCGTGCGCGTGCGGACCGGCCGGAGTGGCGCCCGTGCCGGCGCTCGTGGTCGGGTGCGGAAGGTCAGCGGACAAGACGACGCTCCAGGGCTCGCATCAGAAGAGAAGCCGGACAGGCGATGAGGATGAAGGCGACACCGACCACGGTCAGCGGCTCGGTGTACTGGAAGGTGGCCGCGCTCTCCAGCCGGGACTGCTGGAGCATCTCCAGCACGCTGATCCCGGCGAGCAGCGGTGTGTCCTTCAGCATCGAGATGACGTAGTTCCCCAGCGCGGGCACGATCCTGCGGATGGCCTGCGGCAGGATCACCGCCGTCCAGGTCCGGCCGGTGGGCAGACTCAGCGCCGTGGCCGCCTCCCACTGGCCGGCCGGCACCGCGTCGATGCCGGCCCGGTAGACCTGGGCCGTGTACGTCGAGTAGTGCAGCCCGATCGCGAGGGTTCCGGTGGTCAGCCCGGAGAACTGCACACCCCACTCGGGCAGGACGAAGAAGAAGAAAAAGAGCTGCACCAGCAGCGGGGTGTTCCGGATGAACTCGGTGACGGCATGGACCGGCCAGCGCAGCAGGCGCGGTCCCGCCCGGAATCCGATCGCCCAGACCAGACCGAGCGTGAAGGAGAGGAGCGAGCCGAGCACCAGCACCTGGAGGGTGAGGAGCAGACCGTCCCAGAAGCGAGGCATGAAGTCCGCGACCGCGGACCAGTCCCAGCTGTTCACCGGGCACCTCCCGGTGTGGTGGCGATGCCGATCCCGGCCTTTGTCTTCCGTTCGAGCGCCCGCATGCCACGGGTGAGGACGAAGGCGAGCACGAAGTAGATCACCAGCGTCACGGAGTAGATCTGGGCGCTCTCCTGGGTGGCCAGCCGGACCAGATAGGCGGCGAACGACACATCGGCGACCCCGAGCAGGGAGACCAGCGCGGTCCCCTTGAGCAGTTCGACGAGCAGGTTGGAGAACGGCGGGATCATCTCGGGCACCGCCTGCGGCAGCAGGATCAGCCGCATCCGCTGCCAGGGTGTGAAGTTCAGCGCGATACCCGCCTCGCGCTGCGCCGGGGCCACCGAGTTGAGCGCGCCGCGCACCACTTCGGCGCCGTACGCCCCGTACGACAGGCCGAGCGCCAGGACGGCCGCCCACATCGGGACGAGCGCCCAGCCGAACAGGCTCGGCATGACGAAGAAGAGCCAGAACATCAGTACCAGCGCGGAGGTGCCACGGAAGATCTCGGTGTAGAAGCCCGCGAGGAAGCGGACCGCGCGCGAGCGGTGGGTACGGGCGGTTCCCACGGCGAAGGCGACGACGGTGGCCAGCGCGGCGCTGTACAGGGTGAGCTGAACGGTGATCCAGATGCCGGGAAGTACCCAGTGTGTCCAGAGGCCGGCGGTCATGCGCACAGCTCCTCTGCCGTCAGCGTGGTCATCTCGGCCTCGGTGAAGCCGAACGGCCGCAGGACGCGGAAGAGTTCGCCGCTCCTCTTCATCTTGTGGATCTCGGTGTTGAAGGCGTCCCGCAGATCCGTGTCGGTGGGCCGGAACGCGAAACCGCCGCCGTCGATCTTCTTCTTTCCGTCCACGACCGGGGCGAACGGTTCCGTGGCCTCGGCCCTGCGGCTCTTCTTCACCACACTGCGGCCGGTGAGCGCGGTGCCCGCGAACACGTCGACCCGGCCGGACTCGACGGCGTTCAGTCCGGCCACGGGGTCCTGGAGAATGATGATCTCCTTCTCCGGTACACCGGCGGATATCGCGTACTCGATCTCCGCGTAACCCGTGCCGGTGGCGAGTCTCGCCCCGGTCCTCACCACGTCCTGGTACGAGCGGAGCTTCTTGGGGTTACCCCTGCGCACGAGGAACGAGTCGAGCATCTGGTACTCGGGATCGGCGAAGATGACCTGCGCGCAGCGCTCCTTGTTGATGTACATCCCGGCCGAGACCACATCGAACTGCTGGGAGTTCAGCCCGGGGATCAGCGAGGAGAAATCGGTGGCCACCGGCTGTACGCCGCCGACTCCGAGCCGCTTGAAGATGATCTTGGCGAGTTCCACCGCCTCGCCCGTGAACCGGCCCTCTTCGTCGACGAACCCGTACGGCGCCTCACCGGCGATTCCGAGCCGCACCGTGCGCTGCGATTTCAGCCGGGCGAGCGTGTCGCCGGAGGGGATCCTGCCGCATCCGGCGGCGCCGATCGCCCCGGCGGCGCCCAGTGCCGTCGTGCCCAGCAGAAGGGAGCGGCGCCCGAGGGGGCGGCTTCCGAGGGAGCGGCTTCCGAGGGGCCGGCGCGGAGGTGAGCGCCGTACGGCCGTTCTTTCCGTCTCGTGCTCTGGTGGTGAAGCCATGGGCGCGCGGCTACCCGAGTCCATTCGGGTTATGCACATGTTTTCGAGCCGATTTCGGGTCGGCCGCGCGCCGGTTCCCGCGCGGTCACGGGCCTCTTCCGAGCGGAGCACGCGGCCTTGACTCGATGGGTCGGACGAGGACGATGGGGATCATGACCGACCGATTTGTGACTGTGTCGCTGGACAAGCGCGGGGTCGAGTGCACCGCGAAACTCCTGGATGACCGGGCTCCGGTCACCTGCGCGGCGGTGTGGGAGGCGCTGCCGCTGGGCTCGGACGTGTATCACGCCAAGTACGCCCGCAATGAGATCTACGCGCTCTTCCCGGCCTTCGCCGCCGAGGAACCGCCGCTGGAGAATCCGACCGTGACCCCCATCCCGGGCGACCTCTGCTACTTCACCTTCTCCGAGACGGAACTGGGCACGGCGTCCTACGGCTACGAGGAGCAGGCCGTGCGCGGACGCCGCACGGTCGTCGATCTCGCGCTCTTCTACGAGCGCAACAATCTGCTGATCAACGGCGACATGGGGTGGATCCCCGGCATCGTCTGGGGCTCGGTGGTCGACGGCCTCGACCGGATGGCCGAGGCCTGCCAGGACCTCTGGCGAGCGGGCGCCGTCGGCGAGACGCTCAGCTTCCGCCGGGCGTAGCCTCCGCCGGGCACGGCACCGGAGACCGCAGTGGCGGCACCGGACACCGTGCCGACGGCAGCGGACACCGCGGCGGCGGGCACCGCGGCGGTGGGCACCGACACCGGACCGGCGCCGCAGGACACCCCGGCGCCCCAGGACACCGCTGAGGCGCGTCCGGTCAGCTCGGGCTTGCGGCCGGCGCGGGGATCCGGGCCGCGCCCGACGCGTACAGCGCGTGCGCCGCGCGCATCACCAGCGCGTCACCGTGCCGGGCCGCGACCAGCTGCACCCCGATCGGCAGCCCGTCCCCGTCCACCCCGCACGGCACGGTCGCCGCGGGCTGCTGCGTCAGATTGAACGGGTACGTGAATGGCGTCCAGCCCGTCCAGCGGTGCAGCCCCGAGCGCGCCGGGGTCTCCGTCCCCGCCTCGAACGCGGTGATCGGCAGGGTCGGGGTGACCAGCAGGTCGTACGACTCGTGGAACCGGCCGAGGCGCCGCCCCAGCTCCATCCGCGCGTCCACCGCGGCCAGATAGTCCAGGGCGCTGTAGCCCGCGCCGGTCGCGACGATCTGCCGCAGCCCCGGATCGAGAAGCCGCCGCTGCTCCTGGCCGAGCGGCTGCGTCAGCCGGGCCGCGCCGCCGAACCACAGCGTGTGGAAGGCCTCCACCGGATCGGCGATGTCCGGGTCGGCCTCCTCCACATACGCGCCCAGCTCGGCGAGCCGGCCCACCGCGCCCCGTACGGCGGAGGCCACCGCGGGCTGCACCGCGACCTGGCCGCCGAACGACGGGGAGTAGGCGACGCGCAGCCCGCGCACCCCGTCGGCCAGTGAGCCGCTCAGGGGCGGGGCCGGGGCGAGCTGCGACCAGTCCCGCCAGTCCGGGCCGCTGATCACATCCAGCAGCAGCGCGGCGTCCTCGGCGTCCCGGGTCATCGGACCGGCGTGCGCGAGCGTGCCGAACGGACTGGACGGGTAGAGCGGCACCCGCCCGTAGGTCGGTTTGAGCCCGAAGATCCCGCAGAAGGAGGCCGGGATACGGATCGAGCCGCCGCCGTCCGTGCCGATCGACAGCGGCGCCGCGCCGAGCGCGACCGCCGCCGCGCTGCCGCCGCTGGATCCGCCCGCCGTACGGGAGTGGTCGTAGGGATTACGGGTCACCCCGGACAGCGGCGAGTCCGTGACCCCCTTCCAGCCGAACTCCGGCGTGGTGGTCTTGCCGACGAGAACCGCGCCGTGCTCCCGCATCCGTGCCACGGCCGGCGCGTCCTCGTCCCAGTGCCCCTCGGGCCGTACGGTCCTCGAACCGCGCAGGGTGGGGCCGCCGCGCTGGAGGAAGATGTCCTTCACCGAGACCGGCACCCCGTCCAGCAGGCCCCGCGGCTCCTTCGCGCGCCACCGGCCCGCCGACTCCTCCGCCTGGGCGAGCGCCGGCTCGGCGTCGACCCGGACGAAGGCGTTGACCAGCGGCTGGACCGCCTCGATCCGCTCCAGCACCGCGCGCGTCGCGTCGACGGGCGAGAACTCGCCCCGCTCGTAGCCGGCCAGGAGCTGCCGCGCGGTGAGGCCGGCGAGGCCGGTGAGCCCCGACGGGCCGGACGGGGCCCGCGGGTCGGTCCGGTGCGTGTGATCAGTCATGCATGGGGACGTACCCACGTTTCTTGTCCACCACGTTGGGGAGGGGCTTTCCGGCGGCCCAAAGTTCATACAATTCCACGAACTGTGCGCCCAGGCGGTCGCGCCAGCCCACCGTGTCACCGCTCATGTGCGGGGAGACGATCAGCCCGGGAACGTCCCACAGCGGGCTCTCGGGGGCCAGCGGCTCGTGTTCGAAGACATCGAGCGCCGCACCCGCGATCCACCGCTTGGACACCGCGGCGATCAGATCGCCCTCCACGACGAGCTGTCCCCGTCCCACATTGATGAAGTGGGCGGAGGGCTGCATCAGACCGAAGAGGCGCGCGTCGAACATCCCGCGGGTCGCGTCCGTCAGCGGCGCCGCGCCGACCACCCAGTCGGCCCTGGTCACCAGCCGGTCGAGCTGTTCCGGGCCGTGCACCCCGGGGCGTGCCGTACGGCCGGTGACCGCCACCGTCACCCCCAGGGTCCGCAGCGTCCGGGCCACGGCCCGGCCGATGGGGCCCGCGCCGATCACGACGGCCCTGCTGCCCGTGACCTGGAGCGCCTCGCGGTGGCGCCAGCGGCGCTGACGCTGGAGCTCCAGCGTGCCGGGCAGGTCCTTCGCCATGGCGAGCACCAGTCCGGCGACATATTCGGCGATGGGTTCCTCGAAAATGCCCCGAGCATTGGTCACGACCGTGTCGGAACCGATCAGCTCGGGGCAGAGCAGCCGGTCCACGCCCGCGCTCGCGGTATGCACCCAGCGGGGCCTCGGGCCCTTTCCCGGCCAGGCGTTCCGTACCGCGTCGGAGGTGAAGTCCCACACCAGCAGAACATCGGCGTGCGGGAGTTGCGCCGCGAGGCCGTTCTCGTCGCAGTGGCGGATCCGCGCCCTGCCGGTGAGCCGGCCGAGCCGCGGGGGAGGATCCGCCTCCAGTACGAGGAGGGTGGGTGCTGGCATGGCGAGGAGCCCTTCTGCCGGAACCGGTCGGACGGGTCTGATGGTGCGAATGATTTCCACCGGGGAAAATCCGTGCAACGTCTGAGATGTGCGGATTGACCACGCTTGCACCTGGCTCTTACCGTCGTCAATAACAGGCTAAGGGGGCCCGTCTTGCACGTCTCCTTTCTGGGTGGACCACAACCGCAGCGTGGAGTGGGTGTGGTCGCCCCTTTCGATTTCGCCCTTGACCGCGAATTGTGGCGCTGGGTGCCCGACGACATCTCGCTGCGGGTGACCAGGACGCCCTATGTCCCCGTCGAGGTCTCCCTCGATCTGGCCAGGCTGGTCAGCGAGCACGAGACGCTCGGCGAGGCGGTGCGGGCCCTCGGCGCGTCCGAGCCCGAGGTCATCGCGTACGCCTGCACGTCGGGCAGTTTCGTCGGCGGACCGGCGGGCGAGCGCGCCATGTGCGAGGCGATGAACCGGGCCGGTGAGGTGCCGTCGCTCACCACGACGGGCGCCCTGGTCGAGGCGCTGGAGGAGCTGGGCGCCAGCAGGATCGCGCTGGTCACGCCCTATACGGAGTCGGTCACCCAGGCACTGGAGGACTATCTGGCGGAGGTCGGGGTAACCGTGACTGGGCGCGCCTTTCTGGGGCTGACGCGGCACATCTGGAAGGTGCCGTACCGCTCGGTCGTGGACATGGCGCGGGAGGCCGTGGTCGGGTCGGCGGACGCGCTCTTCATCAGTTGCACGAATCTGCCGACGTACGACGCGATTCCGCAGCTGGAGGCGGAGCTGCGGATGCCGGTGCTGTCCGCCAACCAGGTGACGATGTGGGCGGCACTGCGCAGGCTCGGGGCGCGGGCGGTCGGTCCCTACCAGGGGCTGCTGCTCGACCGGCGCGAGGCGGGCGGCGCCCAGGAGACGCGGGAGACGCAGGAGGCCGGAGAGGCACGGGAGGTGCTGGAGATGCGAGGAGCGCAGGAGACGCAGGAGACACGGGACGTGTCGGTCCTGCCCGTCCCGCCGCCGCCGACGGCCCCGGCGCTGCCCCCTGTCCCGTCCGCGCCGTCGGTCTCGGCCGGTCCGTCGGCCGCTCCGGCCGTTCCGGTCGCGCCGATCCCCTCGATACAGGCCCTGCCGCCGGTGGTGCCGATGGGGCCGGTCGCCCCGATCGGGCCGATGGGGCCGGCCGGTCCCGTGGCCCCGGCCCCCGGCCCCGCCACGCCCGCGTCGCAGGCCGCCCCGCAGGCCCCGCAGCCGTCGTCGCAGCCGTCGTCACGGGCGGAACCGTCCGTGGAGCCGCTGCCAGGACCGCCGCACGAGTCCCTTCCGGAGCCGCTGCCCGATGAGTAGGAAGGCTGGACATGACCACCGTCGGATTCCTCTACCCCGGACACTCCGCCGAGGACGACTATCCCCGTATGGAGGCGCTGTTCGGCATCGACATCCGGCTGGCCGTCGTCCACACCGATATTGGTGAGGATGCCCACCGGGTCGACGCGCTGATCGAGATGGGCTCGCCGGACCGGCTGGCCGAAGGGGTGGCGGAGCTCCGGCTGGCGGGCGCCCAGTCCGTGGTCTGGGCCTGTACGAGCGGGAGCTTCGTCTACGGCTGGGAGGGCGCCCACGAGCAGACGCGGACCCTGGCCAGGGCCGCCGGGCTGCCGGCGTCGAGCACCTCGTTCGCCTTCGTCCACGCCGCGAGGGAACTGGGCTTCGAGCGGGTCGCCGTCGCGGCCACCTATCCGGAGGATGTCACCGGCCATTTCACCGCGTTCCTGAAGTCGGCCGGGATCGAGGTGGTCGCGGACCGGGCCAGTGGGATCATCACCGCGGCCGAGGTCGGCACCTGGGAGTGGGACCAGGTGCTGGCGCTGGCCCGCGCGGGCGACCACCCGGAGGCGCAGGCCGTGCTGCTCCCGGACACGGCCCTGCACACGGCGGCGTATGTGCCCGAGCTGGAGGAGGCCCTCGGGAAGCCGGTCCTGACCGCCAACCAGGTCTCGGTCTGGGAGGGGCTGCGGCTGGCGCAGCGCAAGGTGTGGGCGCCGAAGCTGGGCACGCTGTTCGCGAGCAGGGAGTAGCACGCGGCGGGGCGGCGGTGAGGAATAACCGGAGAGCCCCTCCTGTTGCACCCCTTCTGTACACGTGTACGCACTTCCGCGCAGAAGGGTCAGACCGGTGGACGACCACGACACGAGCCGAGGCACGACGGACGCGATTCGGGGTACGGCACAGGGGGCGGCGCCCGTACCGCTCTCCGTGCTGGACCTGGTCACGGTGGGCCAGGGTTCCACCGCCGCCGAGTCGCTCCGTACGAGCGTCGCGCTGGCGCGGCTCGCCGAGAGCAGGGGCTACCACCGGCACTGGGTCGCCGAGCACCACTCCATGCCGGGGGTCGCGTCCTCGTCGCCCGCGGTGATCCTCGCCCATCTCGCCGCCCACACCGAGCGCATCCGGCTCGGCTCCGGCGGGGTGATGCTGCCCAACCACGCGCCGCTGGTGATCGCCGAGCAGTTCGGCACGCTGGAGGCGCTCGCCCCGGGCCGGGTCGATCTGGGCCTCGGGCGCGCTCCGGGCACCGACGGCGCCACGGCGGCGGCCCTGCGCCACTCCGACCGGCTGAACGAGGGCGCCGACGACTTTCCGCAGCAGCTCGCCGAGCTGACCCGGTTCCTGGACGACGACTTCCCCGACGGCCACCCCTACTCCCGTATCCACGCGGTCCCGGGGCCGGTCCAGGGCCCCGCCGCCCGTCCGCCGCTCTGGCTGCTCGGCTCGTCCGGTTTCAGCGCGCGGCTGGCCGGTGTGCTGGGGCTGCCCTTCGCCTTCGCCCACCACTTCTCGGCGCAGAACACGATCCCGGCGCTCGATCTCTACCGGGAGAGCTTCCGCCCCTCCGAGGTGCTGGACGCCCCGTACGCGCTGATCGGGGTCGCGGCGCTGGCCTGTGACGACGAGCGCGAGGCCCGCCGCCAGGTCCTCACCGGCGCCCTCTCCATGGTGCGGCTGCGCACCGGCCGTCCGGGTCTCGTGCCGACCCCGGAGGAGGCCGAGGCGTATCAGTTCAGCTCCCTGGAGCAGGAGTTCGTGAACACCTGGCTCACCAATATCGTCCATGGCACCCCGGACGCCGTCCGCGACGGCCTCAACGACCTCCAGAAGCGCACGGGTGCCGACGAGTTGATGATCACCGCCAACGCCCATGGCGGAGAGGCGCGTCTGCGCAGCTACGAACTGATCGCGGACGCCTACGCCCTGCCCGTCTGACGGACCGTCCGAGCGGCGGCGCCGGCGCTCATCTCTCGTCCCCGTGCTCCCGCGCGCGGCGGGGCCGGGGGCGGTGCGGCATCAGATCGCGTACGTCCGCGTCGCCCGCGCCGCCGCCCGAGAACGGCGACGGCCGCTCGTGCGGCGGTCCTTGAGCCTGTCCGTGCCCCTGCTGAGCCTGCCCGTGCTCCTGTCCTGGCCGCTGCCCGTACTCATACCCTCGGGCACGGGGCGGCAGGGGCGGCTCGGGCGGGATGCCCCCGGACGGCTGGTCCGGGAAGCGGATCAGCCGGCCCGGCGGGACGGGAAAGTCCTCCGTGTCCGGGTGGCCCGCGGCCCCGGGCCGCCGCGGATCGGCCGCGCGGGCGTGCTCGTCCCAGCCGGTGCGGTACCAGAGCACCTGATCACGCTCGATGTCCTCGTCGGTGAGGATATGGACGCTCTCGACGCCGGCCCGCTGGACCTTCTGGCCGAGTTCGATCAGTAAGGCGCCCAGCAGCATGGCGACGCGGTCCTGCTGGCCGGAACCAGCACCGCCGTTCTCCTCGTTGGCCATCCGTGCCCTCCCTCATGCCCCCCCACAGGGCTGCCGAGCCAGCCCCCCGGGCCCAGGGCCTCTCGTTCGGATCGCGCCGGGCTCGCGTGCCCCGGCACCGTTCCGGCCCCCGCTCCCCGGTCCGGCCTGATCCGAACGAATGACCCTAACCGCGTTGCGGCAGAAACTGTTTCACCACCCTGACGAAGACCTCCCGCAGTTCAGGAGGTACTCCCATTCTCCGTGCGGCCTCCTCCGGACTCAGCTCCGGGGAGTCGTCCGCCGTGTCGGACTGCTGCCGGGACGCGACCGGCAGATCGTCCTCGGACAGCCGTCCCGAGCGGATCAGCATGTCCCGCAGCGGCACCCCCAGTACCCCGGCGAGCCGCCGCATCGTCTCCAGATCGGGCATGCTCTGGCGCTGGAGCAGACGGCTGACCGCGGCCCGGTGCACCCCCGCGTCGTCGGCGAGCTTCGACTTGCCGCCGCCGCGCGGACTGTCGATGTCGTATCCCCGGCGGCGCATGAGCGCCTCGACCCAGCCGGCGAACGCCTCCAGTCCGTCGGCGCGACTTCTGACGCCGTCACCGCCGCGGAAGCCCGGCTCGTTACGGGCACCCGCCCACGAGCTTGTTCCCATGTTGTCGCTCTCCCCTCGTCGCCGGGACAGCGTACCGATCGCGCGCGCATCCAGAGGTGTGCGCGCTCGCGCGTAGTTGTGCGGATGCCGTACGCGGCGCGGCCGGCACACGGGAAGCAGGGCATGGGCGGTCACCTCCACGACGGAGCGTAGTCGCTTGCGCACGCGCTCGCACCATGTAACTCTGAGCGGGCGTTCGCAACTGTCGAACAAATGTTCCCATACATGGGGAGGGGTTGCACGTGTCTCCACGGACGACGGCGGCAAAAGCCGCCGTGACCTCGGGTTTCTCTTATAGGAATGATCAACTCGACTGGCGCAGGGCAGCCGCCTGCGCCCATCTGCCTCAGCGGTCCGTCTTCACCAGGAGCGCGTCGGAAGCCGAACCGGTATTGCGCGCCTGCAATCACTGTCCGATCCGGAAGGAGTGCGAGGCCGTCGTCGACCCCCGGCACACCTGGTTCGACGGGGTCAGCGGCGGGCGCCTCTGGCGCAACGGCCGTGAGGTAAGGCGGACGGTGTGACGGGCGGGGACGGTGTGACCGGCCGGGACGGTGTGACCGGCGGGGGCGGCGCACTGTGGATCGCCTCACTGATCCGGAGTCTTCCCGAACTCGTCGAGGAACTGGTCCCGGGTCCGGGCCGCGGCCCGGGAGAGCGGCGCGGCGGTGCGCCGGCCGCCGGCACCGTCGCTCCGGTCCGGCTCCATGTGTCGGACGCCCTCCGTGACATCACCGACGGGGTGGTGGAGCTGGAGGAGGCCGTACGGGAACGGCTGGGCCTGCGCCGGGTCGCCGCCGCGCCCGTACCCGTGCGCCTGCGCCGGATCGCCGGACTTCTGGAGCGGATCGACGCGCTGCCGGACCTGGCCGCGCATGTCGAGGACGAGACCCGCCGGATGGCGCGCCGCTGCGCGCGGGCGCTCGGCGATCCCGAGCAGCTCGTCCGGGTCGCGGGACGGTGTCCCGTCTGCGACTCCGTGTCGCTGCGGGCGTTCCCCGAGCGGGCGGCCGTGATCTGTGTGAACCCCGTCTGCCGCCACACGCTGGAGGGGGACGCGTCATGAGGCTGGAGGGGGACGCGCCATGAGTACGGCACTGATCTCGGGGGACCTCGCCGCGGCGGAGGTGGCGGTGTCGCCGGCGACCATCCGCAAGTGGGTCCAGCTCGGGCACCTCACGGCGGCGGGACGGCAGGGCAGACGCCTGCTCTACCGGCTGGAGGACGTCTTCGCGGCGGAACGGGCGGTCCACCGCGGGCGGGTCGGCTCCTGAGCGCGGGAGCCCGGAGGGCCCCACCGGATGACGGTGGGGCCCTCCTCCGTTGTCCGGTGTCCCCAACTCCCTTTGTCCACAGGTGAGTTGCGGGATCGGACACCCTCGATCACACTTGAGGCAGCGGCAGAGCTGCGCCCCTTCCCAGGGGCGGCGGTCCTGCCGCTTCGTGTTGCCCGGAATCACATCCCATCCGCCCCTCCGAAGGGAGCGTCCATGTGAGTGTTCTGAACTTTCCCGACGCGGAACGGCTTGTCGTCGACTTTCTGGAGGACCGGCCCGAACTGGCCGGCACCACGGTCGACAACCGCCCGCCCGCCGGGTTCGACGGCACGCAGAAGGCCGTCCTCGTCTCCCGTGTCGGCGGCGCGTGGGTCGATGATCTCCATCTGGACCAGCCGCTGCTGGACCTGGAGGTCTACGGCCCGGACAAGACGACGGCCCATACCGTGGCCCTCGCCGCGCGCGCCTGTGTCCTGGAGCTGGCCGGTACGCGGTACGGCACGGCCGCCGTCACCGATGTCGCGGAGGCGGACGGGCCCCGCTGGCTGCCCGACTACAACCGGCCGGCCGGTCATCGCTATCTCTCGACGGTCCGGCTCTCGATCCGGCCCGCGTAGGCGGGCCCGCACCCTGTCTCCCCTCGCCTCAGAAGGAGTTCGCATGGCTACCGGTCCCAACAGCAGCAAGGAGATCCGCGTCGCAGGCACCGGCAAGGTGCTGGTGGCGCCGTCAGGAGGGACCGGCGCTCCCGCCGCCCCGATCGACACCACCGTGGCGTGGACCGGCTGGACCGAGCTGGGCTACACCACCACCGACGGCATCAAGCTCAGCAAGAAGGACAAGATCGACCAGGTGGACGGCTGGCAGTCGGTGAGCGCGCTGCGCTACATCTACTCCGACCGTGAGCTGACCGTGAAGTTCCAGCTCCTCCAGATCAACAAGAACACCCTGCCCTTCTTCATGGGCGGCGGCGCCACCTCGCTCCTGGCCTCCCCGGCCGCGGCCGGTACGTACAAGTACGACCTCTCCGCCAATCCCAAGGCGGACGAGCGCCAGCTCGGCTTCGAGTTCACCGACAGCAACGGCGCCGGGGACGTCACGTACCGCTTCGTCATCCCGCGGGGACAGGTCACCGAGACCGAGGAGATCTCGATGACCCGCACGGGCGCGATGAAGCTCGGCGTCACGTTCACGGCGTACGCGCAGGACGACACCACCCTCCCGCTCGCCACCTGGCTGATGAAGGACGCGGCCTACGCGTAGAGCCCCGCTCTCCGTGGTGCCCGGTGTGCCCCACGGGCGCACGCCGGGCACCGCCCGTGTCCCTCTTCTCTCCCCCTTCTTCCCTCTGCTGTTCCTCTGCTGTCCCTCGTCCTTCTTGTCCCTCTCCGCGAACAGGAGTCTCGGATGACCGGATTCAATGTGAACGCCGCGCGTGCCCAGCGTCTCGAAGCGCTCGGCCGGGCCTGGACCTTCGACCTCGACGACGACACGTTCGAGCTGCCGACCGAGCTGACCCGTGCCACGGCACGCCAGTTGCGCGATCTCGACGACAACGACGTCGACGGACTGCTCCGGCTCCTGCTCGGCGACCGGCAGTTCCTCCGCTTCGAGCGGCACGACGTCACGATGCAGGACATCGCGGCGATCCTGGAGGCGTACGGCAAGGAGACCGGGCTCGGCCTGGGGGAAGACTCGGCCTCGGCGAGCTGATCGAAGAGCACGCCGAGGCCCTGGAGGCCGACCTGCTGCGGTACTACGGCACAGACCTGCTGGACTGGCACCGCGGCCGGCTCTCGTCGCGGCGCGTCGCGGTACTGGTCCGCCATCTGCCGCGCGAGAGTGCCCTCGCCCGTGACCTCCACGGCGAGGCGGCCGACTGGTCGGTGACGGACCATCTCCTGGCCCACGCGGTGGACCGGCTCGCCGAGGCCAACTGGATGTTCGCCGCGGTCAACCGCGACGAGGACGCCGATCCGCCCGACGCCCCGGAGCCCCTACCCCGTCCGGGAGACGCCTCCGGCGCGGTGGCGGGGAGCACACCCGCCGCGGCGCCCGACCCGCCGGATGCGTCCGATCTCGCGCTGTTCTTCTCCTGACGGCGCGGGCATCGCGCGGCCGGTGGACGGCCGCCAGCGCACAGCGGACCCGCCGCCACGGCCGTCACAGCCGTCACAGCCGTCATACGAGATTGATCAGGCCGAAGGTGAGGGTGATGATTCCGGCCGCGGCCGCGGCCAGTGCCAGAGGCCACAGCCTGAGCCGGGGATAGGCGCCCGGGGGATAGCAGAACGCCGGCTGCCCGGGGTCGTAGTCGACGAGCACCGTCCCACCGTCCGGAAAAGCGCGGTCCCCGAATTTCCGTGGTGTCAGCGCCACCCACGGCGGCTCCGTTCCCGGACCGTTCGTCCGTCCCTCGACCGGCGAAAGACGGTAGGAGGTGCCCGCCGACAGTTCTATCCGGTCCAGTATCTCCATTTCCACCGTCCGGCTCCTGCGGTGCTCGTGCCGGCACGAGCGCGTCAGCAGTGTTCCCCACAGGACGGCCCCCACGCCGATCAGTATCTCGGCACAGGCCGCGACGGTCGCAAGATTCATGCGGGAATCGTAGCAACTCCGCCACCGCAGGAGGAGTGATGGCAGACAAGACAATCGCGCAACTCGACGCCGAAGTCCAGGAAATGAGGGAGAATCTCGGGCGAAAAGCGGACGCGCAGAAGATCAAGGACGTCGCCTTCGAGGCGGACCCCGAGGCGATAGCGACCGAATCCTGGGTCAAGAAGGAGACGGCGAGCAGCCTCTGGGAGACCGTCAAGGACCCGGAATTCCTGGGTCTGGTCACCGCCCTTACGGTGGTGAAGCTCGAACTGGCCCCGCTGCTCAGTCTTGAGCCGGCCATCGACGCCTTTCTGAAGCGGTACGACGTCGAGCGCAACAGGTTCGGCTTCATGTGGCGCGTCGCCGCCGAGGAGCGGCAGCGACGCGCCCGGGAGATCGCCGACGCGAGAGCGCGACTGGAAAGAATGGAAAAGGGAATCGCGCGCCTCCAGGATCTGACCACCGGCGCGCACAGCAAGATCCGTAACTCCCACACCCGTATTCAGGCGCTGGAAAGGAGGGTGTCCCGTATGGACACCAGGTCCAACGTGGCCAGACAGCAGATTCGTCATATGGACTCCTCTCCCGATCTTTCCGGAACGACCAGCCAGGTCACCCTGCTGGAAAGGCGGGTCAATCTGCTCGCGGCCGCCCTTTCCTGAAAGAGAGGAGGAATTCACCCATGAAGCTGAAGCAATCCCTCATGAACGCCACCGTGAGTCTCGACCGGTTCCGCACCGGCACCGGTACGACGAGCACGGCGATGACACGGCTCATGAACGCCGTCAACACCGGCGGTACCGCCGTGGGCCGGCTGCGGGGGACGCTCACCTCCGTCGGCGGCGGGCTCGGGACCGCCAGGACCGGCACCGACAGGTTCACGTCCTCCCTGGGCAGGCTCAAGGGCGCCGCCGACCGCACGAGACAGTCCCTCCAGGACGTCAAGCGGCAGGCCGACGCCGTCGAGAATTCCGTCGGGAAGGCCGGCAAGAACGCCGACCGGGGCGGGAAGTCCATGAGCGGCCTCGGCAGCGGGCTCAAGGGGGCGTCGCTGGCGCAGCGAGGGCTCAACCTCGCCATGGCGGCGAGTCCGTTCGGGCTGATCATGACGCTGCTCACGCCGCTGATCGCCCGGTTCGTCAGCGTCGACAAGGTCGTCGCGGTGGCGAAGAAGGGCTTCACCGCCGCGTGGAGCGCGATGAGGAGCTCCGCCTCGGCCGCGGCCAGGTTCCTGGAGCCCCTCTTCAAGGGGGTCGTCAACGCCTTCCTCACGCCCACCCGCATGCTGGTGCGCGGACTCAACGCCCTGATCAGCGGGCTCAACCAGGTCAAGTTCAAGGTCCCCGACTGGGTGCCGGTCATCGGTGGCAAGGGCTTCCAGTTCAACCTCCCCCGGATACCCGTGCCGCAGCTCGCCGACGGCGGCATCGTGGAGGCCCGCTCCGGCGGCCGGCTCGCGCTCATCGGCGAGGGCGGTGAGTCCGAGGCCGTCATCCCGCTCTCCAGGCTGGAGCGCATGCTCGGCCACCACCCCGGCGGCGGGGCCGCGCTGCACCGGCTCGCCGAGGCCGTCGAGCGGCTCGCCGAGCGGCCCGTCCAGGTCGAGGTGGACTCCCAGACCATCGCCCGCGCCGTCCTCGTCGGACAGCGCAAGCTCGCCCGGAGGTGAGAACGGACATGGCAAGGAATCTCTGGATAGGCAAGCCGGGACTGCTGCGGGAGATCACGACCCAGGCGAAGAGCTGGGACCGCAGCGCCGAACTCCAGGTCAGTGAGTTCACATCGCTGGAGGGCCAGATCACCGCCGTCGCGCCCGCCCGTACCACCCGCAGGCTCAAGTTCTCCTGGGAGTGGCTGGAGCCCGCCGACGCCGACCATCTGGTGCGGCTCGCGCGGCGCGTCAACGGCCCGGGGATGCTGGGACGCGCGGTGTACGCGGGCCGGTCCGTCGCCGTTCTCGACCCGGCGTCCGTCAATCTGCTCGACCCGTACCAGGCGGCCGGACAGAGCGCCCTCCCCGGCAGCACCGACCACTGGTTCACCGCACGGGGGTCGTTCACCGTCACCCCGTCCGTCGACGATGTCGTGCTCGGCAGTTGCGAGGACCCGGCCACCCGGATCGGCTGGCGGCACGGCGCCTGGCCGGGCTGGCCGGTGATGCCGGCCATGCGGGTCTCCTGGCTGCTGCCGCCGGACTGGGACCCCGGCGTGTGCGTCGCCCAGCTCGACTGGAAGGACCGGGACGGCGGCCATCTGGCCACCGTGTCCGCCACCGGACCCACGGTCACGGGGACGGCCCCCGAGGGCGCCGCCTTCGTCACTCCCGTCGGCGGTCCCGGCGCCACCGGTACGACCGGGCTCGCCGGGGCCTGTCTGACCATCGGCGAGGAGCCGGTGGCACTCGCGCTGGGCGAGGGCTGCCCGGCGATGGCCGTGACCGGCTGCTCCGATGTGCCGGCCTCCCGGCTCCCCTACCGGAACATCAGCATCGATCTTGTGGAGGTGACCGGTGCAGTCCTCTGACGAGCGGCTCGACGCCGCCCTGGCCGCTCCCGAGCGCACCCCCGTCCACTCGACCCGCCTCGGCGGCCGGGAGTTCGGGGAGCAGATCCAGTCCTGGAAGGTCGAGCGCGCCTACAGCACCGATCTCCCGGAGGCCGTGAGGGCGTTCAGCGGCAGCGCCTCGGCGCAGTTCGAGGCGCAGCTCGCGGGCCGCGACGGAGAGCCGGCCCCGCGCCTGTACTCCGCCTGGGCGGGCCGCGCGACGGGCGACGCCGTACGCCCCGGGCAGTCCGTCGTGCACGCGGCGGGAGTCAACGGCCGTACGCTGCCGGCCTTCCGCGGCACCGTACGGTCCCGTACCGCGGCGTCCGGCAGTGACACCGTCACCGTCCAGGCCCTGGACGGCGCGGAGCGGCTGCGCGGACCCGCCTCACTGCCCCGTCCGTACCACGGGGTCCTGACAGGACGGCGTATCGCCTCCGCCCCGTGGTGCGTGGACGAACTGCTGCGCCAGGGCGGTATCCACACCTGCCCGCCGCCCCGCGCGCCGCTGGCGGAGACCGACGCCGACGCCTTCACCGCGCTCTACGCCTCACTGCACGGCGGCGTCAACGCGACCTACGGCCAGCCCGAGAACGTGCCCTGGAACGGTGACTACGACTGGATACGGGAGGGCGCGCCCTTCGAGATGGCCCTGATGCCGAGGGCCGCCGGGCTGACCGCCTCCTGGATGCCGCGCTCGCGGTTCGTCACCCCCGGCAAGGTCTTCCTGCTCGAATGCTGGGTCAACACCGCCCTGGCCAAGGGCAACAAGATCGAGATGAAGGCGGTGTTCGACCGCAGCGGCGGGGCGTACGGCTATCTGAGCGGGGTCCTCGACATCGCCGCGGGGACGTTCCGGATCTACTCCGGTACGCAGTCGGGCGCGGGCTGGTACTTCGAGTGGACCTACAGCAAGCTGGCCGCTCTCCGGGGCAGATGGCACCTCGGGGTGCTGGTCGACACCCGGTCGACGGGGACCACGGTGCTGCCGGTCGTACAGCCCCGGCTGACCGGACCCGACGGGTCGTACTTCGCCGGAGGCCTCGGCAGCTATGTCGACCCGTCGGCCGCCCAGCCGCGTGCGGAGCTGTACCGGGTCGATCTGGCCACCGACATGGCGGTGGAGTGCCTCCAGGTGACCGACCGGGTCGCGGCCGACATCCCCTCCTTCACCCGGGACGACTGGGAGCAGAAGGGGAGATGGACCAAGGGCGCGGTGCTCGACGCCGAGGCGCTGCCGGTCTACAACATGCCCAAGGTGTCGGGTTCGCAGTGGGACGTGATCACGGAGATCGCGCGCGCGAGCATGTCCACGGCCGAGTTCGACGAGCAGGGCGTCTTCCACTGGCGGGGTCCTTCCCGGTTCGCCCGGGTGCCCGCCGAGCCCGCGCTCACCGTCACCACCCGCAGGGACATCGCCTCGCTGACCGTGGGCGAGGAGATCGACGCCTGCCGCAACCACTGCGAACAGCCCTACCAGGACTGGGGCGGTGTCGACAGCACGGCCGGCAGCGTCGTGGACGACACGGAGGTACGGAGGATCGCCCCCGGCGCGTCGGTGGAGGTCCCGTACGCCGTCGCCGAGGACGAGTTCGACATCGGACCGCTGGTCGTGACCGACGACTCGGCGGTGTTCACCGGGCACGGCGTGCGCTTCGGCACCGCGGAGACCGGGGGCACGGCCGTCAAGGGCGTGGTCACGGTGAGCTGCCGCCGCGAGGGTCCCACCTATGTCGCGCGCTTCACCAACACCGGGTCCGTGCCCCTCTGGACGGTCACCAAGGACGGCAGGCCCTCGGTACGGATCTACTCCCTGAAGGCGAGCGCCGATCCGAAGCAGCGCCAGGCGGCCTGGTGGAGTCCGGACAGCCAGAGGTACTACGGCAGGCAGCAGTACACGGCCCCCGCCTCCGAGTGGGTCCAGAACAGTGCCACGGCCAGTGATCTCGCCCAGACCATGCTCAACGCCGGCCGCTATCCGGTCCCCGTGCTGGGCGAGGTCGAGATCCTGCACGATCCACGCGTGCAACTCGGCGACGCCGTAAGGGTGGTGGACACGACGGGGGCACGGCTCGACACGCTCGCCTGGGTGGTCGGGACGCGCACCGCCTGTACCGCGGGCAGCGCGCCGCAGCAGACGCTGACGCTGCGCGGCACGTCGTACAACGGGGTGCCGAGGGACGTGGGGCTGAGTCCCGACGGGCCGCTCGACCCGGCATACGGGACACAGCGCACATACGCGCAGGTCACGGCCGAGTACGGGACGCTCGCCGAACTGCTGGCGGGCGAGGCCGACTACCGGGCCCTGCTGAGGGCGACAGGAGGCACGACGTGAGCGAGCAGCCCTCCGCCCCGCCCTCCGTCCCGCCCCTCGATCCGCCGCTCGATCCGCGCGAGGACCCGGTGGAACCGCCCGTGGACGGACCCGTGGTCCCGGAACCCCCTGTCCTGGTGGACAGCCCCGCCGCGCGCGCGGGCGACGAGGGAACGGACCCGGGCGTCCTCCCGCCCTCCCGCGACGGCTAGGGCGTGTTTCGAAAGTAGGTTCCTGTCCTTGTTCCGGCCCCGCGCACCGCAGGAGGTCCTCGCATGGCCCTGCTCACCCCGCTCGGCAATCTGCCCTACCCGCAGGCCGCCGACGCCGCCAATGTCCCGCTCCATATCCAGTCCCTCGCCGAGGCCGTCGACGGCCGCACCGTGCTGCGCTTCGCCGACGCCGCCGCCCGCGACGCCAAGGTCACCGCGCCGGTCGCCGGCATGCTCGTCTGGCTCACCAGCCCCGGCCGTTACGTCCACTACACCGGGGGCCAGTGGCAGCCGGTCGTCCCGGGCCCCGTGCACAAGGCCAACACCACGGCCGGCACCCTCGCGGCCACCGCCTACTCCGAGACGCTCACCGGCTCCACCGGCGACCCCACGGCGGTCACCTTCACCGCCCCGCCCTCCGGTTCGGTCCTCGTCTCGGTGGGCGCGCGCATCAGCGGGAGCGCGGCCGTGGCCTGTCTGATGTCGGCGAACATCCGCACCGGTACGACGCTCACCCTCGCCGCCGCGGACACGCGCGCGGCGATCGTCAGCGGCACCAACCAGTGCTCCGCGTCGACCCAGTTCCAGGTCAACGGGCTCACGGCCGGAGCCGTCTGCACCGCGACGGCCGCCTACAAGTCGGCCGCCACCACCAACACCGCGACCTTCACCAACCGATTCGTGACCGTGACTCCCCTGATGTGAGGTCCCCGACCATGGCCACACCGCTGTCCGCCGACGCTCTCGCCCGCGCCCTGCGCGGCGAGGGCGTCCGCGTCGCCGAGCACGGCGACTGGAAGACCCACAACCGTGATCACCGGGGCCCCTGGGGCCCCGTGCACGGTGTCATGCTGCACCACACCGCGGGCGTCGACAGCCTCGCGCTCTGCCGCTCGGGCACCTCCGCCCTGCCCGGCCCGCTCTGCGCCGGCCTGGTCGCCAAGGACGGCACCGTCCATCTCCTCGGACACGGCCGGACGAACCACGCGGGCAGCGGCTCGGCCGCCGTCCTCGCCGCCGTCCTCGCCGAAGCGCCGCCGCCCGCGCCGGGCCCCGACACGACCGACGGCAACGCACGGTTCTACGGTTTCGAGATCGAGAACCTCGGGAACGGCGGCGATCCGTACCCGGCTGCCCAACTCGACGCCGTCGAGCGGCTGTCCACCGCGCTGTGCCGGGCGCACGGCTGGTCGGCGCGGAGCGTGATCGGGCACAAGGAGTGGACCCGGCGCAAGATCGATCCGTCGTTCTCGATGGCGGGGATGCGGGGCCGGATCGGGGCCCGCCTCGGGGCGGCACCCGCCGGTCCTGCCAGGCCGCCGGGGCCCGCCACGCCCGCCGGGCCCGTGCCGTCCGCGTACGAGCCCTTCCCCGGCGCCGCCTTCTTCGTACCCGGCAGGAGGAGCCCGCTGATCACCGCCGTCGGCAAGCGGCTGGTCGCCGAGGGCTGCGGCCGGTACACGATCGGCCCCGGGCCGGTCTGGACCGAGGCCG
Organism: Streptomyces sp. NPDC002018; assembly: GCF_042890865.1. NCBI lineage: Bacteria > Bacillati > Actinomycetota > Actinomycetes > Kitasatosporales > Streptomycetaceae > Streptomyces > Streptomyces sp. NPDC002018. Next base: position 192,968 of record NZ_JBIASO010000003.1, read on the forward strand.
ACGGCCGGTCGTACGCCGCCTGGCAGCGCGTGCTCGGCTACCGGGGCAGCGCGGCCGACGGCGTTCCGGGCCGCGCGAGCTGGGACCGGCTGCGCGTCCCCCGTATCTGAGGAGGGGCCCGTATGACCCGGTCCGAGGCCGAGGACATCGCCCTGGAACTGGAGCGGCTGCACCGCTCCGTCGATGTCGGATTCGCCACCACCCGGGGCGATCTGGCGCTGCTGCTCCAGCGTGCCGATCAGACCGACAAGGCGCTCGGGGAACACGAGGAGCGTCTCGACGCGCTGGAGCGCACGCGCTGGCCGCTGCCGTCGCTGGCCGCGGTGACCTCGTGCACCGCGCTGGTCCTCACGCTGTGGCAGTCCTCGGGGAAGTGACCTCCCGTGGGCAGCACATCTCGTGGGCGGACACCGCGTCGGTGAACACGCCATGGAGGGGCTCCCGGGGGACATGCCATGACCCCCGGGAGCCCCTCCCTCACGCGGTCTCGGTCAGGCCCACGGGACGGCCCGGGTCATGCCCACGGGACGGTCTCGGTCAGGTCCGGGGCGACGGCCTCGGTCAGGCCCGGGGCGGGGCGGCCGCGATCATCTCCGCGATCCGCTCGGGCGCCACCGGGCGGGAGAAGAGCCAGCCCTGCCCCGTGTCACAGCCGATCCGCTGGAGCCGGGCCGCCTGGCCCGAGGTCTCCACGCACTCCGCGGTGACCGTCAGCCCCAGCCGGTGGGCGAGCTGGACCAGGGCCTCCACGATCGTCTCGTCGGCCGGGTTCGGATGGACGCCCTCGTCGTAGCGGAAGCCCCGGACGAACGAGCCGTCCAGCTTCAGCACCGAGACCGGCAGCCTGCTGAGGTACGCGAGGTTCGAGTAGCCCGTCCCGAAGTCGTCGATGGCGATCCGTACACCCATGTCGCTCAGCGCCTGGAGCGCCTGGAGCGGCCGGCCCGCCGAGCCCATCACCGCCGACTCCGTCAGCTCCAGTTGCAGCAGATGCGGCGCGAGTCCGGTCTCCGCGAGGATGCCGGCCACATCCGCGACCAGATCGGAGTCCCACACCTGGCGTACGGCGACATTGACGCTGACGAAGAGCGGCCGGGCACCCGGATGGTCGAGCTGCCACCGCCGTGCCTGGCGGCAGGCCGTGGCCAGCACCCACCGGCCGAGCTGCACGATCGAGCCGTCCTCCTCGGCGATCCCGATGAACCGATTCGGCGTGAGCGTCCCGAATTGGGGGTGGTTCCAGCGCACCAGCGCCTCCACCCCCCGTACCACCCCGTCGGCCATCCCGACCAGCGGCTGGTACTGGAGGACGAACTCCTCGCGCTCCACCGCCGGGCGCAGCCGGGAGGTCAGCGCCTGCCGTGTCATCCGGTGGGCGTTGCGCTCCGGGTCGAAGAGGGTCCAGCGGGCCTTCCCGTCGGCCTTCGCCCAGTACAGCGTGGTGTCGGCGGCCTGCATCAGACCGGTCGGGGTGGTGCCCTCCGCGGCGCGTTCCACGACCCCGATCGAGGCCGACACCGAGAGCCGCTGCCCGGCCAGGTCGAAGGGGCGCTGGAGCGCGGTGAGTACGGAGCGGGCGAGATCGGCGAGCTGTTCGGTGCCGATGGAGTCCTCGACCAGGATCGCGAACTCGTCACCGCCGAGCCGGGCGACCAGATGGCCGCCGCTGCGCGTGTAGCCGTCCTGGTCGGCGCACCGGGTCAGCCGGGTGGCGACGGCGGCGAGCAGCCGGTCGCCGGTGCGGTGGCCGAGGGTGTCGTTGACGGCCTTGAAGCCGTCGAGATCGAGGTAGCAGAGACCGATCCGCCCTGTTCTGCCATTGCCTCCGCCGTCGCCGTACGGGCCCTGGGCATAGGCCCCGGCGTCGTACGTCCCGCCGCCGTGGACGTCCGGCGCCGAGGTCTCCAGCGCGGCGGTGAGCCGTTCGAAGAACAGGGTGCGGTTGGGCAGCCGGGTCACCGGGTCGTGCATCTGGAGATGGCGCAGCCGTGCCTGGAGCTCACGGCGGTCGCTGATGTCCGCGACCGACAGCAGCGCCGTGCCGCTCTCCGGTACGGGCGCGACCGTGACCTCGGCCCAGAGCGTCCGCCCGTCGGGGTTCTTCAGGCGCCGGGTGCAGCGGAAGGGGGAACGGCGGCTGTCCAGCACCGCGCGATAGGCGTGCCAGGTGCGGCCGTCCGAGGCGAGATCGACGAGATCGGCGGCGGACTGGTCGAGGAGCGCGGCGGGCCGGGTGCCGAGGAGGGCGGCGAGGGCGTCGTTGGCGCGGATGACGGTGCCCTCCTCGTCGAGGAGGGCCATGGCGAGCTGGGAGACCTGGAACGCCGCGCGGTAGTCGCGCTCGTCCGCGCCGTCGTGGCCACCGCCGGTCCGGCCGTCGGGTCCGTGGCCGTGGGCGGCCGGCCTGTGGGGCCGGTCGACGGACATGTCGCTAGCTTTACTGATGAGATGACGCTCCGTAATCAAATCCTCGGCCGGCTGCCGGGCCGCCCCACCGGCCGGGGGGCGGTCGCCGCCGTGCGCGGCGACCGCCGTATGACGCGGTCCTTGCGGCCCTTCGGAGGTTCCGCTCACGGCTCGCTCCCGCGGTGCAGTGGTGTCGTACAGAGTCGTACAGGGTGGTCGGGACGGCCGGCCAGGGAAAGTGTGCCGATCATAGAGGGAGGCCGGGCGGCCGTTCCAGCTCCGGTCCGCGCGACGGGAACGTCACGGACCGCCGCTCCGCCCCCGGACGATCGTTTCTGCCCGGCTGTGGCCCGGTCGGCCCCGCCGTGATCCCCGGTGACTTTCCGTGACCCGTCGGGGTGTCGGACGGCACGCGTGACGCTCCTCACCCGTGTGGGGCAGCGGAACAGGGCGTATCGCAGTAAAACGGCACAGGGTGGGTGAGGTATCCCCAATCCGGAGCGGAGGTCGATGTGGAGCGTCCGCAGCCACCGGGCGGAGTGGACCGGCCCCGCCTGCGCAGGACCGCGGCCGCCTGCACCTCCCTCATGGCGCTCGCCGCCACCTCCCTGGTCACGGGGCCCGCCGCGGACGCGGTTCCCGAGGGCCCCTGCGCGCTGACCCGTACCTCCGCCCACCACTCCCTCGGCCTCGACACCTGGAACGAGTCCTACCCCCGGCCCGACCGCGCCCTCGACGCCGTCATGATCTTTCTCTCCTTTCCCGACTCCAGGAAGCTGCCCGATCCGGCGGAGCTGGCGGCCGATCACTTCCCGGCCACCAGCCGCTTCTACGACCAGGCCTCGTACGGGAAGTTCGCGCTGCGGGCGCACCCGGAGCTCCGCTGGGCACGGATGCCGCACGCCTCGACCGCGTACGGGATGCGGCGCGACTGGGAGCCGGCGCGGCGCACGGCCTATCTGCGGGACGCGGTGAACGCCGCCGATCCGCTGGTCGACTTCTCGCGCTACGACGTCGTCTATCTGGTCGCCGACCCGGAGGCGCCGGGCGTCGACTCCGACGCCACGAAGGTGGTCAACTTCGAGCAGCCGATGAAGGCCGACGGCACGGAGATCAAGCGCATCGTCACCGTCTTCGAGCGCCATCCCCCGGACCGCAATGTGCTGGCCCACGAGACCGGGCACGTCTTCGACCTGCCGGATCTCTACCACCGGCCCGTGGACGGCAAGGGCGACTGGGACACCTATGTCGGCGACTGGGATGTGATGGGCAGCCAGTTCGGGATGTCGCCCGATCTCTTCGGCTGGCACAAGTGGAAGCTGGGCTGGCTCGACCGCAGCCAGGTGCGGTGCGTGGGCCCGTCGGGCACGAGCCTGCTCAGCCTGGAGCCGATCGCCGCCGCGGCGTCCGTCGCCGGGACCACGGGCACGAGGCTGGCGGTCGTCAGGACCGGTGACAACTCCGCCCTGGCCATCGAGGCCCGCTCAGCGACCGGCAACGATCTCCAGACCTGCTCCGAGGGCGTGCTGATCTACCGGGTGCGGGGCGGTACGCCGTCGGGCGGCGGCCCGGTCGAGGTGGTGGACACCCATCCGGACAGCCAGGCCTGCTGGGACCAGTCGGTGTATCCGCCGCTCGCGGACGCGCCGCTGGGGGTCGGCGAGACGTTCACGGTGCCGGGGGAGCGGACGAAGGTCGAGGTGGCGGACCGTACGGCCGGGGGCGCGTGGACGGTCAAGGTCACCCCGGGCTCATGACGCCGGGGAGGCCCCCCTCGCGCTCCGGGCCCCGCCCCCCCGGGGCCCCTCGCTCCGGGACTCCCCGCCCCCCCGGGCCCCCGCTCTCCTCTGGCCCCTGGAACACGAAGAGGCCCCTCGCTCTCGCGAGGGGCCTCTTCCGTCGGTGCGCCGCCAGGGACTCGAACCCCGGACCCGCTGATTAAGAGTCAGCTGCTCTAACCAACTGAGCTAGCGGCGCCTGCTGACGTCGTAGACCTTAGCACCCGGATCGGCGGGAGGAAAAATCGATATACGGAGGGCCGCTCCGGGGCCGTCATGAGGCGGTTCCGGGCCCGGACCGGGCCCGTTTCCGGTGGTCAGGAGCACGACTGCGGCAGCAGCTCCACCATGGCCGCCGCTCTGGGGTGGGGGATGGTTCCCGTGCCGGCGCGGGTGGTCCCCGCCCTCGCGCGGGCGGCCCGTACACAGGCCCAGAGGAGCACCTCGGGCCCCGGCAGCCAGGGATGGCGGGTGTCGGGGGCGATCACCCAGCGCGGGGCCGACGCGGAGCCCGGTGTGAGCGGCGGTACGGTCACGGCGTCGCCCACGCCGTGACAGAACAGCGGCGGCGGGGCGGCCGGGTCCGTGCCGCCGGTCTCCGTACCTCCGCCGCCCCACTCCTCCCAGGACAGCAGGGACGGCAGCCGCTGGGCGGTGCCCGGCGCGGCGAAGAGGAGCGTACGGCCGCGGTGTACGGCGACCGGCCCCGAACCGGGCCCCTCGGACCACAGCCGGTCCAGCATGCGGCGGCCGAAGACCCAGGGGACGTTCACCACGTCGAAGACGGAGCCGCAGGCCAGTACCCCGGGAGCGGTCGGCCGGGCGGCCCAGTGGGAGAGCGTGGAGCGGGGATACGGTCCGGAGGAGGCGAGCCAGTCCGCGCCGGCCTGGGTGACCGGCGCGGCGGGACGATGGCCCTCGTCCTGGAGGAGAGCGAACGTGTCGGCGCGCCGTCCGTCGTCGGCCGGGCCGGGGCTCGGCGGGGATTCATCTCGTAACCATGCGCTCATGGCATTCAGGTCTACCGCGAGTAACGGCCCGGCCCCGGGGAGTTCGGGGAAACCGGGACAGCGCGGGCGGGGGACGGGTAACCTGCCCCCTCGGCATATGCCAGACGGGTGAACGTGCCCCGCCCCGCCCCTCTCCGCCGGGCCCGCGGACCGGCCGTTTCCGGCCGTACGACCCCGGCGGGACCGGGGCCGTACGCCTGACGGCCGAGGCCGGGACCGGGCCTAGGGACCCGCGACGCCCTCGCCGCGCAGCAGGTCCCGGCCGAACTCGACCATCTTCCTGGCATAGTCCTCGGTCCACTCCGCGCGGCGGGCGATGTCCTCCGTCGTGAGCCGGTCGAAGCGGCGCGGATCGGCGAGCTGGGCGGCGGCCACCGCCTGGAACTCGACCGCCCGGTCGGTGGCCGCACGGAACGCGAGAGTCAGCTCGGTCGCTCTGGCCAGCAGCTCCCCGGGGTCGTCGAGGGACTCCAGATCGAAGAAGTGCTCGGGGTCGGCGACCGCCTCCGAGGGTTCGAAGAGCAGCGGTGCGGGCCGTAGCCGCCGCTCGCTCCGCTCGGGATCCGGCATCTCGTTCCTCCTGCTCGTACGTGTACAGGCCCTGCGACCACCGTCCATTGTCCCGCCCGCCGCAAGGGGGCGTTCGGGGCGTGCGCCACCGGGTGCGCGCGGGGCCCGCGGAATCCGCTCGGCGGGGGCCTACGGCCGCCAGCTCACCCGGTGCTCCGACAGCCGCGCCAGCACCGCGTGGTTCGCCTCCCAGCCGTCCGGGAACTTCACCGTCACCCCGAGCTGGACCGGCTCGGTGGACGGGTGCTCGTCGAGGAGCTCCGCCACGCCCGCGCGGCAGACCACGACACAGGCGTGCCGGTGGCGGGAGGCGAGGACGCAGAGACGGCCGGTCTCCAGATGGAACGCCGTGGCGTCGGGGCGGCCCGAGAGGGGGTGGAGGACGACGGTGACATCGAACTCACGGCCCTGGAGACGGTTCGCGGTGTCCACGGCCACCCCCGTCACCCCCAGCTCCGCGAGGGCCGCCCGGACGGCCGCCGCCTGGTCGCGGTGGGCCGTGCCGACCGCGATTCGGTCGGCGGTCACCGGCGCCGGTCCGGGGGAGCGCTCGCTCACGGCCACGCCCCCGCGGTCCAGCAGTCTGCGCACCACCAGGGCCACGGCCCGTACCGCCTCGGGGTCCGTACGGGGCGTGCGCCGGGCGGGCAGCTCCAGCAGTCCCCAGCCCGACTCCGCCGCCTCGTCCAGCACCCGGTCGGGGCCCGAGCCGTCGGACGCCACCCCGAAGGCGAGCCGCCGGTCCCCGTGGCCCGTACCGCTGCGGAACGGGGTGTACGGATAGAACGCGCCCGACACCAGCGGCGCCGCCGACGCGGGCAGCCGCCAGGAGACGGGCAGCCGGTGCTGGGGCAGCTCGGGGTTGTGCGCCAGCAGCGTGGTGACCGCGCTCGCGGACGGGTCGTACGACAGCCCCGCCCACTGGTCGGCGCCCACCACGCTGAACGGGTCGAGCTGTCCCGGATCACCGACGAACAGCGCCCGCTCGAAGAGCCCGGCGACGGCGAGCAGCGCGTCCGAGCGCATCTGGTAGGCCTCGTCCACGATGGCGTGCCGCCAGGGCTCGACCCCCTGCACATGGGCCCATTTCGCGGCGGTCGAGATGACGATGTCGAGTCCCGCCAGATCGGCCGCCTTCGCGGACTTCCGGACGTTCGGCAGCTCGTCCAGCGCCTTGTCGTACGGATCGGGGTCATTGCTGTGCAGTCGGCCGACCGGCAGCTCGGGATCCTTCTCGGCGAGCCGGGCGACCAGATCGTCCACCTGCGCGTTGGTCTGCGCGACCACCATCAGCGGACGTCCGGCCGCCGCCAGTTCCCGTGCGGCCCGGACGACGAGCGTCGACTTGCCCGCCCCCGGCGGCGAGTCGACGACGACCCCGCGGTGGGTGCCGTGCAGCGTGTCCCGGAGGATCGCGTCGGTGGCCCGCGTGGCGGCGGCGCCCGGGTCGAAGGGCGCGGAGTCCGGCGCGGGGCCGGAGAGGGGGCGGGTCACAGGAAGTCCTCCTCGGTCACCGGGTCCGGAGCCTGGCGCGGGGCCGTGCCCTCCGCGCCCTCCGTCCCGTCCGCGCCCGGAGGACCGCCATGGGTCCAGGGCGTCTCCTCCGGGTCCGGCAGTTTGGGGCCGCCGCGCTGGTCGTGTTCGAAGAGCGTCCAGGCGATCCGGTCGCCCTTGTCCGGCACGGAGCCGGGCGCGGGCTCCTTGCCCCGGCCCATACGGTCGGTCAGCCGCAGCACGAGCGTGCCGCCGGCCCCGGGCCCCTCCCCGGCACCGCCGTCGGCCCCGTCCTCGCCCGCCGGGCCGTCCTGGTCGTCCGGGCCGTCCGGGCCGTCGTGGTCGTCCCCGTACCGTACGAACTCCGCCGACTGCGGCTTGCCGTCCAGCGAGCGGAACACCTTCGTACGCTCGCCGAGATGCGGCCGGTCGTCGGTGCGCACCGTGATCAGCGGACGGGGGGTCGGGCGCTTGCTCTCGCTGTACGCCATCACCACCTCCGTCACCTCCCCGACAAACGCCTCGCCCGACAGCCTGCGTCCCGCGAGCACCAGCGGATCGTCCAGTGCCTCCGCCGCCTCCAGCTGCGCCTGTGCCGTCTCGCGCGAGGCCAGCTTCTGCGCGGCGGTGACGGCGTCGTCGCGCCGGGGCTGCGGCGGCTCACCGGCGCGCACCCGGTCGCGATGGCCGGTGAACGACCAGCGGTCGCGCGTCCAGCGCTCCTCCACCCGCGCCCCCTCCGGCAGTGCGCGCAGCAGGTCGAGGCCGTGCCACACCGCGTCCCAGGTCGGCCGCAGGACACCGAGAAGCAGCGCGCGGATGTCCCGCTCGGCGGCCGTGAGCCGGGCCAGCCGCTCCTCCGCGTCCGGTCCGTCCTCGGCCGCCCCCAGCTCCTGGCGCGCCCGGTCGTACCGCTCGATCGCGGGCGCCAGCAGTCTGTTGTCGAACGCCGGGTCCGTCGCGGGGCCGGCCGGCGGACACGCCAACTGCCCGTCCCTGTCCCGCTCCAGCTCCGCCCGCAGCGCCGCCTCGGCGCCCGACAGCGCCCCGGGCGGATCGATCCAGGCGAGCAGCGCGCCGAGGTGCTGGTCCTCCAGGCTCGACTGCCCGGTCGCCCAGTGACGGTTGAGCAGATCGGTCGCCGCGAGCAGCAGCGAGGAGCCGGGCACCCGGGCGCGCTCGCCGTAGTGCGTCAGCCAGCGGCCGAGCAGCGGCACGCGCGGCGGCGCGGGGTAGGGCGTGTCGGGGTCGTCCTCGGCGGTGCGCCGGAACCGCATCGACCGTCCCAGCAGCCGTACGAAGTCGATGCCGGGCCGGCTCGGCACGATCAACTGCGGCGCGTCCACGCACAGTTCGACCTCGACCTTGACCCGCTTCCCGGTCTCCGGGTCGGTCTCGCCGCGCTCGGCGGGCTCGACCACCTCGGCGTACGCGTCCAGATGCGGGAGCACGGCCTCGGCCAGCTCGCCGAGGAAGGCGAACCGCAGATCGCGGTCGCGCGGCTGCGCGACGGTCAGCAGCCGGGGCGCGTCCCGGTCCGTGCCGACCAGCGCGCCGAGCGGTGCGCCCGCCTCGCCCGCCGTGGTCAACGGCACCAGCACGAGCGGCCGGTCGGAGATCCGCCGGTGCCGGACGGTGGTCAGCGGCTGGGCCTGCCCGCTCGCCACGGCCTCCAGCCGCGCGAGCGTACTGATCAGCGACATCAGCCCTCCGTACGGCCCGTACGGCCCGGACCATCCGTCGGGCGCGGATCGTCCGTACGGCCCGGACCATCCGTACGGCCCGGACCATCCGTCGGGCGCGGATCATCCGTACGGTCCGGATGACGCCCGCGGTCCGCGACGGCTCCGGTCCCCGGCCCGGCCGCGCCTCCGGCCGTCCCGGCCGCCGCCAGGGCCTCCGCCCGCAGCGCCGCCGCCCGGCGGAGCGCCGCGACCGTCGGGTCGCGCGGGTCGCCCGTGTCGCCATGGGCCGCCGACAGCACGGCGGTGACCGTCGTCAGGGCGCCCAGTTCGCCCCGTACGCTGCGGCCCAGCGCCTCCACCGCGCCCCTCTCCCGCGCACGGGCCCGGCAGTGGAAGGCCAGTTCGCAGGCGGAGAGGCACTCGGGGGCGTAGGCCGCGGCGACCGAGTCCACCGCGCCGGTCAGTTCGGCGCCCGAGCAGCGGTCCAGGTCGAAGGTGGTGCCCTCGGGGAGCGTGTCCGCGATCTCCTCGATCCTGGTCAGCCGGGCGAGCTGACGACGTGTCACCGACAACTGCTTGCGCACATCGACCACGGACGCGGTCGGCAGGTTGGAGAAGTCCTTGGGGCAGACCAGCAGCACCTGGTGGCCCACCTCCGCCCCCGGCGTACGGGACGCGACCCGCTCCAGGGCCAGTACGTACACCGCGGCCTGCCGTGCCGCCGCGCCCACCTTCGACGCGTCCGCCGAACCGTCGATCATCGGGAAGGACTTGATCTCCACGACCGCCCAGCGGCCGTCGGGACGCACCACCACCGCGTCCGGCTCCAGATACGCGGGCGAGCCCGCCACCTCCAGGGCCAGCAGCGGATGGTCGAGCAGCGCCCAGGTGCCGGCCTCCGTGGCCTCGCGCAGGGCCAGTGCCGTACGCGCCACCCGCCCCTCGGGGCCGGCCGCCGACAGATCGGGGACCGCGACCTCGCCGGGCGCGGGCGGCGGTTCCTGGCCGCCGAGCCGCTCCGAGAGCAGCCGCATCAGCTCCGTACCGCCGTCGGCCTTGACCTTCGCCTCGAACGCGTTCCCCCGCATGAACGCGAACTGGGACTGTCCGAACGGCGCGGGGGAGCCGAGCGCCTCGGCCAGCGCCGCCTTGTCGACCCCGGCGCCGTCCAGCAGGGCACGCCGCCGGCAGCCCGGGTTCGCGGCGAGGGCGGCCAGCGCGCGGGCATCGAGCGGATGCGGCGCGACGGCGGGGCCGCGCAGCTCAGCGAGCCGTCGCCGGAGTGTCGTCTGCGGAGGAGGTGCCGGAGGTGCTGTCGCGGGTCCGCCGCCCAGGGAATCGCTCACCCGCGGAAGTCTCGCATCCGCCGCTGACAATCGGGGCCGGGCGGGGACGGGAGGAGGGGTGCGCGGGGCCGTGGGAAGGGGTCGGCGACGGGACCGGCGCGTGGACGGGGGACGGGACCGGCGCGGCCCCGGAGCGGCGGGCCGTCACCGCCGCGCGCACCCGGTCCGCCGCCCGCATCGCGGGCTTCGTCAGCAGCGCCCCCACCGCCATCACCAGCGCACCCGCGACCGCGTCCAGGAGGTAGTGGTTCGCCGTGCCCATCACCACCACGGTGATGACGACCGGATAGAGGGCGCCCAGCCACCGCACCAGCGGGGTACGCGCGTGCCGCCACAGCAGCACCCCGCACCACAGGGCCCAGCCGACGTGCAGGCTCGGCATCGCGGCGAACTGGTTGGTCATCTCGCCCAGACCGCGGGGCGCGCTCGCCTCGTCGCCCCACCAGCCGTACGCGCTGAACTGCGCCATGGTGTCGACGAAACCGTGCCGGGGGTCGAGCAGCCGGGGCGGGCAGGTGGGCAGCAGGGTGAAGCCGACCAGGCCCAGCAGGGTGGAGACCGTGAGCCAGCTCCGCGCGCTCCGGTAGAGCGCGGCGCGCCGTCGGAAGATCCAGACGAGCACGGCCGGGGTGACCAGGTAGTGGAGCGAGGCGTAGACGAAGTCGGCGGGGACGGCGAGCGCCGGGGTGGTGGTGAAGAGCCGGTTGAGCGGATGCTCGGCGTTCAGGAAGAGCGCCTTCTCGATGCGGAGGATGGCCAGCCCGTTGTCGACGGCGGCCGGCCCGTTGTCGCGCGCCAGCAGTCGGCCCGCCGAATAGGCGGCGTAGACCAGGACGACGAGCGTCAGCTCCGCCCACCAGCGGGGCCGGAGACCCGGCTGTCGCGGGTCGCCGACGCGGGCGCTGGCGGTGGCGCGGGCGGCGGCGCGGTGCGGCATGCGAACGGTCTCCATCGTCTTCTTCACGCGGTTTTTGGCCGGTGTTCAACCGTACGGTGTACGACACCGCTTTCCTCGGCCGGGTGTGCCCCCGGATCCTCGTTCGGCGCAATCACCGCCGACGGTGAAGGGGACGCCCCTGTCCCCCTGGAGGTTGCCCTTCGTTCAGGTACGCGATGATGGTGCGGCACCGGTTGTGAACTTCAGGGAGAGCCTCCATGGCACCGCGCATCCTTCTCGCCCGGCACGGCCAGACAGCCTGGTCGCTTTCCGGCCGCCATACGGGCAGGACGGACATACCGCTGCTCGACGAGGGCCGCAGGGGCGCGAAACTGCTGGGCGAGCGGCTGCGCCGGGCCCCCTGGTCGGGGCTGGAGGACGTCGAGATACGCACCAGTCCGCTGGTGCGCGCGAGCGAGACCTGCGCGCTGGCGGGCTTCGGCGACCGGGCCGAGGAGTGGGACACGCTGATGGAGTTCGACTACGGCGCGTACGAGGGCATGACACCGGCCGAGATCAAGGCGGACCGCCCGGACTGGTTCATCTGGCGCGACGGGGTCCCCGGCGGCGAGAGCCTGGCGGAGGTCTCCGCCCGCGCGGACGAGGCCATCGCCTGGGCGCGCTCGGCCGACCGCGATGTGCTGCTCTTCGCTCATGGCCACATCCTGCGCGCGATAGGGGCGCGCTGGCTGGGGGAGGACATCTCGTTCGCGGCGCGTGTCCGGCTCGACCCGACGTCGGTCTCGGTGCTGGGCTGGGCGTACGGGGATCCGGCGATCGAGGTCTGGAACGACACGGCGCACCTGGCGGACTGACATCCGGCACCCGATCCGCTGATCCGCTGACCGGCGCCCGACGGCCTGATGCCCGATGGCCTGATGCCCGATGGCCTGATGCTCGGCGGACCGGCCTCGGACGGACCGGCGCTGTCCTGCGGGCTCCTGTCGGCTGCTACGGGCGGCTGTTCGTCGAGGCGTGCCGGTCCAGGAAGGCCCGTACCTCCGGCAGCCGGCGCCGGGGCAGCAGCACCCGGGCCGTGGTCGCGAGTCTCGCGTGGATACGCGACGACTGGACCCCGTCCAGCAGATCCAGCGCCTGCCGGCCCGCCACCGCCGCCGCGTCGGGCGAGCCCGCGCGGGCCAGGTCGGTGGAGAGTTCCGCGCGGTAGAGGGCGAGATTGCGGGCGAAGTGCGGATCCTGGAGGACCGTGGCGCGGTACGCGTGACGGGCCGCCCGCGCCCAGTCGCCCAGCGACTCGTGGCAGAGCGCCTCCTGCGACTCCAGCTCGGGTTCGCCGAAGAAGGACATCCACTCGGGGTCCGCGTCCGAGGGCCCGCGCCCGAAGAGGGCGTGCGCCAGGGACAGCGCCCGCTCGCAGCCCGTACGGTCGCCGAGCCCGGACCAGCCGCCCGCCTCGCGCAGGGCGAGCAGCGACAGCAGCCGCGGCGAGTCGAGCGGCCGGGCCGCGCGGGCACCCGCCTGCGCGGCGCGCACGGCCTCGCGGTACCGGCCCGAATCCCTGGCCAGGAAGGACATGTTGCAGAAGGCGTGCGCCTCCAGCGCGGGATCGCCCGCGACCCGTGAGGTCGCCAGCGCCTCCGCGTAGTGCGAGCGCGCTTCGTCGAACCGGCCGGAGTCATGGGCGAGCCAGCCCACCGAGATCGACAGCTCGCCCGCGCCCGAGTGCAGCCGGTCGGCGGTGGCCTGCCGGGTGGCCGTGCCCGCGTCGAGCAACGCGTACGCGGCCCGCAGCGGACGGGCGGCCTGCCGGTAGAGCCCGTCGGCGCCATGGCGGTCGTCGAGCAGCCGGATCCGCCGTACGGCCTGCTCGACGGCGGTCACCTCGGCCTCGCCGATCCGCCTCGGGGCGGGCACGGCCGCGGCGGGCGTGCCGCCGAGGCCGAGGGACGCGGCCATGACCGTGACGGGGCCGCTCGTCATGAATGCGCGACGCAGCACGTCGCTCTCCTCGCTGGTGTCACCGCTGTCTCGGCTGTCACTGCTGTCTCGGGTACGGCCGGTGTCGCCGGTGCCGGTGTCACCGGTACCGCCTGCCCCGCCGAGGCCGCCTGCCCCGCCGAGGCCGCCAATGCCGCTGAGGCCACCGATGCCTCCGATGCCGTCGGCGGCGCCGTCGGCGCCGGCCGAGGTGGTGCCGTCGTCCGTGTCACCACCGGTGGCCGAGGCCCGGGGCCGCCGGGCCCCCGCCAGGATCCTGGCCGCCCTGCCGCGTACCTCTTCCCGCGCGGAGAACCCCAGGTCCTTCAGGGTCAGCCCGGGGAACATATGCAGGAAGACCCGTTCGTACGCGTAGTTGGGGCAGCGGATCTCACCCGCCTCCACCCGTCCGATGTACCGTGCGTCGCAGGCGACCTGCTCACCGATCTCCCGGGCGGCTCTGCGTACGGCGGCGGCGAACTCCGCGGGCGAGCGCTGTGCGCGCAGCCCGCGGAAGGCATGGTTGGGAACTGCCCGGGACGACGCCATGACCGAGCCCTCTCCTGGTACAGCCGACGGAGCCGCCGGTTCACCTCCGGCGGAGCTAGAACGTACCGGCTGTGACAGGCCGCACACACAGGGTTTGCTGACAAAACGGATATCTCGCCCGTGATCTGCTATGAACTGCCATCCTTTGCGGCGGCGTGCCGCCGTAGCCGTTGACGCCGTCCCGCGTTGTACCCCCTGGAGACGCTCAGGGCGTCTGCGCTCGACGAGGAGGGGTTCCCGTGTTGGAGTCTCAGCACACGAACGGCCAGGAGTCCGGCGCGCGTTCCGGGGAAGCGGGGGAGCCCTGCGACCTGGTGACCGTTCCGGCCCGGCAGGGGCTCGAAGCGGTGGACATCCTGCGGCGCGGGGGCACCCCCGTGATGGGACCCGTGCTCCATGACGCGCCCTGCGACACCCTCGGCTTTCTGGTGCCACCGGGCACGGCGGCGGGCTGGGACATGCCGGGCAGCGCGTGTACGCAGACCCACGGCCGCGGTGTGCGCCTGCCCGCGGAACCGCCCGTCACGGGCTCGAACTGGCTGCTGCCCCCCGACGCCACGGGGGCGGTCACGGACCCGGCGGTGCTCCGCGAGGCGCTGGGGCAGGCGGCGCGGCTCATCGAGGTGGTGGACCGATGTCGCTGACGGTGGCCCGGCGCCCGGGACCGGCCGACCGCTGACGGAGTGGTGGGCCGATAATGGGCGGGTGGCGAGAAACAGGCGTGGTGCGGCGGAGACGGCCGTGGTGGAGGCCGTCGACGGGGGCAGCGCCGAGCTGATACCCGACCGGGAGCGGCCCCGCGCGTGGTCGCTGCTGATCGACGGGGCCCCGCAGTCCCATGTCGACCTCGACGATCCCCGGTATCTCTCCTTCGAGTACCAGCGCAGACTGGGCCATGTCGCCGATCTGGTGGCACCCGCGGGCCGGCCCCTCCAGGCCGTGCACCTGGGCGGCGGTGCCTTCACCCTCGCCCGCTATGTCGCCGCCACCCGCCCCCGTTCCACCCAGCAGATCGTCGAAGTGGACGCGGCGCTCGTCCGGTTCGTCCGTACGCGGCTCCCGCTGGATCCCGCCGCCCGGATACGCGTGCGCTCGGCCGACGCCCGCGCGGGGCTCGCCAAGGTGCCGGACGGCTGGGCGGATCTGGTGATCGCCGATGTGTTCAGCGGGGCCCGCACCCCCGCGCATCTCACCAGTGCCGAGTTCCTCGGGGAGGTGCGGCGGGTGCTGCGGCCGGACGGCTGGTACGCCGCCAATCTCGCCGACGGACCGCCGCTCGGCCATCTACGGGGTCAGATCGCCACCGCCGCGAGCGCCTTCGGGCAGCTCGCGCTCGCCGCCGACCCGGCGGTGCTGCGCGGGCGCCGCTTCGGCAACGCCGTCCTGGTCGCCTCCGACCGTGAACTGCCCGTCGCCGAGCTGACCCGCAGGGTCGCGGGCGACCCGCACCCGGGGCGGGTGGAACACGGGCGCGCGCTGGCCGACTTCACCGGTGGGGCGCCCGCCGTCACGGACGCGAGCGCCAAGCCGTCGCCCCCGCCTCCGCCCGGCGCGTTCACCGCCTGACGGCCCCGACGCCGCACACGCCGTCCGAAGCCCGAGGCCGGGAGCCCGAAGCCCGAAGCCCGGAAAACCCCGAAACCCCGAAGCCCGGGAGCCGTCAGCCGTCGGCTGTCAGCCCGGAGCCCGTCAGCTGTCAGCCCGAAGCCCGCGACCGTCGTGTCCGGCGGTCCCTCAGCGGTCGTCGAACTGGACCATCGGCGGATGGTCGTTCCAGGTGCAGAACACCGAGACCTCCCGGCCGTTCTGTGTGAACGTCACCCGGATCCAGGCCGGTTGCGTCCACACCTGCATCTGCCAGCCCGGGTCCGGTGTCGCCGAGACCAGCTCGGCCGAGACCTCGCCGATGTCGAAGGCGACCCGGCCGCCGTCGACCGTATAGCTCTTCACCTGTCCCGAGGCGGCCGGTTCCGCGTCACCGGCAGAGCCCTGTGTGCCCTGTGTGCCCTGCGCGCCCTGTGCCGGTCCGCCCGCCGAGGGATACGGCCGGGGGGACGGCGGGTGCGCCGCGTCCGGCGTCTTGCCGCCCGCTCCCGGGTGCGCCCCGGCGCCCGCGCCGCCCTCCGTGCCGGTGTCCGTCCCGGCGGATCCCGCCGGGCGGCTCGGGCTCGTGGACGGGGCCGGGGGCCGCCGCGTGGACGAGGTGACCGGACTGGGCCGTGGCACGGCCGCGTTGTCCCCGGGGAGCGCGATCGCGCGCGGCGGGTCGTAGGCCGTGCCGGCCATGACCGTACGGACGCCCCACCACGAGAGCGTGACCGCCGCCCCGGTGGCGAGCGACCAGGCCATCGCGTGTACGAGTCCTCTGCGCATCCCCGTCATAGTGCCGCACCCCGCAACACCCGCGCCACACACGCCCCGTGTGTCACCGGCCCGGCCTCCCCGGGGGACGGACCGCCGCGACCGGCCTCCCCGCGTTCCCCGGATGGCGTACGGTGCCGCCCATGCCCAGTGTGCTCGTGGTCGAGGACGACCAGTTCGTGCGCTCAGCCCTCATCAGGCATCTGACCGAGGCCTCCCACACCGTACGGAGCGTCGGCACGGCCCTGGAGGCGCTGCGCGAAGTGGCCCATTTCCGGTTCGACGTGGTCATCCTCGACCTCGGGCTGCCCGATCTCGACGGCGCCGAGGCGCTGAAGATGCTGCGCGGCATCACCGATGTGCCGGTGATCATCGCCACCGCGCGGGACGACGAGACGGAGATCGTACGGCTCCTCAACGACGGCGCCGACGACTATCTCACCAAGCCGTTCTCCGTCGAGCACCTCTCGGCCAGGATGGCGGCCGTCCTGCGCCGCTCGCGCGCCGGCGCGGACGAGGCCACCCCCTCGCGCGTGATCCGGGTCGGCGGGCTCTCCGTCGACCCGCTGCGCCGCCAGGCCGAGCTGGACGGGTCCCCCCTGGACCTGACCCGGCGGGAGTTCGATCTGCTGACGTTCCTCGCCGGGCGCCCGGGGGTCGTCGTCCCCCGCAAGGAACTGCTCGCCGAGGTGTGGCAGCAGTCCTACGGCGACGACCAGACCATCGACGTCCATCTCTCCTGGCTGCGCCGGAAACTCGGGGAGACGGCGGCCCGACCGCGCTATCTGCACACGCTGCGCGGCGTCGGGGTGAAGCTGGAGCCGCCCGCGCCGGAGCCGCCCGTATGAGATGGGCGCTGGTCAAGGTCGCCCTGGCCGTCACCGTGATGGTCGTCGTGGCCTTCGCCGTACCGCTCGGGCTGGTCATCAAGGAGATGGCCAGGGACCGGGCCTTCAGCAACGCCGAGCGGCAGGCCGCCACCATCGGCCCGACCCTCTCCATCACCACCGACCGCGAGGAACTGGAACGGGCCGTCGCCTCCACCCAGGCCGGCGCGTACGGACGGATGGCCGTCCATGTCCCGGCCGACGGCGGACCGGGCGCCCTGCCGCTGGAGATCGGTACGCGCAGGGCCGCCGAGAAGGACCTGCGGACCGTCCGGCGGATCGGCCGCGCCTCCATCACCGAGGTCGCGGACGGTTTCGCGCTGCTCCAGCCGACCGCGCTCAGCCAGGCCAGGATCGCGGTCGTGGAGATCTTCGTCCCCGACGACGAGGTCTCCAACGGGGTCACCACCGCCTGGCTGGTGCTGGCGGGCGTGGGTCTCGCGCTGGTCGTCGGCTCCGTCGCGGTCGCCGACCGGCTCGGGCTGCGCATGGTCGAACCCGCGCGGCGCCTCGCGTACGCGGCACACGCGCTCGGCGAGGGAAAGCTCGGCGCGCGGGTCCCGGAGGAGGGACCGCCCGAACTGCGCTCCGCGGCCGTCGCGTTCAACTCGATGGCCGACCAGGTCGTCCAGCTCCTCGCCAACGAGAGGGAACTCGCCGCCGATCTCTCGCACCGGCTGCGCACCCCGCTCACGGTGCTGCGCCTCAACGCCGCCTCACTGGGCGAGGGACCGGCCGCGGATCAGACCAGGGCCGCGGTGGCCCAGTTGGAGCGCGAGGTCGACACGATCATCCGTACCGCCCGGGAGGCCAAGCCGCAGACGGTGGCGGCGGGGGCCGCCGGGGGCTGTGACGTCTCCGAGGTCGTACGGGAGCGGATGGACTTCTGGTCGGCGCTGGCCGAGGACGAGGGGCGCACGGCACGGGTCGCCGGGATCGGCGGACCGGTGCGCATCCCGGTGGTCAGGGCCGAACTGGCCGCCGCGCTCGACGCGTTGCTCGGCAATGTCTTCCGCCACACGCCCGAGGGCACGGAGTTCGCCGTCGATGTGCACAACGGCGAGGACGCCGTGATCGTCCTGGTCTCCGACGCGGGCCCCGGGATCGCCGATCCCCGTGCCGCGCTCGCGCGGGGCAACAGCGGCGGGAAGGACGGTTCGACCGGCCTCGGCCTCGACATCGTGCGCAGGGTGGCCGAGTCGACGGGCGGGGACGTGCGGATCGGCCGCTCGGTGCTCGGCGGCACCGAGGTACGGATCTGGATCGGGCTCGACGGCTGGCGGGCCCCGGACGCCCCGCGCGGCCACCGCCTGGGCCGCCGCAAGCGCGCGGCGCAGGGACGCAGGACGGCGGAGGTCTGAGCCGGGGCGGGTCCGCCGGGCCCGCCGCCGGCACGGGCGGTCAGGGCCGTCAGGACCGTCAGGGCGGGGCCGTCAGGACCGTCAAGGCGGGGCGGGCGCCGGCCCGGCGGCGGGCCCGACCTTTAATCCGCTCCGATGCGTTCCTTAAGCGTGCCCTAAGAACCACGGCCCCTGTCCGGTACGGCCCCTTTGTCCGTGCCGGGGCGGCTAGCGTGCCTGTCATGGCTGCCCCACCAGCCACCCCCCTCCGCCCCGGCCGGATCCCCCACAACCGGCCGGGGCCCCCGTCGGCCGGCCAGGGCCCCCGTCAGCCGACCGGAACCTCCGGCAGCACACCCGTACCGGCCAGCCGGGCGTACCAGAGCGCGCTCGACTTCGGCGTACGGCGCTGGGTCTCGTAGTCCACGTGCACCGCGCCGAAGCGCTTGCCGTAGCCGTGCGCCCACTCGAAGTTGTCCAGCAGCGACCAGAGGAAGTAGCCGCGGACATCGGCCCCGTCGTCGATCGCCCGCCGCACCGCCGCGAGATGGCCGTGCAGATAGCGGATCCGGTCCGGGTCGTGGACCGTGCCGTCGGCGCCGGGTCTGTCCGGGTACGCCGCGCCGTTCTCGGTGACCATCAGCGGCAGCCCCGGCGCCTCGCGCGTGTACCGCAGCAGCAGGTCGTACAGCCCGCTCGGATCGACCGGCCAGCCCATCTCGGTCAGTTCGCCGGGCGGCCGGTGGAAGGCGACGGAGTCGGCGCCGGGCCAGGGGGAGTGACCGCCCTCGCCGTGGCCGTCATGACGGCCCGCGAACGCGTCCGTGGCGGCCGAGACCACCGTGGGCGCGTAGTAGTTGATGCCCAGCGAGTCCAGCGGCTGCCGGATCGTGGCCGGGTCCGTGGCGCGGACGAAGGACCAGTCGGTGATCCGCGCGGTGTCCGCGAAGAGATCCTCGGGGTACGCGCCCTCCAGCATCGGACCGGTGAAGATCCGGTTCGCGAGCGCGTCGATACGGCGCTGTGCGTCCAGGTCCTCGGGCGAGCGGGTACGGGCCCGTACGGCCGACGGGTTGAGGCTCACCGAGAGCCGGCGGCCCGCCGGGAGCACGGAGCGCAGCGCCTGCGCGGCCAGGCCGTGGCCGAGGCTGAGATGGTGCGCGGCGCGCAGGGCCGCCGCCGGGTTCGTACGGCCCGGGGCGTGCGCCCCGGAGGCGTACCCCAGAAAGGCGCTGCACCAGGGCTCGTTGAGGGTCGTCCAGCGCGCGACGCGGTCACCGAGGGCCTCGCCGACCTGCCGCGCGTACTCCGCGAAGCGGTACGCCGTCTCACGCCGGGGCCAGCCGCCCGCCGCCTCCAGCTCCTGCGGCAGATCCCAGTGGTAGAGGGTGAGGACGGGCTCGATGCCGTGGCCGAGCAGATCGTCGACCAGGGCGCGGTAGAAGTCGAGACCGCGCTGGACGGCGGGGCCGCGCCCGGTGGGCTGGACGCGCGGCCAGGAGACGGAGAAGCGGTACGCGTTCACCCCCAGGCCCGCCATCAGCCGGACGTCCTCGGCCCTGCGGTGGAAGTGGTCGACGGCGATGTCGCCGGTATGGCCCTGCGCGACCTTGCCGGGCGTATGGCTGAAGGTGTCCCAGATGGACGGTGTGCGCCCGTCCTCCCGGGCCGCGCCCTCGATCTGGTACGCGGCGGTGGCGGTGCCCCACAGGAAGCCGGGCGGAAAGGTGTCGGACATGGAGCAGCTCCCGTAGACCGTAGTGATGAGGTGCGGGGGTGCGGGGCGCGGGACGGGCGGCGGCCCGCGAGGGAGGCCGGGCGCGGGCCGGGGGTGGCGGCCCGCCCCCGCCGGGCCGGGGCACGGACCGGCGGGCCGTCACCCCCGTCACCACGGGCCGGCATGACGGCCCGTCGTGCGACGACGGCGGGTGACGGCCCGTGGCGCGACGACGCCCGGCGCGCCGGGCGACCGGCGCTCAGCCCTTGACCGCGCCCTGCATGATCCCGCCGACGATATGTCTGCCGAAGATCACGAAGGCGAGCAGCAGCGGCAGCGTGCCCAGCAGCGCCCCGGCCATGATCACCGACTGGTCGGGGATATAGCCGCGGCCGAGCCCGGTCAGCGCCACCTGCACGGTCGGATTGCCGTTCTGGGTGAGCGCGATGATCGGCCAGAAGAAGTCGTTCCAGGCCATCACGAAGGTCAGCATCCCCAGCACGGCCATCGCGGGCCGCGCGGCCGGGAAGACCACGTGCCACACCACCCGCCAACTGCTCGCGCCGTCCACCCGGGCGGCCTCGATCAGCTCGGTGGGCAGCGCCCCGATCAGATACTGCCGCATGAAGAACACCCCGAAGGCGCTGACCAGGGTGGGCAGGATGACGGACTGGAGCTGGTCGGTCCAGGACAGCTCGGCGATCAGCATGTACAGCGGTACGACGCTGAGCTGCGGCGGCACCATCATCGTGCCGATCACCAGCAGCAGAAGCAGATTCTGGAACCGGAAGCGCAGCTTGGCGAAGGCGAAACCGGCGAGCGTGGAGAAGAGCACCGTGCCCGCCGCGATCGCGCCCGCGACCACCGTCGTGTTGAGCAGGGCCGTGCCCATATTGGCGTCGGTCCAGGCGATCTCCAGATTCTTGAAGAGGTTTCCGCCGAACCAGAACGGCGGCGGGGTCTGCGCGAGCCTGGTGTTGTTGCGGGAGGCCGCGATCGCCGTCCACACCAGCGGGAAGAGCGAGCCGGCGGTGAACAGGATCAGTACGGCGTAGGTGATCCGGCCGCCGTGGAGCTGCCGGCCCGCGCCGCCCCTCTTCGGCCGTGAGCGGCGCGGTCCGGCGCCCGGCCCGGGGCCGGAGGGTGTCCGCGGATCCGTGAGTGTCTGTGATGTCGTGGACATGGGTGCCCCTACGCGCTCTTGCGGAGACGGCGGCCGATGGCCCAGTTCACCGCACCGATGATCAGCAGGATCAGGAACATCGTCCAGGCGATCGCCGAGGCCCGGCCGAGGTGGAGATTCACCCAGCCCTGTTCGTACAGATAGAGCCCGAGCGTCTGGAACTGGTGACTGGCCCCGCCGGTCGCGCCCGCGCCGCCGTTGAAGAGCAGCGGCTCACCGAAGAGCTGGGTCGCGCCGATCGTCGAGACCACACAGGTGAACAGGATCGTCGGGCGCAGCGAGGGCACGGTCACATGGATGAACTGCTGCCAGCGCGAGGCCCCGTCCAGGGCCGCGGACTCGTACAGATCGTTGGGGATGGCCTGCATCGCCGCCAGATAGATCAGCGCGTTGTAGCCGGTCCACCGCCAGATGACGATCGTGGAGACCGCGAGCTGCGAGGTCCAGGTGCCGTTCTGCCAGTCGACGGCGTCGAACCCGGCCAGCCCGAGCAGCCAGTTGATCATTCCGTAGTCACGGCCGAACAGCAGGACGAAGACCAGCGTCGCGGCGGCCACCGAGGTGGCGTACGGGGTGAGTACGGCGACCCGGAAGAACATCGAGCCGCGCAGCCGGTAGTTGAGCAGATGGGCGATGCCGAGCGCGATCAGAAGCTGCGGGACCGTGGAGAGCACCCCGATGGTGACGGTGTTCTGGAGCGCGTTCCAGAAGAACTCGTCGCCGAGCAGCCGGGAGAAGTTGCGCAGTCCCACCCACTCCATGTCGGTGGGCGCGGTCAGCTCCACGCGGTGCAGCGAGGCCCAGCCGGTGTAGAGCAGCGGGAAGAGCCCGAAGGCCATGAAGAAGACGAAGAACGGGGCGACGAAGGCGTACGGACTCCATCGCACATCGCGGCGGTACCAGCGGCTGCGCCGCTCCCGGCGCCGCTCCTCGCGCTGCTCGCGGCGTTCCTCACGCGGTGGGTCGGGGTGGGTTCCGGAAGAGGTGCCGGGGGTCCGGTCGCGGCCCCCGGCGGGCCCCGCCGCCGGCCCGCCGTCCGTGACGGCCGGGTCCGGCGCCGGGGCCGCGCCCTCCTCCTCGGAGGGCGCGGCGGCACGTGCGTCACTGGGCATCGGTCACTGGTCCAGCGCGTTGTCGATCGCCTTCACGGCGGCGTTCCAGCCGTCCTTGGAGGACGTGCCCTTCTGGTCGACCTGGAGCATGCCGATGTCGGCCAGGTTCTGCGCGATGATCAGGTCCTTCGGCCCGACGATCTGGACCGGTACGCCCTTGGCGGCCGCGGAGAAGATCTCACCGATGGGGGCGTTGTCGAAGTACTCGTGCTTGGCGCCGGAGACGGCCGGCAGCGCGTACGCGGCCTGGGAGCTGGGGAAGCTGCCACGCTCGGCGAAGAGCGTGGCCTGCTGTTCGGGTGCGGTCAGCCAGGCGACGAGCTTGGCCGCGGCCTCCTTGTTCTTGCTCGCCTCGGGCACCACCAGGAAGGAGCCGCCCCAGTTGCTGGGCTTGGGCGCGGCGGCCACGTCCCACTTGCCCTTGCCCGCCTCACCGCCCTTGTCCTGGATGTAGCCCAGCATCCAGGCCGGGCAGGAGACCGTGGCGAAGGTGCCGTTCGCGAATCCCTGGTCCCAGCCGGGGGTGAACTGCTGGAGCTTGGCGGTCAGTCCCGCGCCCGCGAACTCCGCCGCGGTGTCCCAGGCCTGGCGCACGGACGGGTTGGTCTTGTAGATGACCTTGCCGTCCTTGTCGTAGAAACGGTTGGCGTTGGAGCCGGTGATGGCGGCCATCACACCGCTCGCCGAGTCCACGAAGGCCGTGCCCTCGGGCGCCTTGGCCTTGAACCGCTTTCCGGCGTCGAGGTACTTGCGCCAGTCGCCGGCCCACAGCTTGCCGACCGCCTCCCGGTCGGTGGGCAGGCCCGCCTGGGCGAACAGGTCCTTGCGGTAACAGATGCCCTGCGGGCCGATGTCGGTGCCGAGTCCGACGGTCTTGCCGGCGCTGGTGGTGGCCTGCGACCACTTCCACGGCAGGAAGCTGTCCTTCTGTACGCCGTCGGCCGTGCCGAGGTCGACCAGCTTGTCGCCCTGTGTGGCGGTGATCTCCGCGATGTTGTTGACCTCGACGGCCTGGATGTCGGCGAGTCCGCTGCCGCTGCCGAGGTGGGTGAGAAGCTGCGGGTAGTAGTTCTCGTTGCGCTCGATGGAGGTCTGCTTGATGACCACGTCCTTGTTGAGCTTCATGTACTGGTCGTAGAGTCCGGCCTCCTTGAGACCGAAGGCGCCGAAGACCCCCACCGTGATCGTGGTCTTGCCCTTGCCGCCCTCACCGCCGCCCGGGGCGCTGCCGGAGGGGTCGTCGGTGTCCTCCGCGCAGCCGGCCAGGACTCCGGCGGCCAGCGCGGCGACGGCCGCGAGGACCACCGCCCGGCGGGGCGAGCGAGTACGTGTGCGCATTACGTCCTCCTAATGCACCGACGTACCGGGCTCCGGCCAACTGCTCTGTGCAGCTCGGCGGTTGGGCGGGGGCCGGTGCGGTCGGGATACGTGCGGGGCTTGTATGGGTCAGGTACCGTGGGAGCGCTCCCATGTGTGATGTGTTGAAGCGTCGCGGGTCCCCGTAGGGGTGTCAAGGGACCGGGCGGCGCGAGGTGGCTCGTTTATCCGTTTGTTGGGTTTGTCGAATTACTTCGGGGGAGCGGGGCCGGGACGGGTGCCGCGCGGACGGCGGGTCGGTGGGGGAGGGCGGAGATGGCGTCTCGGGAGGCCCGGGGGACGGGCGGGGCGCGGGCGCGCGGCGGCAGACCGCCCACGCTCGAAGAGGTGGCCGTACGGGCCGGGGTCGGCCGCGGCACGGTCTCCCGGGTGATCAACGGCTCCCCGAGGGTCAGCGAGCGGACGAGGGCGGCGGTGGAGGCGGCGGTCGCGGAGCTGGGGTACGTACCGAACCGCGCGGCCCGCGCGCTCGCCGCCAACCGGGCCGACGCGATCGCCCTGGTGGTGCCCGAGCCCGAGACCCGGTTCTTCACCGAGCCGTACTTCTCGGACATCGTCAGCGGCGTCGGTGAGGTCCTCGCGGAGACGGGGATGCAACTGCTGCTCACCTTCGCGGGCGGCGCCCGTGAGCGCCGGCGGCTCGCGCGGTATCTGGCGGCGCACCGCGCCGACGGGGCGCTGCTGGTCTCGGTCCACGCGGACGATCCGCTGCCGGAGCTGCTGGCCGGGCTCGGCGTCCCGACGGTCATCAGCGGCCGGCGTTCGGCCGCCGAACCGCTGCCCGCGGTCGACTCGGACAACACCGAGGGCGCCCGTGCGGCCGTCGCCCATCTTCTGGCCCGGGGCCGCCGTACCGTCGCGACCGTCACCGGCCGCCTGGAGGTGTACGGCGCGGCCTGCCGCCTCGACGGCTACCGCCGGGCCCTCGCGGAGGCCGGACACGCCCCGGACGGGCGGCTGACGGCCGTGGGGGACTTCACCGAGGACGGCGGACGCCGCGCGATGGGCGAGCTGCTGGCCCGCCGCCCGGATCTGGACGCGGTCTTCGCCGCCTCCGACGTCATGGCGGCGGGCGCCCGCCAGGCCCTGCGCGCCGCCGGCCGCCGCGTCCCGGACGATGTGGCCCTGGTCGGCTTCGACGACTCGGCGACCGCACGCCATATGGACCCGCCCCTGACCAGCGTCCGCCAGCCGATCGAGGAGATGGGCCGTGCGATGGCCCGGCTGGTCCTGACCGAGATCGCGACCCGCCCGGCGCCGGGCCGGACACCCCCGCCCCGGATCGTGCTCCCCACCCGGCTCGTCGTCCGGGCCTCCTCCTGACCCCGGGCCCCGTCCGGCGGCGCGTCCGCCGGAGCGGTGCGGACACCCGGCGCGGACACCCGGTGCGGACACCCGGCGCGGCGCGAAAACCCGGTGCGGCGCGGAGCACGACAAAGGCCCGGCCTGCTTCCCGCAGGCCGGGCCTTGATCGTTCAGGGTGAGTAACGGGACTCGAACCCGCGACATCCTGGACCACAACCAGGTGCTCTACCAGCTGAGCTATACCCACCACGACCGGTCGTTTCCGACCGGCCGAGGAAAAGTGTACAGGGTCCGCGAGGGTGCTCGCGCCTGCATTCGTGCCGGGGCGGCGGGGGCCGCCCCCGGGGTGCGGGGGTGGCCCGCGGCGCGGCTACGGAGTGCGGAGCACGTGCTTCGCCGCGATCTGCTTGGCCGTGTCGGAGTCCGGTCCCGGCGCCGGGACGAAGACCGCCTCACGGTAGTAACGCAGTTCCGCGATGGACTCGCGGATGTCGGCGAGCGCGCGGTGGTTGCCGGCCTTCTCCGGGCTGTTGAAGTAGGCCCGCGGGTACCAGCGGCGGGCCAGCTCCTTGACCGAGGAGACATCCACGATGCGGTAGTGGAGATAGCTCTCCAGCGTCGGCATGTCGCGCAGCAGGAAGCCACGGTCGGTACCGACCGTGTTCCCGCACAGCGGAGCCTTGCCCGGCTCCTTGACATGGTCGCGTACATACGCGAGGACCTGCTCCTCGGCGGCGGCCAGCGTCGTACCGCCCGCCAGCTCGTCGAGGAGGCCCGAGGCGGTGTGCATCTGCCGCACCACCTCGGGCATGGTCTCCAGCGCCGCGTCCGGCGGGCGGATCACGATGTCCACCCCTTCACCGAGCACGTTCAGCTCCGAGTCGGTGACCAGCGCGGCCACCTCGATGAGTGCGTCGTCCGCCAGCGAGAGCCCGGTCATCTCGCAGTCGATCCACACCATGCGGTCGTTCATACGCCTCACCCTACGGGGCGCTCCGCTGGCCGGGCAGACTCGGACGGCCCAGACCTGTTGCGTACATGTCGGAACTCGGTTTGCCGTCCTGCACCGCCGCCGACGCCGCCGCCTGGCCCGGCACACCGGCCGCGGCGGCCGCCCGCCGGGAGTGCGGGGAGGCCTGCGCCGGTACGACCGACTCCATGACCCCCGGCGTCATCGGCTCGCCCTGCGGGCGCCTGGCCCGGTAGGCGGACCGGTAGGCCGCGGGGGAGGAGCCGAGCTGGCGCCGGAAGTGGCCCCGCAGCGCCACCGGGGAGCGGAAGCCGCAGCGGCCCGCGACCTCGTCGACGGAGTAGTCGGAGGTCTCCAGCAGCCGCTGTGCCTGGAGCACCCGCTGGGTGATCAGCCACTGGAGCGGCGCGCTTCCGGTGAGGGAGCGGAACCGCCGGTCGAAGGTACGGCGGCTCATGTACGCGCGGGCCGCGAGCGTCTCCACGTCGAACTGCTCGTGCAGATGCTCCAGCGCCCAGGCCACGACCTCGGCGAGCGGGTCGGAGCCGATCTCCTCTGGTAAAGACCTGTCCAGATAGCGCTCCTGACCGCCACTGCGCCGGGGAGGTACGACCAGTCTGCGGGCGAGCGCGCCCGCGGCCTCGGCGCCGTGGTCCGTCCGGACTATATGCAGACACAGATCGATTCCGGCCGCCGTGCCCGCCGACGTCAGCACATCGCCGTCGTCGACGAACAGCTCACGCGGATCCACGTGCACCGACGGATAGCGCTTGGCCAGCGTCGGCGCGTACATCCAGTGGGTGGTGGCGGGCCGGCCGTCCAGCAGTCCGGCCGCGGCGAGCACGAACGCGCCGGTGCACAGACCGACGATTCTCGCGCCCTCCTCATGAGCCCGGCGCAGCGCGTCCAGCGCCTCCGGTGGTGGCGGCGATGTGATCGACCGCCATGCCGGCACGACCACGGTGCCCGCCCTGCTGATCGCCTCCAGGCCGTACGGCGCGCTGAGTTCGAGCCCGCCGGTGGTGCGCAGCGGTCCGTCCTCCCCGGCACACACGAGCAGGCGGTAGCGGGGAACCCCGGCGTCCTGGCGGTCGATTCCGAACACCGAGAGCGGGATCGAGCTCTCGAAGATGGGGCCACCACTGAAGAGCAGCACGGCGACGACTTCCCGGCGGCGACGCCCGGAAAGCTTCCGTGCTGACTCCGGTGCGGCAGTGGAGTCCTGGCTCATGGCGCTAAGCCCCCCTCGGTGTTCGCGTCTCCCCGTTCTTGTCGGGCCTCTCGCTCCTGCACGATTCCCCTCGGTTTTGCACGGGTCCCCAGCCTTCGATACTCATGATCGAATCTACTGCGTCCCGTGGTGCCGGCGTGACAAGTTCTCCATCCGGCGCTATGTCGACAAGGCAACTTGGCGCGAAGCATTCGATCACGAAGCGTTCCACTCGGGAGCCGAGAGTGGAAGTGGGCCTCGCGTGCATGGCCCGTCCCCGTAGGGTGCGGAGGACCGGGTCGGTCCTTTCTTCCCTGGTGGCAAGGGGGTTGGCAGGCCATTTCGCCAAGGGTTCTCCACCGGTGTGAAGTTGGCTGAAAAGCGATGGGTGTGTCTGTGCGAACCGTTCAATCTCCCGGCGCACCACCCTCGCGCGCGCGTGAGCTTCGACGCGCCCCCCAACCGCCCGAGGACCGTCGGCTTCCGGACGTTCCGTACGTTCCGTACATCCTTACCCCGTTCCTCGCTCGGCCGCACGCCCGCCGTCCCGTGCCCGTCCGGCCGACCGCCTTCGCCCGCGTCCGCGTTCGCGCGCCCGGCCCCGGCCGTGCCCCCATCTTCCCCCGCGCCGACCGTGGTTGTGCCGCGGGGCGCCCGGAGCGCCCGGCGGGCCGGGGGCGCCGCAGCGGCAGCCGGCAGACCGCCGTCACCGCGGCGAGGCCGAGCGTCGTGACGACCGTGCCGCCGAAGGACGTTCCGTACCCGGCGAGGACCACCGGGACCAGCAGACAGCCCAGCGTCGCCCAGCGGACCAGCTCGCCCGCCGGGTCCCCCGAGGGCGTCCGCGCGGTGTCCGCGGCGGGCTCCCCGTACGGAACGCCGTACGGCCCGCCGGACCGTCCGGTGGCCCGCCCCGCCGCGCGGTGCGCGGGCGGCCCGGCCGCCACTTCCGCGGCCCGTGCCGCGCGGGCCCCGGCGAGGGGTGCGGCGGGCCCGCCGCCGCCGGTGTCCGACCCGCCCGCCGCCGGGCTCTCCTGGAGAGCCTCCCGCGCGGTGTGGTGCGGAGCGTCCGGAGTGGCCTGAGCGGTCGGTGATGCGGGCACGGAAGCTCCCTGGAGGCGACGAGATGACCGATGGCCAACGAGGAGCGGAACCCTCCGGTCACTCCTCGGACAACTGTAGGGGGCATTCGGCATTGCGATCCTGGGCGCCCTCGTGCATGCTCCCTGGAACGCCGCGTGTGGGGCGGCGGGCTCTGGGCATCACATGAGTGTCGCCGTACCCTGATGGGTACGGATTGGGAAGATGATTCCCGGACACGGCCCCGCCCAGCACGACTCCCGCCACGACCATCGTTGTCCCTTCCCAAGAGGACCTCTTTCGCCGAGACGCCATGGCTGGTCACGAAATCCCCGAACCCGCTGACCGCAAGCAGGTGGCCGACCCTCTGTCGGACCTGCGAGCGGCGGAACAGACGCGCGCCTCCTGTGATCCCGCCTTCCGGCACGGGGTGGTGGTCGGCTTCGACGGCTCGACCTCCAGCGAGCGGGCGCTCGCGTACGCCATCGGCATGGCCAAACGGCTGGGCTCCGGCCTGATCATCGTCCATGTCGCCAACCGGCTCCCGACCACCGTCTGGGCGGGCTGTGAGCCCCCGGTCTTCGTGGATGTGCCGGACCACCGCACCGAGGTGCTCGGCCTGGAGCTGGCCTGCGCCGACTATCTCGCCGAGGTGCCCTGGATCCTGGTCGAGCGCGGCGGGGACATCTGCCACGAGCTCGAAGAGGTGGGCGAGGAGTACTCCGCCGACGCGATCGTCGTCGGCTCCACCCACGGCATCGTCGGACGGATCTTCGGCTCGGTGGCGGGCCGGCTCGCGCGCCGTGCGCAGCGGCCCGTCGTGGTCATTCCCTGACGGATTCGCGCACCTGCCGCCCGCCGAGCCCCACACCGTCTGAATATGTGTCAACTCCCGTGCGCCCACCGTGAATTTACTCACGCGCAGAGGTGAATTGTGCGCTTGTGAAGGGTACATACCGGTCGCTGGGACACAGCACACCCGCACCTCCATGAAGGGAGCCCGCCGTGGACAACGACGTCTCTGCGGGAAGCACCACTTCGACTTCGGTTCTCGGCCATCTCGCGCTCGGACTCACCCTGCTCGCCTTCGGTATCGGCCACACCGCCGTGATCGACGGAGTGACGGCGGCCGACGCCGTCACGCTCGCGCTGTATGTCGGAGGTGTCGCGCTCTTCGCCGCCGGACTGCTCGCGCTCCGGGCGGGCGACGCGTTCACCGGTACGGCCTTCGCGGGCCTCGGAGCCTTCTGGTTCACCTGGGGGACGGGCGTCGGCGAGCAGGTCTCCGCCGACGCGGCCGGCCTCTTCCTCCTCCTGTGGGCGCTGCTGGCGCTCAGCCTCACCCTGGGCGCGGCGGGCGCGGGGCCGCTGCTCCAGGGCACGTACGGACTGCTCTGCGCCGCACTGCTGCTGCTCGCCGTCGGGCAGTTCGCCGACAGCTCGGTGCTCGCCAAGGCCGGCGGCTGGGTGGCCGCCCTGGCGGGGCTCGCCGCCTGGTACGGAGCGACCGCCGCGCTCGCCAACTGGCCGAGCGCGCTGCCGCGCCGTCACGCTGCCGGCCGGGGGGTGACGGCCACCGGCTGAGGCAGCCGCGGGCCGGCGACCGGGCAGCCGCCGGCCCCTCCGGAGAGCGCCCCCAGCGCGCCGGGCGGCATGCGCTGGGGGCGCTCTCGCACCCCGGGCCCGGGGTGCCGGCCGGGCCCGGGTCAGGGGCGGTCCCGCCGAGGGCTCCGGCTTCCGCGCGGGTGCGGGTCACCGGCCCCCGGCTTCCGCGCGGGTGCGGGTCACCGGCCCCCGGCTTCCGCGCGGGTGCGGGTCACCGGCCCCGGCGCCGGGTCACTCGACGGTGACGGACTTCGCGAGGTTGCGGGGCTTGTCGATGTCCCGGCCGAGCGCCAGCGCCGTGTGGTACGCCAGAAGCTGGAGCGGGATCCCCAGCAGGATCGGGTCCAGCTCCGTCTCGTTCTTCGGCACCACGATCGTGTGGTCGGCCTTCTCCTGCGGCTGGTGCGCCACCGCCAGGATCGGCCCGCTGCGCGCCTTGATCTCCTCCAGCGCCGCGCGGTTCTTCTCCAGCAGATCGTCGTCCGGGACGATCGCGACCGTCGGCAGCGCCGGTTCGATCAGCGCCAGCGGGCCGTGCTTCAGCTCCGAGGCGGGGTAGGCCTCGGCGTGGATGTAGGAGATCTCCTTGAGCTTCAGGGAGGCCTCCAGCGCCACCGGATAGCCGCGCACCCTGCCGATGAACATCATCGAGGCGGACTCCGCGTACTGGGCCGCCAGCTTCGCGATGTCCTCCTCCGTCTCCAGGATCTCGGAGATCTGCGCGGGCAGCCTGCGCAGCCCCTCGATGATCCGCTTGCCGTCCGCGACCGACAGATCGCGGATCCGGCCGAGGTGCAGGGCCAGCAGCGCGAAGGCGACCACGGTGTTGGTGAAGCACTTGGTGGAGACGACACAGACCTCCGGGCCCGCGTGCACATACACACCGCCGTCGGTCTCCCGGGCGATCGCCGAGCCCACGACATTGACCACGCCCAGCACCCGCGCGCCCTTGCGCTTCAGCTCCTGCACCGCGGCCAGCACGTCGTACGTCTCGCCGGACTGGGACACCGCGATGTACAGCGTGTCCGGGTCCACCACGGGATTGCGGTAACGGAACTCGGAGGCGGGCTCGGCGTCCGCGGGGATCCGCGCCAGCTCCTCGATGAGCTGCGCGCCGATGAGACCCGCGTGGTACGAGGTGCCACAGCCCAGGATCTTGATCCGGCGCACCCCGCGGGCCTCACGGGCGTCCAGGTTGAGGCCGCCGAGGTGCACGGTGGAGAACCGGTCGTCGATCCGGCCGCGCAGCACCCGGTCCACGGCGTCGGGCTGCTCCGAGATCTCCTTGTGCATATACGTGTCGTGGCCGCCCATGTCGTACGACTCGGCCTCCCACTCCACGGTGGTCGGCGTGGCCGAGGTACGGGACCCCTCGGTCGTGTACGTGCGGAAGTCGTCGGCCTTGAGGGTGGCCATCTCGCCGTCGTCGAGGGTGACGACCTGGCGGGTGTGCGAGACGAGGGCCGCCACGTCCGAGGCGACGAACATCTCCTTCTCGCCGATGCCGAGGACGACCGGGGAGCCGTTGCGCGCGACGACGATACGGTCCGGGAAGTCGGCGTGCAGGACGGCGATGCCGTAGGTGCCCTCGATGAGCTTGAGCGCCTGGCGGACCTTCTCCTCCAGGGTCGGGGCCTGGGAGCGGGCGATGAGGTGGGTCATCACCTCGGTGTCCGTCTCGGAGAGGAACACCACCCCGTCCGCCTCCAGCTTCACCCGCAGCTCGGTGGCGTTGTCGATGATGCCGTTGTGGACGAGCGCGACCTTGCCCTCGGCGTCCATGTGCGGATGCGCGTTCTCGTCGCTCGGTGAGCCATGCGTGGCCCAGCGGGTGTGCGCGATACCGGTGGTGCCCGCGAAGCGCTTGGGCACGCGGGCCTCCAGATCACGGACCCGTCCCTTGGCCTTGACCATCTTCAGCGTGGCGGCCTTGCCCGCGGCGGGTTTGCCGGTGACGACCACCCCCGCCGAGTCGTATCCGCGGTACTCCAGCCGCTGAAGGCCCTCCAGCAGCAGTGGTGCCACATCGCGCTTGCCGATGTATCCGACGATTCCGCACATACGGTCTCTGCCCCTCCTGATCGGTTGAACCGTGGATCACTTCAGCCGTAGACGATGCGGCGCAACTGCCGGAGCGACAGCTCCGGCGGCGCCACCGCCCGGTGCGGCAGCTCGGCCGCGATCCGCTCGAAGATCTCCGCGTTGGTTCCGCCGCCGGACTGCATCTCCCGGTGGCGGCGGCGGACGAACTCCTCGGTCGTCTCGTCGAAGTACGCCAGCACGTCGAGCACCACCCGGGCCGCCTCACCGCGCTGGAGCGCGGTGCTGCGGACGAGATGGTCGATGAGGTCGTCGTACGACGCGCGGCGTTCCAGCACGGATCGATAGTGCGGGTACGGGAGGGCGTTCGCAACAAATCTGCCCGGAATCGGGCAGGAGTCGGCCCTGTCGAGGGCCGAAAGGGGGAAGAATTACCGAAACGGCGAGGACGGGGGGTGCCATCCCGGGCCGCCGGGCCGGGTCTCAGAGCCGCTTCAGGACGGCCTGTTTGGCGGTGGCGAACTCCTCGGCCGTGAGGATCCCCGCCTGATGCAGCTCACCCAGCTCCCGCAGCCTGCGCAGCAGCGCGTCCGGGTCGTCACCGCCGGCCGGTCCCGCGGCGTCCGCCGGGGCCGGGGCGGATAAGGGGGTCGTGGCCAGGGCCGGGCCCGGGGCCGGGCCGGCCGGGGCGGACGCCGAGGACGCCGCCGCGTACGGATGCGGCAGCCGCGCCACCACGGCGGCCCCGGCCAGCGCCATCAGCGGGTCCTTCTTGAACCCCCACAGCTCCACCGCGTGCGGGTCGTACTTCGCCGGTACGGACGCCGGACTCCTGGCCACCCGGAAGCGCAGAAAGCCGTTCTCCAGCCCCGCGGCCGACCGCCACTCGACCGACTCCAGATCGCCCAGCTCCAGGGATCTGGCACCGCCCGAGGACTTGGACTCCTCGGTCTTCCAGTTCCACTCCAGCCTGATCCGCTCCCCGTCGAAGAAGACGGTCCCGTCGCCCGCGCTCACGGTGATCGGCACGGCGGGCCCTCGCAGCAGGAAGCGGTCGACGGGGCCGGACTCCACCCCGTCCAGCAGCAGGGCGTTGCGCACCTCGTCCACGAGATACTCCGCGACCCCCGAGCGGTCGTTCTCCACGGTCAGCCGGTACGGGTCGCTGCCGTCCTCCAGCCTCCCGGCGGTGAGCTGGAGCAGCGGGTCGGCGCCGTCCCGCAGGCGCAGCCGCAGCCGCCCGGATTTCCGTCCCGCCTCCAAGGAGATCCCGGCCAACGCCCCCAGGGGCACGGTGATCTCACCGAGCGTCCCGCGGAGCAGACCCACACCCCTGTCCTTGCCGGGAACGATGCGGACGGTCTCCCCGTCGAAGATCCAGGTGCCGTCCTTCTGGATTATTTCCGCCATGCGGGGATTCTTCCATCAGGAGGGTGGAAATTGGTCTACACCTTGACCGCCGGTGGGGCGTACGGGTCCCATGGGGAGGGTTCTCCCACGGCGTCCCGGCTTCCGGGGGGCTTTCCGCGCCTCCTGCGGCCGCCCAGGCCGCCCCGGCCGCGCCTGGGGAGTTCCTTGCTCCGCACCGCAGGTGAGTACCCCGTCGAAGGGACAACCTTGTGAGACTGCCCAGAGCGCTACCCCGGCTGTTCGGTTCGCTGCTGCTCGTCACGGCGGCCGGTGTCTCCGGCGTCGCGGCCGCGGCCCCGGCCGTGAGCAGAGCCGCGCCCACGGCCCCGGCCCTGGCCCCCGGCGCCGCCGCGCCCGAACGGGGCGGAGCGGGCTCCGCGCCCGGATCCGCCGCGCGTCCGCTGGACCGGATCGTGCCCGCGCCGCAGCGCGTACGGCCGGGCGGCTCGCCGTACACCCTCACCGCGGCGACCCGCATCCTCGTCGACGGCCGCTCGCGCGACGACGCCCGCGAGGCGCGGCGGATCGGCTCCTATCTGGCCGGGGTGCTCCGCCCCTCCACCGGCTACGCCCTGCCGGTCACCGACCGGGGCGCGCGGGGCGGGATCCTGCTGCGGCTCGGCGCGGGCGACCGTAGCCTGGGCGCGGAGGGCTACCGGCTGGAGTCCGGGCGCGCCGGCGTCACGATCACCGCCCGTGAGTCCGCCGGGCTCTTCCACGGCGTCCAGACGCTGCGCCAGTTGCTCCCGGCCGCCGTGGAGAAGCGGAGCGGACAGCGGGGCCCCTGGACGGTCGCGGGCGGCACCATCACGGACACCCCGCGCTACGCGTACCGGGGCGCGATGCTCGATGTTTCGCGCCACTTCCTGACGCCCGATCAGGTCAAGCTCTATATCGACCAGTTGGCGCTCTACAAGATCAACAAGCTGCATCTGCACCTGTCGGACGACCAGGGCTGGCGGATCGCCGTCGACTCCTGGCCGCGGCTGGCCACCTACGGCGGTTCCACCCAGGTCGGCGGTGGTCCCGGCGGGTACTACACCAAGGCTCAGTACCGCGATCTGGTCCGGTACGCGACCTCCCGCGAGCTGGAGGTGATCCCGGAGATCGACATGCCGGGCCACACCAACGCGGCGCTCGCCTCGTACGCCGAACTGAACTGCGACGGCGTCGCGCCCCCGCTCTACACGGGCACAAGCGTCGGCTTCAGCTCCCTGTGCGTGAACAAGGAGGTGACGTACGACTTCGTGGACGATGTGGTCCGTGAGCTGGCTGCGCTGACCCCGGGCAGATATCTGCACATCGGCGGCGACGAGGCGCACGCCACCAGCCATGCCGACTACGTCGCCTTCATGGACCGGGCCCAGGCCGCGGTGCGCGCCCACGGCAAGACCGTCGTCGGCTGGCATCAGCTCACCGGCGCCACACCGGTCGCGGGAGCCGTCGCCCAGTACTGGGGGTACGACGCCACGGGCGCCGCCGAGCGCGCGCAGGTCGCGGCGGCGGCCGCGCGGGGCACCGGGCTGATCCTCTCCCCGGCGGACCGGGTGTACCTCGACATGAAGTACGACAGAAGCACCGTCCTGGGCCAGTCCTGGGCCGGGTACACCGAGGTGGACCGGTCGTACGACTGGGATCCGGCGACCTATCTCGCGGACGCGGGCGTGCCCGCGGACGCGGTGCTCGGTATCGAGGCCCCGCTCTGGACGGAGACCCTGGCGACCAGCGACCAGCTGGAGTTCATGGCGTTCCCCCGGCTGCTCGGTGTCGCGGAACTGGGCTGGTCCCCGGCGGCCACACACGACTGGGACACGTACAAGGTCCGACTGGCGGCGCAGGGACCGCGTATGACGGCGCTCGGGATCGACTACTACCGCTCGCCGCTGGTGCCCTGGCCGGCCGACTGACGGACCCACGCGCGGTGGGTGCCGGGGCCATCACCGCCCCGGCACCCGCCGCGCCCGTACGGCCCGGAGGGGAAGGGAACACGACGGGGCGGGCCCCCGCCCTCGTCCTGAGGGTCAGCCGGCCTTCTTCGCGTTCTCGATGGCCTCGGCCAGATCCTCCAGGATCGGGGCGCACTTGTCGTACGAGAAGATCGGCTCGGTGGTGCGCGGGATGACCTGGCCCGCCTTCACGGCGGGCAGCCGCGCCCAGGTCGGACGGGACGTCAGGGCGTCGGGCTGGAGGGCCGAGGTGCGGTTGTCCATCATGATGATGTCCGCGTGGTACTTGCCGGCGTTCTCCCAGCTCAGCTCCTCGAAGAAGCCGCCCGAGTTCACCTCGGGCTCGATGAACCGCACGCCCAGCTCCTGGAAGTAGAGCGTGTCGGCGGACATCTTCGCGAGGGATATGTAGAAGAGGTCCTGGCTGGCCGAGGCGATCAGCACCTTGAGATCGGGCTTCGATCTGGCGGCCCGGCGCAGCCGCGCCGCGGCCTTCTCGAAGCGCGCCTTGGCCTGCGTGACCTTCGGGGCCCTGAGATCGGCGCCCAGGGACTCGGCCAGCTCGGCGTGGCGCTGGATCGCCTTGGGGATGGTGGTCTCGGCGGCCCAGAGGGCCACGACATTCGGGTTCAGCTTGACGATCTTGTCCTTGGACTGGTCCGGCACATACCAGAGGGCGTCCTTGATCCACATCGCCGTGACCAGCAGATCGGGCCTGAGGGCCGCGTACTTCTCCACATTGAACTCGCCCCAGACATTGCCGAGTATCTCGACCTTGTCGATGTCGAGGTCGCCCGCCTGGACATCGGGCCCGCCGTCCTTCGTCCTCGTGGGGCCGAAGACGCCCTTCACCTCGACGCCGTAGTCGTACAGCGCGGCGGCCGTGCCGGTGAAGGCCACGATGTTCCTGGGGGTGCCGTCGGCCTTCGAGGTCAGGCCCCGGTCGTCCTCGAACGTCCAGGGGCCCGCCGTACCGGCGTCCTCGCCGGTGGCACCCGAGCCGTCCTTCGCGTCGTCGGCACCGCCGTCGCCGCAGGCGGCGAGCGCGGCGGCCAGTCCGACGGCGCCGCCGGCGGCCAGGAGTCCGCGACGGGTGAGGGGGGATGTTCGGGCTCGGGGCATGACGGGTCCGCTTTCCTGCGTGCCGGGGTCCGGCTGATGGATCAGTTAAAGGAAGGTTAGCCTAACCTTAGTGATCAATTCCCGGGGCCCCGGCCCGCCCCGCCCGTACGCGGGATTCCTCCTGCCCCGCCGGCCGCGCCCGTCGCGCCGTCCTCGGGGGCGCCGGCTCAGCCCGTCAGGCCCAACTCCCGTGCGATCAGCATCCGCTGGACCTCGCTGGTGCCCTCGCCGATCTCCAGGATCTTGGAGTCGCGCCACATCCTGGCCACCGGATACTCGTTCATGAAGCCGTAGCCGCCATGGATCTGGGTGGCCTCGCGGGCGTTGTCGACGGCGACCGTCGAGGAGTACAGCTTCGCCAGCGCCGCCTCCTTCTTGAACGGCTCACCGTGGACGAGCCGGGAGGCCGCGTCCCGCCAGCCGATCCGCGCCATGTGCGCGCGCATCTCCATGTCCGCGAGCTTGAACTGGATGGCCTGGTTGGCGCCGATCGGCCGGCCGAACGCGTGCCGCTGCTTCGCGTACGCCACCGACTCGTCCACACACCCCTGGGCGAGACCGGTCGCCAGCGCGGAGATCGCGATCCGGCCCTCGTCGAGGATGCGGAGGAACTGGGCGTATCCCCGGCCCTCCTCGCCGAGCAGATTCGCCAGCGGGACCCGGACGTCCGAGAAGGACAGCTCACGGGTGTCCGAGGCGTTCCAGCCGACCTTGGAGTAGGGCGCGGCGACCGTGAAACCGGGGGTGCCGGACGGGACGATGATCGAGGAGATCTCCGGCCGGCCGTCCTCCTTGCGGCCGGTGACGGCCGTGACCGTGACCAGACCGGTGATGTCCGTCCCGGAGTTGGTGATGAAGCACTTGCTGCCGTTGATCACCCAGGAGTCGCCGTCGCGCACGGCGGTGGTGCGGGTGCCGCCCGCGTCGGAACCGCACTCCGGCTCGGTCAGGCCGAACGCGCCGAGCACCTCGCCCGCGCACAGACCGGGGAGCCACTCCCGCTTCTGCTCCTCCGTACCGAAGAGATGGAGGGGCATGGCACCGAGCGAGACGCCGGCCTCCAGGGTGATCGCCACGGAGGAGTCGACACGGGCCAGCTCCTCCAGCGCGATACCGAGCGCGAGATAGTCCCCGCCCATACCGCCGTACTCCTCGGGGAAGGGCAGGCCGAACAGGCCCATCCGCCCCATCTCACGGACGATCTCGTACGGGAACTCGTGCCGCTCGTAGAAGTCGCCGATCTTGGGCGCCACGACGTCGTGGGCGAACTCCTCGACGGTGCGGCGCAGTTCTTCGTGCTCGGCGGAGAGCCGGTGGTCCAGGGACATGGGTGCGTCACTCCTTGTGGGAGAGGGCTCGGACGGTACGGGAGGGGCTGGGGCGGCCCAGCCGTTCGGCCAGCCAGACGCTGGTGGCGGTGAGCCGGCCGAGATCGACGCCGGTTGCGACACCGAGGCCGTCGAGCATCCACACGAGATCTTCGGTGGCGAGGTTTCCGGTGGCGCTCTTCGCGTACGGGCAGCCGCCGAGGCCGCCCGCCGAGGAGTCCACCGTGGTCACACCGTGCTGGAGCGCGGCGAGGGTATTGGCGAGCGCCTGCCCGTAGGTGTCGTGGAAGTGCACCCCGAGGACATCGGTCGGCACGCCCTCCTCGTTCAGCTCCGCGAGGAGCGTGCGCACATGGCCGGGGGTGGCGACGCCGATGGTGTCGCCGAGGCTCAGTTCGTCGCAGCCCAGGTCCAGCAGGGCCTTGGCCACCCGGACGACCTGGTGGACGGGGACGGGGCCCTCCCAGGGATCGCCGAAGCACATGGAGAGATAGCCCCGGACATGCATCCTGTCCGCGCGGGCCCGCTCGACGACCGGTGCGAACATGGCCAGCGACTCGTCGACCGTACGGTTGAGATTGGCCTGGGCGAAGGACTCGGTGGCGCTGCCGAACACGGCGACACGGCGGGCGCCGAGGGCCATGGCCCGGTCGAGACCGCGGGCGTTCGGCACGAGGACGGGGAGTGCGATCTCCGGGTCAAGATCGCCGAGCAGGGGGAACAGCTCCTCGGCGTCGGCGAGCTGGGGCACCCACTCCGGGCGTACGAAACTGGTGGCCTCGACGGTGGTCAGCCCGGCGTGGACCAGCCGGTGGATGAACTCCGCCTTGACCTCGGTCGGTACGACCGCCTTCTCGTTCTGGAGCCCGTCGCGGGCGCCCACCTCATGGATCCGCACCCGGGGCGGCAGCCCCTCCACCGGGACGGCCATCGGCAGTCCGTCGGTCATGACTCCTCCTGGGGAACGGTGGTGCCCCGGGCCGTGTCCGGCACGGAGACGGAGGGCGCGGGACCCGCCACGGGACCCTGCCCCCGGGACGGCGCGGTGCCGGGCGTGCTGTCGGGCGTGGTGCCGGGCGTGCGGTCGGGCGCGGTGTCGGGCATGTTGTCGGGCGCGGCGGCCGGGGTCACGACCGCCAGGATCTGGTCCATGGCGACGGTGGAGCCGGGCGTGACATCCAGCTCGGTGACGGTGCCCGCGTGCGGGGCGGAGATGACGTGCTCCATCTTCATCGCCTCGACGACGAGCAGACTCTGCCCGGCGGCCACCTCGTCCCCGACGCCCACCTTGACCACGGTGACGGTGCCCGGCATGGGCGCGGTCAGCGCGTCCGCCCCGGCCGCCGCGCCGGCCCCGCGCAGGGCGGCCTCGACGGGGTCGAAGTCCACCACATGCCAGCTCTCCCCGTCCCTGCCGAGCCAGACGCCCTCCGGGCTCCGGGCATGGGCGAAGGTGTGGGTGACGCCGTCGCACTCGACGGTGACCCGCGCCGCGTCGGCGCGCACGACACGGGCCGCGACGGAGGCCGTCGCGACTGGGTCCGCCGCGGGGGCCGTCGCGACCGGGGCCGTCGCGGGAGACGGTGCCGGGCCGGAGGCCACCGCGCCGGACGCCCCGGTGTGCCCACCGCCGTCGAACAGCAGCCGCGCGGCGCCGGCCGCTCCCCGCAGCCGGACCGTCACGGGGTCCTGGCCCGCTACGCGCAGGGGGTGCGCCGTCCAGGCGGGCTCGCCGCCGAGGCGCCAGCCGCTGGGGACGGAGAAGGGGTCGGTCCAGCCGCCGGGGCCGGAGGCCCCTGTCCCGGCCGGGGACGCCGCGCCCGGTGCGCCCCCGGCACCGGTACCGCCGGTCCCGGGGGCGCCGCCGGTGTCGTTGGTTCCGTCGGTCCCGCCGGGTTCGATGTCGCCCGCACGCGGTGCCAGGGCCCTGTGGCGCAGCAGCGCCGCCGCCGCGTAGACCTCCTGCGGGACCCCGTCGGGGAGCAGCGACGCCACGTCCCGTTCCACCAGGCCCGTGTCCAGATCGCCCGCGACCACCGGGGGATGGGCGAGGAGACGGCGCAGGAAGCCGGCGTTCGTGGGGACGCCCAGGGTGACCGTCCCGGCGAGGGCCGCCCGGAGCGCGCGCAGGGCGGCGGGGCGGTCGGGCCCGTGGGCGATGACCTTGGAGAGCATCGGGTCGTAGGCGCTGCCGACGTCCGAGCCCTCGGAGAGGCCCGAGTCCGTCCGTACGCCGTCGCCCCGCGGCTCGCGCAGCGCCAGGACCGTACCGCCGGTGGGCAGGAACCCCCGCGCGGGGTCCTCCGCGCAGACCCGGGCCTCCACCGCGTGGCCGGTGAGGGTGATGTCGGCCTGGGCGAAGGGCAGTTCCTCCCCGGCGGCGACCCGTAGCTGCCACTCGACCAGATCGAGGCCCGTGATCAGCTCCGTGACCGGGTGCTCCACCTGGAGGCGGGTGTTCATCTCCATGAAGAAGTACGAGGCGGGATCGCGGCCCGGCACGATGAACTCGACCGTTCCCGCGCCCGTGTACCCGCACGAGCGCGCCGCCTGGACGGCAGCCTCACCCATCGCCGCCCGGGTCGCCTCGTCCAGCAGGACGGACGGCGCCTCCTCGATGATCTTCTGATGGCGGCGCTGGAGCGAGCACTCGCGCTCGCCGAGATGCACCACATGGCCATGGCCGTCCGCCAGGACCTGGATCTCGATATGGCGGGGCCGGTCCACCCAGCGCTCCACCAGCAGCGTGTCGTCCCCGAAGGAGGAGCGCGCCTCCCGCCGGGCCGCCGCGATCTCCTCCGCGAGCAGGGACTCCGAACGCACCAGACGCATGCCCTTGCCGCCGCCGCCCGCCGAGGGCTTGAGCAGCACCGGCATACCGATCCCGGCCGCCGCCGCGGCCAGTTCGGCGTCGGTCAGACCGCTGCCCGAGGAGCCGGGCACCACCGGGACCCCCGCCGCCCGTACCGTCTCCTTGGCGCGGATCTTGTCGCCCATCAGCTCGATGGCGGAGGCGGGCGGCCCGATGAACACCAGCCCCGCGTCCGCGCAGGCCCGCGCGAAGGCCTCGTTCTCCGCGAGGAAGCCGTACCCCGGATGGACCGCCTGCGCCCCCGTACGGGCCGCAGCGGCCAGCAGCCGGTCGACGGAGAGATAGCTCTCGGACGCGGCGGCCGGACCGATGCGCACCGCCGTGTCGGCCTCCCGCACATGCCGGGCGTCCGCGTCCGCGTCGCTGAAGACCGCCACCGAGCGCACCCCCAGACCCCGCAGGGTACGGATGACACGCACCGCGATCTCGCCGCGGTTGGCGATCAGAACCGTGTCGAACATTCCCACCCTCACATCCGGAAGACGCCGAAGCCCTGCGCCGCGCTGTCCCTCGGGGGCAGCGGGGCGTTGGCACACGCGGTCAGGGCCAGACCCACCACCTGCCGGGTCTCCAGCGGGTCGATCACACCGTCGTCCCACAGGCGCGCCGTCGCGTAGTAGGCGTTGCCCTGGGTCTCGTACTGCGCGCGGACGGGCGACTTGAACGATTCCTCGTCCTCGGCCGGCCACTCCTCGCCGCGCCCCTCGATCTGGTCGCGCTTGACGGTCGCCAGCACGGACGCGGCCTGCTCACCGCCCATGACCGAGATCTTGGCGTTGGGCCACATCCACAGGAAGCGGGGGGAGTAGGCCCGCCCGCACATCGAGTAGTTGCCCGCGCCGTACGAACCGCCGATCACGACCGTCA
Organism: Streptomyces sp. NPDC002018; assembly: GCF_042890865.1. Classification (NCBI taxonomy): domain Bacteria; kingdom Bacillati; phylum Actinomycetota; class Actinomycetes; order Kitasatosporales; family Streptomycetaceae; genus Streptomyces; species Streptomyces sp. NPDC002018. Next base: position 234,413 of record NZ_JBIASO010000003.1, read on the forward strand.
GCTTCGGCACCCGCGCGCAGGCCACGGCCGTCACCATCTTCGCGCCGTGCTTGGCGATCCCGCCCGCCTCGTAGTCCCTGCCGACCATGAAGCCGGAGATGTTCTGGAGGAAGAGCAGCGGGATGCCGCGCTGGTCGCACAGCTCGATGAAGTGCGCGCCCTTCTGGGCGGATTCGGAGAACAGGATGCCGTTGTTGGCGACGATCCCGACCGGATGGCCGTGGATCCGCGCGAACCCCGTCACCAGGGTCGTGCCGAACTCGGCCTTGAACTCGGCGAACCGCGAGCCGTCCACCAGCCGCGCGATCACCTCGCGGACGTCGTAGGGCGTACGGGAGTCCACCGGCACCGCTCCGTACAGCCCGGCGGGATCCGCCTTGGGTTCCTCGACCGGCTCGACGGACCAGGGGAGCGCGCCCCGCGCGGGCAGGGTGGAGACGATGGTGCGGACGATCCGCAGCGCGTGCGCGTCGTCCTCCGCGAGATGGTCGGTGACGCCGGAGACCCGGGAGTGGACCTCGCCGCCGCCCAGCTCCTCGGCCGTGACCACCTCGCCCGTGGCCGCCTTCACCAGGGGCGGTCCGCCCAGGAAGATCGTGCCCTGGCCGCGCACGATCACCGCTTCGTCGCTCATCGCCGGGACATACGCGCCGCCCGCCGTGCAGGACCCGAGCACCGCCGCGATCTGCGGGATGCCCGCGCCGGACATCCTGGCCTGGTTGTAGAAGATCCGTCCGAAGTGGTCGCGGTCGGGGAAGACCTCGTCCTGCATGGGCAGGAAGGCGCCGCCGGAGTCCACCAGATACAGACACGGCAGCCGGTTCTCCAGGGCCACCTCCTGGGCGCGGAGATGCTTCTTCACCGTCATCGGGTAATACGTGCCGCCCTTGACCGTGGCGTCATTGGCGACGATCACCACCTCACGGCCGCTGACCCGGCCGATCCCGGCGATCACCCCGGCGGCCGGGGCCGCGCCCCCGTACATCCCCTCGGCCGCGAGCGGCGCCAGCTCCAGAAAGGGCGAGCCGGGGTCGAGCAGGGTGTCCACCCGGTCGCGCGGCAGCAGCTTCCCGCGCGCCGTGTGCCGGGCGCGGGCCTTCTCGCCGCCGCCGAGCCGGGCCGCCGCGAGCCGGGTGCGCAGACCGGCCGCCAGCTCCTCGTGCGCCGCCTCGTTGATCCGCCAGGACTCGGCGGCCGGATCCGCGGCGCTCGCCAGCACCGGTGCCTGCTGCATCGCTCGTAGCTCCCTCGCTGGGCCCGTCGGGTTAGTGACCGTTAACGTTGTTGCCATAAGGTTAACGACCGCTAACAGCCCTGTCTAGAATGATTTCCCATGAGCACCAGGACCGCCGCCCCGACCCGCCGCGAGCAGATCCTCAAGCACGCCGCGCGCCTGTTCGCCGAGCGTGGCTTCCACGGGGTCGGCGTCGACGAGATAGGGGCGGCCGTCGGTATCAGCGGCCCCGGTCTGTACCGCCACTTCGCGGGCAAGGACGCGATGCTCGCCGAACTGCTCGTCGGCATCAGCGGACGGCTGCTGGACGGCGGCAGGCTGCGGGTGCGCGGGGCGGGGGAGGACGGGGACCCGGCCACCGTGCTGGCCTCGCTGATCGACGGGCACATCGACTTCGCCCTCGACGACCGCCCGCTGATCACCCTGCACGACCGGGAACTGGACCGGCTCAGGGACAGCGACCGCAAGCTGGTGCGCCAGCTCCAGCGGCAGTACGTGGAGCTGTGGGTCGAGGTCGTACGGAAGCTGTACCCGCACGTGCCCGAGGCCCAGGCGCGCGGCGCGGTCCACGCCGTCTTCGGGCTGCTGAACTCGACGCCGCACCTCGGTTCGTACGGCGGCGGTCTGCCGGGGCGGGCGGCGACGGAGTCCCTGCTGCGCCGGCTCGCCCACGGGGCCTTCGCGGCACTGGGCGACGAGGGCGCGGTGCAGGGGGCGGTGTGACGGCCGACGGGGACCCGCCGGGCGATGCGACGGCCGGCGGGGACCCCCGTAGGCCATTCGTGGACGGGGGCGCGGGAACGTTCCGGGCGGGTCCGGGGCCGGTTCAGGGCCGTTCGTGGCCGTCAGTGGCCGAACGTGGCCGTACGTGGCCGTCCGGGGGGCGGTCCGGTGAGCGGTCCGGGGTCCGGGACATCCGGCGCGGGGCGCACGCCTGACGGCACAATGGGCTCATGCCGATACCCAGCCGCGCCGCTCTTGTCGACCACCTCGTCCGGACCCGTATCGCCGGAGACGTGGCCACCCCCCGCGACAACAACCTCTCCCACTACCGCAAGCTCGCCAACGGTGACCGCCACTACTGGCTGGGCCTGGAGCTGGGTGACCGCTGGACCGATGAGCAGGACGTTCTCGCCGTGATGGCCGAGCGGTGCGGCGTCAGCGACGACCCCGAGCACCGGGTCGGCCAGGACACCATCGACCCCGAACTGACCGTCGGCGCCCTGGAGCGGATGGCCGCCCGGCTGCGCAAGGCCGTCCTGGCCAGGGAGCGCGTGCTGTTCGCGACCGGCCACCCGGGCGGACTGCTCGATGTGCACCGGCAGACCGCGGACGGGCTGCGCGCCGCGGGCTGCGAGATCATCCGGATCCCCGGCGGACTCACCGCCGACGAGGGCATGGTCTTCCAGTTCGCCGATGTGGCGATGCTGGAGCGCGGCGCGACCCTCTGGCACACCCATTCGCCGGAGCCCATGCGCGCGATCCTGGACGCTCTGGAGAGCGAGGGCAGACCACTGCCGGACCTGGTGGTCGCCGACCACGGCTGGGCGGGATGCGCGGCCCAGCGCGGGCTGGACTCGGTCGGATACGCGGACTGCAACGACCCCGCGCTCTTCATCGCCGAGGCGGAGGGCACGATGGAGGTGACGGTCCCGCTGGACGACCATGTCACGGACCCGCGCTTCTACGACCCGATGACCGCGTATCTGCTCAACGAGGCCGGTCTGCTCCGGCAGTGAGCCGGTGTGCTCCGGCAGTGACCCCCGTCGGGACCCCGGTGGCCCCCGCCGCGACCCCGGTGACCTCCGTCGGGACTCCCGTGGCCCCCGCGCGCGGCTGTCTCAGAGCCCCATCGACTTGGCGATGATCATCTTCATGACCTCGCTGGTGCCGCCGTAGATCCGGTTGACCCGGTTGTCCGCGTACAGCCGGGCGATCGGGTACTCGTTCATATAGCCGTAGCCGCCGTGGAGCTGAAGGCACTTGTCGATGACGCGATGCGCGACCTCGGTGGTGAAGAGCTTCGCGGACGCGGCCTCGGCGGCGGACAGTTCGCCCAGGTCATGGGCTTCCAGCGCACGGTCGACGACGGCCTCCGCCGCGTCCACCTCGGCCTTGCAGGCGGCCAGTTCGAACTTCGTGTTCTGGAAGGACGCGACGGACTTGCCGAAGACCGTCCGCTCCTGGACGTACTGCTGCGCGAACCGCACGGCGGCGGCGGCCTGCGCGTAGGCGCCGACGGCGATGCCCAGACGCTCCTGGGGCAGATTCTGGCCGAGGTAGGAGAAGCCCTTGTTCTCCTCGCCGAGCAGATCCCCGACCGGCACCCGCACATCGGTGAAGGACAGCTCGGCCGTGTCGGAGGTCCTCAGGCCCAGCTTGTCGAGCTTGCGGCCGACCGCGTACCCCTCCGACCTCGTGTCCACGACCAGCAGGGAGATCCCGTGGCGGCGGTCCTCGGGGGTCGGGGCGGCCGTACGGGCGCAGACGATGACCCGGTCCGCGTGGACACCGCCGGTGATGAAGGTCTTGGCGCCGTTGAGCACATAGTGCGTGCCGTCCTCGGAGAGCCGGGCGGTCGTCTTCATACCGGCCAGGTCGGAGCCGGTGCCCGGCTCGGTCATGGCGATGGCGTACATGGTCCGGCCGCTGACGAAGTCCGGCAGCCAGCGCTTCTTCTGCTCGTCGGTCGCGTACGCCTTCAGATAGGGCAGACAGAGCGCCACATGGACGCCGGAGCCGCCGAAGGAGACACCGGCGCGCGCGGCCTCCTCCGTCATGACCGCCTGGAACTTGAAGGACTCCTCGCCCGCGCCGCCGTACTCCTCCGGCACCTCTATGCCGAAGACGCCCAGGTCACCGAGTTTGTAGTAGAAGTCGCGGGGCGCCTGGCCCGCCGCGTACCACTCCTCGTACACGGGGACGACCTCGGCCTCGATGAAGGCGCGGATGGTCTCCCGGAACGCCTGGTGGTCCTCGTTGTAGACGGTACGACGCACGGGAAAACCTCCTGCGGTTCACGGCCGGCCCGAGCGTTCGACGAAGCCGGAGCCTTCGGTTTCGATTGAGCCGGAGCATTCGATTAAGCGCTTGCTCAGGAAAAGTTACCCGGCGGTCAGTCGGGGTGTCCAGGGCCCGGGGCCGGGCGCCTCAGAGCCGGCCCAGCGCGAACCACAGCTCCATCCGTACGTCGGCGTCGTCCAGATCGGCGTCGAGCAGCGCGGCGCAGCGGGCGACGCGCTGGCGGACCGTATTGCGGTGGACGGCCAGGGCCACCGCCGTACGGTCCCAGCTCCCGTGCAGCGAGAGCCAGGCGCGCAGGGTCTCCACCAGGGCGGGGGAGCCGGCCAGCGGTGCCAGCCGGGTACGGGCGTGGGCGGCGGCCTCCTCGGGGTCGAACAGTGCGCCGAGTCCCGTCTCGTGGTGGCGTACGAGCGGGGTACGGGTGGCCTCGGCGCGGCGCAGCGCGCGCCCCGCGCGGGAGTCGGCGGCGGCGAGTCCGGCCGGAGCGACGGGATCGCTGACGCCCAGGGTCCAGCCGGGCTGGGCGGTGACCTCGCGGTCGGTGAGGACGCGGACCGTCGTGGCGTCCGCCTCGACCAGCGCGCTGCCCAGGGCGGCGGCGAGCGCGCCCGCGGCGAAGGGGGTGGTGCCGCCGCGCGCGTGGACGACCGTCCAGGGCCCGGCGCCGAGCAGGGGCGCGGCCTCGGCGGGCGGGGCCCCGAGCAGCAGCCGCAGGAGCGCGGCCGAGCGGCCCGCCTCCGCCGCGCCCTGGTGGGGTGCGGTCAGCAGCGAGAGCAGGACGACGGCGACGCCGGCGATGGTGTGGTCCCCGCTCTCCCGGGACCCGGCGGCCACGCCGAGGACCAGGCCCCGGCCGCCGCCGAGCGCGTAGGCGGCGAGAGGGGTGCCGTCGGCGGTGTCGGTGGCGGAGGAGGGGGCCGACGGGGGTGATGGGGGTGACAGGGCTGACGGGGGTGACGGGAGTGACGAACTCGGTCCGGGGGCCGGTGCGTGCCCCGGACCGGCGCCCGGACCGTGACCCGGTGCGGGACCTGGACCGGCGCCCGGGACGACCACCCGGGTCAGTCGCGCGAGGGCCTTCCCCGCCGCCGGGGAGAGGGCCCTCCCCGTCGCGTACACCTCGGTGCCGTCCGGTGCGAACAGCACCGCGCGGCCCTCCAGCCGTGCCGCGAGCTGACGCAGCACCGCGGGCACCGGGTCCTGGCGGGCCGCCGCGGCGGCGAGCCCCTGCTGGGCCTCGCTGACCCGGCGCAGTTCCCGGTGGCGGGCCTCCGCCATCAGCCGCCACACCGCGCGGGCCACCGCCGTGAACGGGGTGCGCGGCGGCACCTCCAGCAGCGGCAGCCCATGCCGGTCGCATGCCTCCACGAGGGCCGCCGGGACGGTGTCGTACACGGGTGTCACGCCGAAACCGAGCGCCGCCGCCCCCGCCTCCACCACCCGCGCCACATAGCTGTCGGAGTGGGCGGCCGTGAGCTGGACACCGGCGGTCAGCAGCAGTTCGCCGCCCAGCAGATACGGATACGGATCGGCCATCTCCGAGGTGTGCACCCAGTGGATGGCGGTGGCCCCGGCCGCCGCCGCGGTGACGGTGGGGGCTGTGGTGCCTGCGTTGGCAGTGGTGCCTGTAGTGGCTGTGGTGGCGCTGGTGGCAGTGGTGTGGGAGGGGCCCGCGATCCGGCGCAGACCGAGGCTCCGGTCCGCGAGCAGCGCCGCCAGGGGAATCGGCGGGGTGGGCGGGGCAGGCCGGGCGGACGGGGTACCTGGGGGCGGGGCGGGAGCGGTGACGGGATCAGGCATGGATGGTCCATCCGTCGGCGGTGCGTGGAATGGATGAAACGTACACTTCAGCGTTGCTTTCCGGCCACCTACCGTCATGACCCACGGACGAGGCGGGACGAGACGGAGGAAGCCCATGGCTGTCGACTACGCGGTGATCGTCGTCTATCTGGCCGGCATGCTCGCCATGGGCTGGTGGGGCATGCGCCGCGCCCGGTCCAAGAGCGAGTTCCTGGTCGCGGGACGCAGGCTCGGACCCTGGATGTACTCCGGCACGATGGCCGCCATCGTCCTCGGCGGCGCCTCCACCATCGGCGGTGTCGGCCTCGGTTACCGCCACGGCCTCTCGGGCGCCTGGATGGTCTTCACCATCGGCCTCGGTCTGCTGGCGCTCTCCGTCTTCTTCTCCGCGCGGATCGCCCGGCTGAAGGTCTACACCGTCTCCGAGATGCTCGATCTGCGGTACGGCGGCCGGGCCGGGGTGATCTCGGGCCTCGTGATGTGGGCGTACACGCTGATGCTCGCGGTCACCTCGACCATCGCGTACGCCACGATCTTCGATGTCCTCTTCGACCTGAACCGTACGATCGCGATCGTCCTGGGCGGGGCGATCGTCGTCGCGTACTCGACGCTCGGCGGTATGTGGTCCATCACCCTCACGGACATGGTGCAGTTCGTCGTCAAGACGATCGGGGTGCTGCTGCTTCTGCTGCCCATCGCGGTGGTCAAGGCGGGCGGCTTCGACGAGATGAGGGCGAAGCTGCCGGACGAGTACTTCGCGCCGTTCGGCATCGGTGGCGAGATGATCTTCACCTATGTGCTGATCTACACCTTCGGCATGCTGATCGGACAGGACATCTGGCAGCGGGTGTTCACCGCGCGCGGTGACAAGGTGGCGCGCTGGGGCGGCACGGTCGCCGGTACGTACTGTCTGGTGTACGCCCTGGCCGGCGCGGTCATCGGGACGGCGGCCAAGGTGCTCTACCCGGATCTGGGCAGCGCGGACGACGCGTTCGCGACGATCGTCAAGGACGAGCTGCCCATGGGGGTGCGGGGGCTGGTGCTGGCCGCGGCCCTCGCGGCCGTGATGTCGACCTCCTCGGGAGCGCTGATCGCGTGCGCCACCGTCGCCAACAACGACATCTGGTCGCGGCTGCGGGGCGGCGGTGGCGGACGGAGGGGCACGGACCCCGGCGAGGCACCGGACGGGGCGGGCGCGGCGCACGGCGGGGGACCCGACAAGGCGGGCGAGGCACCGGACGGGGCGGGCGAGGCGCGGGACGAGGTGCGGGGGAACCGCCTCTTCATCCTGATCATGGGCATCGCCGTGATCGCCATCTCGATCGCGCTGAACAATGTCGTCGAGGCGCTGACCGTCGCGTACAACCTGCTGGTCGCCGGACTGCTCGTACCGATCCTCGGCGGGCTGCTGTGGCGGCGCGGCACGGTGTATGGCGCGCTGGCCGCCGTGGTCGCCGGGGGCGGGGCGGTCGTGGGGCTGATGGCGGCGTACGGCATCCTCGCCACGGAACCGATCTACTACGGGCTGCTCTCCTCGCTGGCCGCCTATCTGATCGTCAGCCTGGTGACGAGGCCGACGGACGAGGCGGTGCTGGTGGCCTGGCGCCGGCGCCTGGCTGGTGAGGCGCCCGAGGAGGCATCGGCGAGCACCCCCGCTCCCGTGGCGCCGCTGGCCTGAGGGCGGTTTTCCACAGGGCTGGAGCCAGGTTATCCACAGGCTGGGACTCAGGTCGCGGGCCCGGTCCATCCTTGACGCAGCGACACAACACCGCGACGCCCCAGCACCGCAAACGCGGCGCCATGACGCCGCGGCAACACGACGACACGGCGACACGGCGACACGGCGACACGACAACACAGACCCACCCGTGCGTGACAGCGCGCCGCGGAGCACCGCGTGGCCGCACGCATCACCCATCACCCGGAGAGGCCCGACGATGAGCAGCAACGGACAGGTACACCCGGCCCCGGCCGGCCGCGAGGACGGCCCGCGCGGCCCCGTCGACTCGTCGCGTGTGCCGAGGTACGCCGGACCGGCCACGTTCGCCCGGCTGCCCCGGCTCGACGAGGTTGGCACCGCCGATGTCGCCGTCGTCGGTGTCCCCTTCGACACGGGGGTGTCCTACCGGCCGGGCGCGCGGTTCGGGGGGAACGCGATCCGTGAGGCGTCCCGGCTGCTGCGTCCGTACAACCCGGCCCAGGACGCCTCGCCCTTCGCGCTCGCGCAGGTCGCGGACGCCGGGGACATCGCCGCCAATCCGTTCCGTATCGACGAGGCCGTCGAGACCGTCGAGGCCGCCGCCGACGAACTGCTCGGCACCGGGGCGCGGCTGATGACCCTCGGCGGCGACCACACCATCGCGCTGCCCCTGCTGCGCTCGGTGGCGAAGAAGCACGGACCGGTGGCGCTGCTCCACTTCGACGCGCACCTGGACACCTGGGACACCTACTTCGGCGCCGCGTACACCCACGGCACACCGTTCCGCCGGGCCTTCGAGGAGGGGATCCTCGACACGGAGGCGCTCTGCCACGTCGGCACCCGGGGCCCGCTGTACGGGAAGAAGGATCTGGACGACGACGCCAGGATGGGCTTCGGCATCGTCACCTCGGCCGATGTGATGCGCCGGGGTGTCGACGAGATCGCCGACCAGCTACGGCAGCGGATAGGCGACCGCCCGCTGTACATCTCCGTCGACATCGATGTGCTCGACCCGGCGCACGCGCCCGGCACCGGCACCCCCGAGGCCGGCGGGCTCACCTCCCGCGAGCTGCTGGAGATCCTCCGGGGGCTGGCCTCCTGCGATCTGGTCTCGGCGGATGTCGTCGAGGTCGCGCCCGCCTACGACCACGCCGAGATCACCTCCGTCGCCGCCTCGCACACGGCGTACGAACTGACCACGCTGATGACCCGCCGGATCGCCGCCGCGCGGACCGCCGCCGGACAGGCGGCCGCGGCCACCGCCGGGTCCGGGCACGGCGCCCCGTCCGCCGGGGGGACGTCGAAGTGACCCACGACCACGACGCGGTGCCGCGCCTCACCGAGGCCCAGACCAAGGCCGCGCTGAACCCCCCGGCCGGGCGCAACGGCGGTGATCTCGTGGTGGAGACCCTGCGCGGCCTCGGCGCCACCACCGTCTTCGGGCTCCCCGGACAGCACGCGCTCGGCATGTTCGACGCCCTGCGCCGCTCCGATCTGGCCTATGTCGGGCTGCGCGTCGAGAACAACGCGGGATTCGCCGCCGACGCGTACGGCAGGGTCACCGGCGAGGTCGCCCCGCTGCTGCTCTCCACCGGCCCCGGTGCGCTCACCTCACTGCCCGCGCTCCAGGAGGCGGCCTCGGCCTCCGCCCCGGTCCTGGCCATCTCCAGTCAGGTGCCGGCCGCCGGTCTCGGCGGCGGACGCCACGGTTATCTGCATGAACTCCGCGACCAGCAGGCGTCCTTCCGCGACATCGTGAAGTCCGTGCACCTGGTCCGCACCGCCTCGCAGATACCCTCCGCGATCGCCGCCGCCTGGGAGTCCGCGCTCACCGCCCCGCACGGCCCGGTCTGGGTGGAGATCCCGCAGGACGTGCTGCTCGCCCCGACCGCGCTGCCCGTCGTCACGGTGCCGGACGCCACCCCGCGCGAGCTGCCTCCCCGCCCCGAGCTGACCGCCGTGGCGGCGCACGCCCTGTCCCACGCCGAGCGTCCGGTGATCGTCGCGGGCGGCGGAGTCGTACGGTCCGACGCCTCCGGCAAGCTGCTCGCCCTCGCCGAGAAGCTGGCCGCGCCGGTCGTCACCACCTACGGGGGCAAGGGCGCCTTCCCCTGGGAGCATCCGCTGTCGCTCCAGTCCTGGCTGGAGGACCGGCACCTCACCGACTTCCTGGAGGAAGCGGACGTCCTGCTGGTCGTGGGGTCCGGTCTCGGCGAGCTGTCCTCGAACTACCACACGTTCCGCCCCCGGGGCCGGATGATCCAGATCGAGGCGGACCTCGGCAAGCTGGAGTCCAACCATCCCGCGCTCGGTGTGCACGCCGACGCCAGGGCCGCGCTGGCCGCGCTGCTGGAGTCGGTGACCGGGCGCCGGGACCCGGCCGCCGCCGCGTCGGTCCGTACGGTCCTGGCGAAGGTACGGGACAGGATCGAGGCCCAGGACCTCACCCTGGAGCGGCAGGTGCTCGCCGCCGTCCGCGCGGCCCTGCCGGACACGTCCCCCAGCTTCTGGGACATGACGATCCTCGCCTACTGGGCCTGGGCGGCCTGGCCGGGACCGATGCACTCCGCCCAGGGCGCGGGCGGCCTGGGCTACGGCTTCCCCGCGGCCCTCGGCGCCGCGGCGGCCGACCGTACGAGACCGGTCCTGGCCGTCTCTGGCGACGGCGGTGCGATGTACTCGATCGCGGAGCTGGCCACCGCCCGTCAGTACGACCTCCCGGTCACCTGGCTGATCGTCGACGACGGCGGATACGGCATCCTGCGCGAGTACATGACGGGCGCCTTCGGCGAGGCGAGCGGTACGGAGCTGTCCCGCCCGGACTTCGTGGCCCTCGCGCACTCCTTCGGTGTCCCGGCGGTCCGTACGACCCCGGAGTCGCTGCGCGAGGACCTCGCCGCGTCGCTGGCCGCCCCGGGGCCCTCGGTGGTCGTGCTGCCCGCCCTGCTCAGGATGTTCGCGCCGACGCATCTCTGAGGGGCCGGCCCAGTCCCGGCCCTGCCCCGGTCCAACCCGGCCCAGCCCCGGCCCCGGTCTGCGGTCCGCCGACGGGCGGTTCCGTCCCGTTCGGACGAACACGATTTGATTTCGACCGGTCATTGTGTTCGAGCCCATACAACCATTGACCCCTCGCTGTGCATCATGTCTGCGAGCGCGCCGGACGGCGGTGCTCGCGGACGCGACAGCGGCAGGGGCGGGACTCTCTTCATGACTCACCAGCTCATGACTCACCAGCGAATATCCTGGCGCGCCCGGGGCGCGCTCTCCGTCGCCCTCACCGCGGGGCTCGTACCGGTCGCCGCCGGAGCGGCTCCCGCCGTGGCCGCGGCTCCCGCCGTCGCCTGTACCTCGGGCAGGGCGGGCCTCGCCGCCAAGCTGTCCAAGGACATCACGGCGGCGCTCAAGTCCAGGAAGTCCACCACCGCCGTCGCGCTGTACGACCGCACGACGAACACGCGCTGCACCCTCCGCGCCACGCAGAAGTTCGACTCCGCCAGTGTCGTCAAGGTCACTGTCCTCGCGACCCTGCTCTGGGACGCGAAGAAGACGAACCGCTATCTGACCCAGCGCGAGGTCGATCTCACCACCGCCATGATCACCAAGTCGGACAACGCCGCCACCAGCACCCTGTGGAAGCAGCTCGGGCTGACGAAGGTCAAGGGCTTCCTCAAGGCGGCGGGCATGACCCAGACCACGCCGGGCGCCAACGGTTCCTGGGGCCTCACCCAGATCACCGCCCGTGACGAGCAGCAGCTCCTGACCCTGGTGACCGCCAGGAACGCGGTGCTCAGCGACAACGCCCGCAGCTACATCCTTGACCGGATGCGCCGGGTGGTCGCGTCCCAGCGCTGGGGTGTCCCGTCGGGCGCCCCCGCATCCGCCACCGTCCAGCTCAAGAACGGCTGGCTCCAGCGGTCCACCCACGGCTGGCGCGTGCACAGCGTCGGCGCGTTCACCGGCAAGGGCAACAACTATCTGATCACCGTGCTCACCCACGACAACAAGACCATGAACGACGGCGTCAACACGATCCAGGCCGTCGCCCGTGTCGTCCACAAGGATCTCGCCGCCGCCAAGTGACACGGCACCCCGGGTCCTAGGACCCGTCCTAGGATCCGGGACCGGTCTTTGCCGCGGTTTGTTGCGGAGGGATGAAATCCGCCGCCGCCCGCGTTGGGCATTCCGGCAGATCAGGACGACCGGGAGGCATCAGTGGCGGCGGAAGAGGGCTGGGCACGGCGGCTGGCCGGGTACGCGTGGCGCTACCGGCGCAATGTGGTCCTGGCGCTCGGTTCATCCCTCGCCGGCATGGGGGTGATGGCACTCGTCCCGCTGATCACCAAGGTCGTCATCGACGATGTCATCGGGGACGGACATCGCTCCCTCCTCGTCTGGACGGGACTGCTGATCCTCGCCGCGCTCGTGGTCTACGCCACCGCCTATGTGCGGAGGTACTACGGCGGACGGCTCGCGCTCGACGTCCAGCACGATCTGCGTACGGACATGTACGCCACGATCGCCCGCCTCGACGGGCGGCGTCAGGACAGCCTCTCCACCGGACAGGTCGTCGGCCGCGCCACCAGTGACCTCCAGCTCATCCAGGGCCTCCTCTTCATGCTGCCGATGACCATCGGCAACGTCCTGCTGTTCCTCGTGTCCCTGGTGATCATGGCGTGGCTCTCACCGCCGCTGACCCTGGTCGCGCTGGCCGTCGCCCCGGCCGTCTGGTACATCGCACGCCGCAGCCGCACCCGGCTGCACCCCGCCACCTGGTACGCCCAGTCGCAGGCCGCGGCCGTGGCCGGGGTCGTCGACGGCGCCGTCTCCGGGGTCCGTGTCGTCAAGGGCTTCGGCCAGGAGGACCAGGAGACCGGCAAGCTCCGCGAGGCCGGCCGCAGGCTCTTCGCCGGACGGCTGCGCACCATCAGGCTCAACGCCCGCTACACCCCCGCGCTCCAGGCCGTCCCCGCGCTCGGGCAGGTCGCGATGCTGGCGGTGGGCGGCTGGCTGGCCACGCGCGGTGAGATCACCCTCGGCACGTTCGTCGCCTTCTCCACCTATCTCGCCCAGCTCGTCGGCCCGGTCAGGATGCTCGCCGTGGTGCTGACCGTCGGCCAGCAGGCACGGGCCGGGGTGGAACGCGTACTGGAGCTGATCGACACCGAGCCGACCCTCCAGGACGGCACCAAGGAGCTGCCTGCCGACGCCGGGACCTCCGTCGAGTTCGACGACGTGTCGTTCGCGTACCAGGACGGCAGGCCCGTCCTCGACGGCTTCTCGCTGGAGATACGGCCCGGCGAGACCGTCGCCGTCGTCGGCTCCTCCGGCAGCGGCAAGTCCACGGTCTCGCTCCTGCTGCCCCGCTTCTACGACGTGACGCGCGGCGCGGTCCTCGTCGGCGGCCACGACGTGCGCGAACTGACCCTCGACTCCCTGCGGGCCGCGATCGGTCTCGTACCGGAGGACAGCTTCCTCTTCTCCGACACCGTCCGCGCCAATGTCGCCTACGGAAGGCCGGACGCCACCGAGGAGGAGATCCTCCAGGCCACCCGCGCCGCCCAGGCCCACGGCTTCATCAGCGAGCTGCCCCGCGGCTACGACACCAAGGTGGGCGAGCAGGGCCTCACCCTCTCCGGCGGACAGCGCCAGCGCATCGCCCTGGCCCGCGCCATCCTCACCGACCCCCGGCTGCTCCTGCTCGACGACGCCACCTCCGCCGTCGACGCCCGGGTGGAGCACGAGATCCACGAGGCGCTGCGCGCCGTGATGGCCGGCCGTACGACGCTGCTCATCGCCCACCGCCGCTCCACCCTGGGCCTGGCGGACCGTATCGCCGTGCTCGACGGCGGCCGCCTCGCCGACATCGGCACCCACGAGGAGCTCCAGGAGCGGTCCGCCCTCTACCGGCGGCTGCTGACCGATCCGGACGAGCTGGGCGAGGTCTCGCCCGGCCACTCCCCGGTCACCGCCGAGTGTCCCGAGGACATCCGTACGCCCGAGGAGGCCGGCGCCCTCCAGCGGGAGATCGACGCCGAGTTCGACGCGGGGCGCGGGGTCACCCCCGCGCTGTGGATACGGGAGGAGAGGTCGTACGCCGCCTCCGACGCGGCGGCACCCGGCGCCACCCCCGAACTGCTCGCCCAGGTGGAGGCGCTGCCCCCGGCCACCGACCTCCCCGAGGTCGACGAGGCGCGCGCCGTCGCCGCCGAGGACTCGTACGGGCTGCGCAGGCTGCTGCGCGGCTTCGGGCTCCCGCTGCTGGTCAGCCTCGCGCTCGTCGCCGTCGACGCCGGGATGAGCCTGCTGCTGCCGGTCCTCATCCGGCACGGGATCGACCAGGGCGTGGAGCGGCTCGCGCTCGGCGCCGTATGGGTGGCCGCCTCGCTGGGACTGGCGGCCGTGCTCGTCCAGTGGGCGGCGCAGATCGGCGAGACCCGCACGACCGGACGGACCGGGGAACGCGTCCTCTACGCGCTGCGGCTGAAGATCTTCGCGCAGCTCCAGCGGCTCGGCCTCGACTACTACGAGCGGGAGCTGACCGGGCGCATCATGACGCGGATGACGACCGACGTGGACGCGCTGTCGACGTTCCTCCAGACCGGTCTGGTCACCGCCTTCGTCTCCGTCGTCACCTTCTTCGGCATTCTGGTCGTGCTGCTGGTGATCGACATCCAGCTCGCGCTGGTGGTCTTCGCGACCCTGCCCGTGCTGATCGTCGGTACGGTCTACTTCCGCCGCAAGAGCGTGCGGGCGTACGAACTGGCCCGGGAACGCATCAGTGTCGTCAACGCCGATCTCCAGGAGTCGGTGTCCGGGCTGCGGATCGTCCAGGCGTTCCGGCGCCAGAAGGACGGCGCGGAGCGCTTCGCCCGGCGCAGCGACCACTACCGCGCGGCCCGGGTGCGCGGCCAGTGGCTGATATCGGTGTACTTCCCCTTCGTGCAGCTCCTGTCCTCGGTGGCCGCGGCGGCCGTGCTGATCGTCGGCGCGGGCCGGGTGGAGGCGGGGACCCTCACGACCGGCGCGCTGGTCGCGTATCTGCTCTACATCGATCTGTTCTTCGCCCCGGTGCAGCAGCTCTCGCAGGTCTTCGACGGGTACCAGCAGGCGAGCGTCTCGCTCGGCCGTATCCAGGAGCTGCTGCGGGAACCGACCTCGACGGCCTCCGCGAAGGAGCCGCTGGACGTGCTGTCGCTGCGCGGCGAGATCGCTTTCGAGGGCGTGGAGTTCACCTACCACGGACTCGCCTCCGAGGAGGACTCGGCGGGCGCCGGGGGAGCCGTGGACTCAGCGGCCCCTGTGAGCCCCGTGAGCCCCGCGTCCCCCGTGAGCCCCGCGTCCCCCGTCGGCTCCGAGGGAGTGGCGGATACGGCGGGTGCGACGGGAGTGGCGGATGCGGCGGATGCGGCGCGTTCCGGGGAGGCCGCCCTGACCGGTGTCGATCTGCGGATACCGGCCGGCCAGACCGTCGCCTTCGTCGGCGAGACCGGCGCGGGCAAGTCCACCCTGGTCAAACTGGTCGCGCGGTTCTACGACCCGACCGGCGGCCGGGTCACCGTGGACGGCACCGATCTGCGGGAGCTGGATCTGACGGCGTACCGGCACCGGCTCGGCGTCGTACCGCAGGAGGCGTATCTCTTCGCGGGCACGGTCCGGGACGCCATCGCCTACGGACGGCCCGAGGCGCGCGACGCGGATGTGGAGGCGGCGGCCCGCGCGGTCGGCGCGCACGAGATGATCGCCACCCTGGACGGCGGCTATCTGCACGAGGTCGCCGAGCGGGGCCGCAATCTCTCCGCCGGACAGCGCCAGTTGATCGCCCTGGCCCGTGCCGAACTGGTCGACCCGGACATACTGCTGCTCGACGAGGCCACCGCGGCCCTCGACCTGGCCAGCGAGGCCCTGGTCAACCAGGCCACCGACCGGCTGACGGGCCGCCGTACCACCCTGGTGGTCGCCCACCGGCTGACCACCGCGGCCCGCGCGGACCGGGTCGTCGTGATGGACCACGGCCGGGTCGTGGAGGACGGTACGCACGAGGAACTGCTCGCGCTGGAGGGCCGGTACGCCAAGCTGTGGCGGAGCTTCCTCGGCGAGGAGGAGCCGGCCGCGGTGGTCTGAGACCCCGGGGGCCGGCCCGGCCGGCCGGATCAGTGCCGGGACGGCACTGGCGGGTCGGGCATGCATCCCGCTAGGTTCACGGCGTCTGTCATGAACACAGGGAGTGTGAATGCGCAAGGCGCTGAGATGGCTGTTGTCGCTCGTGCTGATCATAGGCACGGTGGCCACGGCCGGTGCGGCCACCGCCGCCGATCGGGGTGCGGACCACCAGACCGCCACCGACACCACCGACATCAAGGACCGGGTCCTCGCCATCCCGGGGATGAGTCTGATCCAGGAGAAGCCGTACGAGGGCTACCGCTACTTCGTTCTCAACTACACCCAGCCGGTGGACCACCGTCATCCGTCCAAGGGCACCTTCCAGCAGCGCGTCACCCTGCTGCACAAGGACACCAGCCGGCCGACGGTCTTCTTCACCGGGGGCTACAACGTCTCCACCAACCCGAGCCGCAGTGAGCCGACGCGGATCATCGACGGCAACCAGGTCTCCATGGAGTACCGCTTCTTCACGCCGTCCCGTCCGCAGCCGGCCGACTGGTCGAAGCTGGACATCTGGCAGGCCGCCAGCGACCAGCACCGGATCTTCTCGGCGTTCAAGAAGATCTACCCCAAGAAGTGGCTCTCCACGGGCGGTTCCAAGGGCGGTATGACCGCCACGTACTTCGAGCGCTTCTACCCGCGTGACATGGACGGCGTCGTCGCGTACGTCGCGCCCAACGACGTCGTGAACAAGGAGGACTCGGCGTACGACCGGTTCTTCGAGCGGGTCGGCACCAAGGAGTGCCGCGACAAGCTCAACGGCGTGCAGCGCGAGGCGCTGGTCCGGCGCGGGGCGCTGGAGACGACGTACCAGGAGTGGGCGGACGCCAACGGGTACACCTTCACCACCGTCGGTTCGCTGGACAAGGCGTACGAGGCCGTGGTGCTCGACTTCGTCTGGGCGTTCTGGCAGTACAGCCTGCTCTCCGACTGCGAGTTCATCCCGGTCGCGGCCACCGCCTCCGACCAGGAGATCTACGACACCATCGACGCGATCTCCGGCTTCTCCGCCTACACGGACCAGGGTCTGGAGACCTACGCGCCGTACTACTACCAGGCGGGCACCCAGCTCGGCTCGCCCGACATCAAGCAGCCGCACCTGGGCAAGCTGAGCCGTTACGGCTACCAGCCGCCGCGGAACTTCGTACCGCGTTCCATCCCGATGAGGTTCGACCCCTCCACGATGCCGGACGTCGACTCCTGGGTCCGTCGCCACGCGAACCAGATGCTGTTCGTGTACGGACAGAACGACCCGTGGGGTGCGGAGCCCTTCCGCCTCGGCCACGGCGCGCGTGACAGCTATGTGTATGTCGCGCCGGGCGCCAACCACGGCGCCAATGTCGCCGCTCTCGTCCCGGACGAGCAGGCGAAGGCCACGGCCAGGATCCTGGCGTGGGCGGGCGTCGCCCCGGCCGCCGTCCAGCAGGACGCGGCGAAGGCGAAGCCGCTGGCGCCGTTCGACTCCAGGCTGGACCGGCAGAAGGCCGAGCGTGAGCACACGCTGAGGCCGTAGCACGTCGGCAGGGCCGTGACCCGCGGGGCGCGGCCCCGCCACCGGTCCGCGCGGCCCTGTGCCGACGGGGACCGTGCCGGGCCGACCGTGCCCGCCGCTGCCGGACCCGAGGGTCCCGGGAACGGCGGGCACGGCTGTGTGACGGCTCGGGCGCCCGGCCGGTCAGTAGGACAGACCATGACCGATCGGATACAGCTCCCGCGTCGGATCGTCCGCGCGCTGCACCGGCACGGGCAGGACGCCCCGGGGCCTGACCCGTCCCGCGATCACCCGCGCCGCGGCCCGCACCTCGACATCCGTCCAGGAGTACGCGGCGAGGGACGCCTTGACGCCGGACAGCCGCGCGATGTCGTAGGGGTTGCGGATGGCGACCGTGATCACCGGCACACCGGTCGCGACGAGCGCGTCGACCAGAGTGCGCTGCGAACTGGTCGCCGAGACGTTGTACGTGGCCACGACGACCGCGTCCTTGCCCCGCGCGGCCGCCACCGCGGCGTCGGTCTGCGCCGCGCTCGGGGCCGTACCGGTGGACAGGGCCGTGGCGGTGAAACCCAGCTCGGTCAGCGCCGTGGCGAGCACGGTGGTCGGCGGTCCCGTCGTCCCGGACGGCGAGGCCGGATCGGCCCCGACGACCAGCAGATTCCTCTTCCGCCGCCTGTTCAGCGGCAGCAGCTTCTTCTCGTTGACGAGCAGGGTGGTGGTCCGCTCGGCGATCCGGTCGGCGGCGGCGAGATGGGCCCGGGTGCCGACCTTGCGGTCCACGTCCCGCAACGACACAGCGGCATCGCCGCGGAACAGACCCAGCCTGTCCTTCAGTTCGAGGACACGGAGGACGGACTCCTCGATCCGTGCCTCGCTGATCTCGCCGCTCCCGACCGCCGCCAGGACGGCGTCGCGGGCGAGCCGGAGATTCGGCGGATTGAGCAACTGGTCGACGCCCGCCTTGAGCGCGAGCACGGGCACCCGGTCGTCGCCGTACTTCTGCCGTACGCCCTCCATACCCAGCGCGTCGGTGATCACGACGCCGTCGTAGCCGAGCTGTTCGCGCAGTACGCCGGTGACGATCGGGTGCGAGAGCGTCGCCGGGTCCTCGCTGGGGTCCAGGGCTGGCACGACGATGTGCGCCGTCATGATCGAGGTGACACCGGCGGCGATCGCGGCCCGGAACGGCGGCGCGTCCAGCTCGTTCCACTGCTCACGGGTGTGGTGGATGGTGGGCAGCGCGTAGTGGCTGTCGTCCTTCGTGTCACCGTGGCCCGGGAAGTGCTTGGCCGCGGTGGCGATCCCGGCGCTCTGATAGCCCGTCACCTGGGCGCGGACCATACCCGCCACGGCCTCCGGACCTGCGCCGAAGGACCGTACGCCGATGACGGGGTTGGCCGGGTTGACATTGACGTCCGCGTCCGGCGCGTAGTTCTGGTTGATGCCCATCGCGGCCAGCTCCACGCCGGCGATCCTGGCGGCCTCACGGGCGTCGGCGTGCGAGCGGCCCGCGCCGAGCGCCATCGCGCCCGGCAGCAGCGTGGCCGGCTTGCCGACCCGGGCGACGATGCCGTGCTCCTGGTCGGTGGCGATCAGCAGCGGGACCGGCGTCTTCTGGGCCAGACCGGCCTTCTGGACGCCGTTGGAGAGTTCTGCGATCTGGCGCGGATTACGGGTGTTGTGCGCCCAGGCGAAGTAGATGATGCCGCCGACGTGGTACGTCGAGATCAGCTCCGCGGCCGTACGGACCCCGATCTCGGCGAGGTTGGCGTCGATGTCCGCCTGGTCGGGAGCGGTGGCGGAGTGGCCGTACACCCGCATGACGAAGAGCTGGCCGACCTTCTCCTCCAGGCTCATACGGGAGATGAGGCGGCGGAGGCGGTCACGGCGGTCCGGGGCCGGATGCGGGGGGACGGCGGCCACGGGGGCGGCCGAGGCGGTAACGGCCGCCGCCGCTACGGCGGTCGCGGTGAGGAGAGCGCGTCGGGAGATGGTCCGGTCGTGCACTGGTGCTCCTTCCGGCTGTGCGCTGCGAGGGGGGTGAAGGAAACTTCCAAAGTGCAACGCATATCCGGAAAGTAACTGCCAGTCAAGGGTTCTGCCGCCGAGGGCGCTTCCACAGGGCGCTTCCACAGGGGCACTTCCGCGGGGGCGCTTCCGCGGGGCGCGCGGCCGAACCGCCACCGGGCGGCCGTCAGCGGGTGCGGATGCGTGTCACCGGGTGCGGCCGGGCGCCGCCGGGTGCGGTCGGCGGCGCACCGCCCTCCTGTCCCTCCTGGCCTTTTCTAGAGGGCCAGGAGGTGCCGCCGGCCCGCCGCCAGCAGTTCCGGCAGCTCGGCCGCCTGCGGGTACCAGCGCTTCTCGTACTCCCAGCACACCCAGCAGTCGTCGTCGAGCAGCGCCAGGCACTCGCCCAGCGGCAGCACTCCCGCGCCCAGCGCCAGCGGTGTCGTGTCCTCCGCCGAGGCGATGTCCTTCACCTGGACATAGCCCAGATAGGGGCCGAGCGCCGCGTGCGTGGTGACCGGGTCCTCCCCGCCCAGCCAGGTGTGCATCACATCCCAGACCGCTCCCACCTGCGGATGCCCCACCGGCCCCAGCACCCGGGCCGCGTCCGCTCCCGTCCGGTGCGAGTCATGGGTCTCCATCAGGATCCGTACGCCGAAGTCCGCCGCCAGTTCGGCCGCCGTGGCCAGCCGTCGCGCCGCCGTCGCGTCGGCGTCGGCCGGATCCTGGTCACCGCCGCCCGGGAAGACACGGATGAACGAGGCGCCCAGATCGCGTGCCAGCCAGAGCAGTTCGTCCAGCTCCTGGCGCAACCGGTCCTCATCGGCCGTCGCGCTCGCCACCTGGGTGTATCCCGCGACCGTCAGGATCTCGATGTCCGCGCGCTTGAACTCGTCGACCACCGCGGCCCGTTCGCGCGCCCCGATCCCCGGGTGCACGGGCTCCTCCGGGTGGGCGCGCAGCTCCACCCCCTGGTACCCGGTCGAGGAGGCGAGTGCCACGACCTCGGGGATGGGCAGCCCCGGCACCCCGAGGGTCGAGAAGGCGAGCTTCATGGGCCTGTTCCTTTCCTCATGTTCTTCCGGAAAGATGATCGTCGTCCTTCCGGAGGTATGACCGCTTCTGCCCGGAACGGAAGCCGTCACGCCTGGTCGGCCCAGTCCGTCCTGTCCCGTGCCCGCGCCCCGGTCCTTCCATGCCCGCGCCCTCGGTCCGCCCGCGCGCGGATGTCAGCCCGTCGGTACCCGCGCCCACGTCCGCCCGTACCCGCACCCACGTCCGCCCGTACCCGCACGCCGGCCCGCCCCTGCGCGCGCCTCAGTCCGTCCGTGGCGGTGCCGTCGACGCCCGTGCCATCAGCTCCGCCCCGATCGTGGCGATCCCGCCCGGCGGCGGCGCCTCCGTCCCCATCGCCAGCCGTCCCGCCCGCGCCCCCGCCTCGTACAGCGGCAGCCGTACGGTCGTCAGCGCGGGCACCGCGTCCACCGCGAACGGCAGATCGTCGAAGCCCGCCACCGAGACGTCCTGCGGAATGCGCAGCCCCTGGTCGCGGATGGCCGCGCACGCCCCCAGCGCCACCGTGTCATTGGCCGCGACCACGGCCGTCAGGCCCGGTGCGCGGCGCAGCAGCTCCAGCGTCGCCTCGTATCCGGAGCGGCGGGTGTACGGCCCGTGGACCGTCAGCGGCTCCCGTTCCCCGGCGCTCTCTCCGGTCCGCCACCCCCCGCTCAGCCCCGCCGCCGCCATCGCCGCCCAGTGCCCCTCCAGCCGGTGCCGGGTGGTCGTACGCTCCACCGGGCCCGCGACATAGCCGATCCGCCGGTGCCCGAGCGCCAGCAGGTGTTCGGTCAGCCGCCGGCCGCCGCCCCGGTTGTCGAAGGCCAGCGCCGCCACGATCGCCTCGCTGTCCGGCAGCGGGGGGCGCCCGCACAGCACCACCCGGGTCCCCGCGTCGGCCAGTCGCGCCAGCTTCGCGGTCATCGCGGCCGTGTGCGCCGGGTCTTCGAGCGCCCCGCCTGTCAGGACGACGGCCGCGGCCCGCTGGCGCTGGAGCAGGGTCAGATAGGTCAGCTCGCGTTCGGGCGAGCCGCCCGTGTTGCAGACGATGGCGAGCTTCTCGCCGCCCGCCCTGCCGGTGCCCTCCTGGCCGCCGATCTCGGTCTGGGCCGCCCCGGCCATGATGCCGAAGAACGGGTCCGCGATGTCGTTCACCAGGATGCCGACCAGGTCGGAGGTGGCGGCGGCGAGCGAGCTGGCGGGTCCGTTCAGCACGTAGTCCAGTTCGTCCACCGCCCGCAGCACGCGTTCCCGGGTGGCGGCGGCCACCGGGTAGTTGCCGTTCAGCACGCGGGAGACGGTGGCGGGCGACACCCGGGCGCGGGCCGCCACATCCGCCAGGGTGACTGTCATCGCTTCCTCCGAGGGGCACGAGGGGGATCTCCGGAAGTGCGCGCGGGAGATCGGGGCGGGCTCTTGTACCGGCCGCTGTCGCAGGCTAGCTTTCTACCTCATAGAAAGCGCTTGCTGCGGCCGTATGGAGGGAACTTCGTGACACGCAGGACAGTGCGGATCGCCATGAACGGCGTCACGGGGCGCATGGGATACCGGCAGCATCTGGTGCGTTCGCTCCTCGCGATCCGCGACGAGGGCGGCATGGATCTCGGGAACGGCGACGTCCTGTGGCCCGAGCCCGTCCTCGTCGGCCGTCGCGAGCACGCCCTCAGGGAGATCGCCGAGCGGCACGGCCTCACCGAGTGGTCCACCGACCTCGACACGGTCCTCGCGGACGACACGGTCGACATCTACTTCGACGCCCAGGTCACCTCCGCCCGCGTCGAATCCCTCAAGAAGGCGATCGCGGCGGGCAAGCACCTCTACACGGAGAAGCCGACCGCGACGGACCTCGCCGCCGCCCTCGACCTGGCCCGGCTCGCCACGAGCGCCGGCGTCAAGCACGGCGTCGTCCAGGACAAGATCTTCCTGCCCGGTCTGCTCAAGCTGAGGCGCCTCGTCGAAGGAGGCTTCTTCGGCGAGATCCTCTCCGTACGGGGTGAGTTCGGGTACTGGGTCTTCGAGGGCGACTGGCAGCAGGCCCAGCGCCCCTCCTGGAACTACCGCGCCGAGGACGGCGGCGGCATCACCGTCGACATGTTCCCGCACTGGGAGTACGTCCTGCACGAGCTGTTCGGACGGGTCACCAGCGTCCAGGCGCTCATCACCACCCATGTCCCGCGGCGCTGGGACGAGCGGGGCGAGCCGTACGAGGCGACCGCGGACGACGCGGCGTACGGGATCTTCGAACTGGACGGCGGCGCCGTCGCCCAGATCAACTCCTCCTGGACGGTCCGGGTCCACCGCGACGAACTGGTCGAGTTCCAGGTCGACGGCACCCACGGCTCGGCCGTCGCGGGCCTGCGCCACTGCCGGATCCAGCACCGCGGCAGCACACCCAAGCCCGTCTGGAACCCCGATCTCCCCGCCACCGAGTCCTTCCGCGACCACTGGCAGGAGGTCCCGGACAACAGCGAGTACGAGAACGGCTTCCGCGCCCAGTGGGAGCTGTTCCTGCGCCATGTGGCGCTCGACGAGCCGTACCACTGGGATCTGCTCGCGGGCGCGCGCGGGGTGCAGCTCGCGGAGCTGGGGCTGCGGTCCGCCGCGGAGGGCCGTCGCCTCGACGTGCCGGAGCTGACGCTGTGACCCTTCGGCTGCCTTCCGCGGGGGGCGGATCGTATCCGTACACCCCGCGTTCCGAGCCCGCCCGGTTCACCGGGGGAGGGGCGCCCCTCGTCTCCCGTACGGTCCTCGCCGCCGCCCATGTCGTCGCCGATCCCCGCGCCGACACCAGCCCCGACGCGCCGGCCGCCGTCGACTGGGACGCCACACTCGCCTTCCGCCGCCATCTGTGGTCGCACGGCCTCGGGGTCGCCGAGGCCATGGACACCGCGCAGCGCGGTATGGGCCTGGACTGGGCGGGGGCCGCCGAGCTGATCCGCCGCTCCGCCGCCGAGGCGAAGGCGGTCGGCGGCCGGATCGCCTGCGGGGCGGGCACCGACCAACTGGCCCCGGGACCCGCCTCCCTGGCCGATGTGCGCGCGGCGTACGAGGAGCAGCTCGCGCTGGTCGAGGAGAGCGGCGCCCAGGCCGTTCTGATGGCCTCCCGCGCCCTGGCCGCCGCCGCGACCACCCCCGACGACTACCTCGGTGTCTACGCCCCCCTGCTGAGGCAGGCCGCCGCACCGGTGGTGCTGCACTGGCTCGGCCCGATGTTCGATCCGGCCCTGGAGGGCTACTGGGGCAGCGCGGACCTCGACACGGCGACCGAGACCTTCCTCCAGGTCATCGCCGAACACCCGGCAAAGGTCGACGGGATCAAGGTCTCCCTGCTCGACGCCGGCCGCGAGATCGAGCTGCGCCGCCGGCTGCCGGCGGGCGTGCGCTGCTACACGGGCGACGACTTCCACTACCCGGAGCTGATCGAGGGCGACGAACGGGGCTTCAGCCACGCGCTGCTCGGTGTCTTCGACCCGCTGGGGCCGGTGGCGGCACAGGCCGTCCGCGTCCTGGACACGGGGGACACGAAGGGCTTCAGGCAACTCCTCGACCCCACCGTCGAACTGGCCCGCCATCTCTTCCGGGCACCCACCCGCTTCTACAAGACGGGCGTGGTGTTCCTGGCCTGGCTGGCCGGTCACCAGGACCACTTCACCATGGTCGGAGGCCTCCAGTCGGCCCGCTCGCTGCCCCATCTCGCACGGGCCTACGAGCTGGCCGACGGACTCGGGCTGTTCCCCGATCCCGGGCGGGCCGAGGCCCGGATGAGATCGCTGCTTGGCGTGTACGGGGCACCGGCGTGAGGGGCCCGTCGCACGGCGGTCTGAGCCGCCTCAGCATCAACCAGATGACGGTCAGACAGCTCACCCTGCCCGAGCTGACGGAGGCCTGTGTACGCCTCGGAGTGCCGGCCGTCGGCCTGTGGCGCGAACCGGTCCGGGCGTACGGGGCCGAGGCCGCCGCCAAGCTCGTACGGGAGGCCGGACTCGCCGTCACCACGCTCTGCCGCGGCGGCTTCCTCACCGCGACAGAGCCCGGCCGGCGCGCCGAGGCACTGGCGGACAACCGCGCGGCGATCGACGAGGCGGCCGTCCTGGGGACGGACACCCTCGTCCTGGTCTCCGGAGGGCTTCCGGCGGACAGCCGGGATCTGAGCGCGGCACGGGAACGCGTCGCCGACGGGCTGGCCGAGCTGGCGCCGTACGCGGCGGAGCGGGGCGTCCGGCTCGCGATCGAGCCGCTGCACCCGATGTTCGCGGCCGACCGCTGTGTGGTCTCCACCCTCGACCAGGCCCTCGAACTGGCCGAGCGCTTCCCGGCAGGACAGGTCGGCGTGGTCGTGGACACCTACCACGTCTGGTGGGACGACCGGGCGCCCGCCGCCGTCGGGCGCGCGGCCGGACGGATTTTCTCCTTCCAGCTCGCCGACTGGACGACACCGCTGCCGGCGGGGGTGCTGAACGGCCGTGGCCAGCTCGGCGACGGAGCGGTCGACCTGCGCGCCTGGCGCGAACGGGTCGACGCGGCGGGGTACTCGGGCCCGGTCGAGGTGGAGCTGTTCAACGAGGAGCTGTGGGGCCGGGACGGCGTGGAGGTCCTGGCCGAGGTGGTCGACCGGTACGTCCGGCACGCCCGCTGAGTGCGACGCGACGGACCCTCAGAACGACGGTGGCGGGCCCTGAGAACAACGGTGGCGACGGGCCCTCGGAACGGCATCGGCTCGGAACGGCATCGGCGAACGCCGGGAATGACGCGGCGAAACCGTACAACCCTTCCCGGGTGACGTCGGTCGTACATGCCATCAGGGCCTTCGGGGAGGGATCCGGGGGGATCGGAAGGCTCTGTCGGAGGGGGGAGCACGTGGGGCCCGGTTCATCGGACCGGGCCCCTTGCGGCGCCGGGCCCTCCCGGCCGGGCCCCCGGGGAACCGGAGTTGTCCACAGGCCCGTCGTGCTGTCGGAGCGGGGCGATAGCGTCGGGGCATGTCCAGTCCAGCAGTGCTCGAAGCCGTTCTCGAGCGGATCACCTACGCCAACGAGGAGAACGGCTACACGGTCGCCCGGGTCGACACCGGCCGCGGTGGCGATCTGCTCACCGTGGTCGGCGCCCTGCTCGGCGCGCAGCCGGGCGAGTCGCTGCGGATGGAGGGCCGCTGGGCCTCGCACCCCCAGTACGGCAAGCAGTTCACGGTGGACAATTACACGACGATCCTCCCGGCCACGATCCAGGGCATCCGCCGCTATCTGGGCTCAGGTCTGATCAAGGGCATCGGCCCCGTGTTCGCGGACCGGATAGTCGAGCACTTCGGCCTCGACACGCTCGACATCATCGAGGACGAGCCCAAGCGGCTGATCGAGGTGCCCGGCCTCGGACCCAAGCGGACGAAGCGCATCGCCGCCGCCTGGGAGGAGCAGAAGGCCATCAAGGAGGTCATGGTCTTCCTCCAGGGTGTCGGTGTCTCCACCTCCATCGCCGTGCGTATCTACAAGAAGTACGCGGACGCCTCGATCTCGGTCGTCAGGAACGAGCCGTACCGACTGGCGGCGGACGTCTGGGGCATCGGCTTCCTCACCGCCGACCGGATCGCCCAGGCCGTCGGCATACCCCACGACAGCCCCCAGCGGGTCAAGGCGGGCCTCCAGTACGCCCTGTCCCAGTCGACCGACCAGGGGCACTGCTTCCTGCCCGAGGAGCAGCTCATCTCGGACGCGGTGAAGCTGCTCGCGGTCGACACGGGCCTGGTCATCGACTGCCTGGCCGAGCTGGCGGGGGAGGACGAGGGGGTCGTACGGGAGACGGTGCCGGGACCGGACGGCGGGGAGCCGGTGACGGCGGTCTATCTGGTCCCCTTCCACCGCGCCGAGCTGTCCCTGTCCGCCCAGGTGTTGCGGCTGCTGCGCACCCGGGAGGACCGGATGCCGGCCTTCCGGGACGTGGCCTGGGAGAAGGCGCTGACGTGGCTGGCGGGCCGTACGGGCGCGGAGCTGGCCCCCGAGCAGCAGCAGGCGGTCCGGCTCGCGTTCACCGAGAAGGTCGCCGTCCTGACCGGCGGGCCCGGCTGCGGCAAGTCGTTCACGGTCCGCTCGATCGTCGAGCTGGCGCGGGCCAAGAAGGCCAAGGTGGTGCTGGCGGCCCCCACGGGGCGGGCGGCCAAGCGGCTCTCCGAGCTGACCGGCGCCGAGGCGTCGACCGTGCACCGGCTGCTGGAGCTGAAGCCGGGCGGGGACGCGGCGTACGACAGGGACCGCCCGCTCGACGCCGATCTGGTGGTGGTGGACGAGGCCTCCATGCTGGATCTGCTCCTGGCGAACAAGCTGGTCAAGGCGGTGGCGCCGGGCGCGCATCTGCTGCTGGTGGGGGATGTGGACCAGCTTCCGTCGGTCGGGGCGGGCGAGGTGCTGCGTGATCTGCTGGCCGAGGGCGGCCCGGTGCCGCGCGTCCGGCTGACCCGGATCTTCCGGCAGGCCCAGCAGTCCGGTGTGGTCACCAACGCCCACCGCATCAACGCGGGAGCGCAGCCCCTCACCCAGGGCCTCCCGGACTTCTTCCTCTTCGCCGAGGAGGAGACGGAGGACGCGGGCCGGGTCACGGTCGATGTGGCCGCCCGCCGGATCCCCGCCAGATTCGGGCTCGATCCCCGGCGTGATGTGCAGGTCCTGGCGCCGATGCACCGCGGACCGGCGGGCGCGGGCGCGCTCAACGCCCTGCTCCAGCAGGCCATCACCCCCGCCAGGCCCGATCTGCCCGAGAAGCGGGTCGGCGGCCGGGTCTTCCGTGTCGGCGACAAAGTCACCCAGATTCGCAACAATTACGAGAAGGGGGAGAATGGCGTCTTCAACGGCACCGTGGGTGTGGTCACCTCGCTCAGCCTGGACGACCAGCGCCTGACGGTGCGGACGGACGAGGACGAGGAGGTGCCGTACGACTTCGACGAGCTGGACGAGCTGGCCCACGCGTACGCCGTGACGATCCACCGCTCCCAGGGCAGCGAGTATCCGGCCGTGGTCATCCCGGTCACGACGAGTGCCTGGATGATGCTCCAGCGCAATCTGCTCTACACGGCCGTCACCCGCGCCAAGAAGCTGGTGGTGCTGGTCGGCTCCCGCAAGGCCATAGGACAGGCGGTGCGGACGGTGTCGGCGGGCAGGCGTTTCACCGCTCTGGACCACCGGCTCACGGGGACTTCCGCAACCGGGGCGAAGGGGGCAGGATGAGGAGGTTGGCGGCACTGAGTGCCGCCAAAAGGCCGAATGGCCGACCCCGAGTGCACTCTCCTGAGCCAAATGGGGGATGGTAGAGACAGTCAGGGCACCTCGAAGAAGAGGCACTACGTCGGTGAGGGATGACGTGAGCGAGAAACGCGACAACGCGGTAGTACTGCGGTACGGCGACGGCGAGTACACCTACCCGGTGATCAACAGCACCGTCGGCGACATGGGCTTCGACATCGGGAAGCTCCGATCCCAGACCGGTCTGGTGACGTTGGACAGCGGCTACGGCAATACCGCGGCCTACAAGTCCGGTATCACCTATCTCGACGGCGAACAGGGCATCCTGCGCTACCGCGGCTATCCCATCGAGCAGCTCGCCGAGCGGTCCAGCTTTGTCGAGGTGGCGTATCTGCTGATCAACGGCGAGCTGCCGACGGTCGACGAGCTGGCCTCGTTCAAGAACGAGATCACCCAGCACACGCTGCTGCACGAGGACGTCAAGCGCTTCTACGACGGATTCCCGCGCGACGCCCACCCGATGGCCATGCTGTCCTCCGTGGTCAGCGCGCTGTCGACGTTCTACCAGGACAGCCACAACCCGTTCGACGAGAAGCAGCGCCATCTCTCCACGATCCGGCTGCTCGCCAAGCTGCCGACCATCGCCGCGTACGCGTACAAGAAGTCGATCGGCCACCCCTTCGTCTACCCGCGCAACGACCTGGGGTACGTCGAGAACTTCCTGCGGATGACCTTCTCCGTGCCGGCGCAGGAGTACGTGCCGGACCCGGTCGTGGTCTCCGCGCTCGACAAGCTGCTGATCCTGCACGCGGACCACGAGCAGAACTGTTCGACGTCCACCGTGCGTCTCGTCGGCTCCTCGCAGGCGAACATGTTCGCCTCGATCTCCGCCGGGATCAGCGCCCTGTGGGGCCCGCTGCACGGCGGTGCCAACCAGTCGGTGCTGGAGATGCTCGAAGGCATCCAGGCCGCCGACGGCGATGTCACCAGCTTCATCCGCAAGGTGAAGAACAAGGAAGACGGCGTGAAGCTCATGGGCTTCGGGCACCGCGTCTACAAGAACTTCGACCCCCGGGCGAAGATCATCAAGGCGGCGGCGCACGATGTCCTCTCGGCGCTCGGCAAGTCCGACGAGCTGCTCGACATCGCGCTCAAGCTCGAGGAGCACGCCCTCGCCGACGACTACTTCGTCTCGCGCAAGCTCTACCCGAACGTGGACTTCTACACCGGTCTCATCTACCGGGCCATGGGCTTCCCGACCGAGATGTTCACCGTGCTGTTCGCGCTCGGCCGGCTGCCCGGCTGGATCGCCCAGTGGCACGAGATGATCAAGGAGCCGGGCTCCCGTATCGGCCGCCCGCGCCAGATCTACACCGGCGAGGTCCTGCGCGACTTCGTCCCGGTCGAGGCCCGCTGACACGGCCTTTCCGCGCCGTGCGGCATCCGCCGTACGGCGCGTACGGAGCGAAAAGCGCCCCGCCGCCGATCCCCCCACGGGTCGACGAGCGGGGCGCTTTCCATATCCCCGGAGCGGATTCCCCCCACGGGATCCGGCCGGGCGTCTGCCGTAACCAGCAGCGGCTTACTCGCGCGGTCTGACCGGGGTACGTACGGGAGGGCCGCTCAAAGCTCCCCAGTGCACGTGCCCCGGTCAATTCGCTCGTCCGAGATGTCCCCCAAGACATCTCATGACATCCCTTCGAACGTCCCCCAAGACGTTCTCTGGCATTGTCCTCTTAGACTCGCGAGCCCCCCGGATGGTTACCCCCCAATCTATGTGATCTAGATCTCCTTGTGAAGGACTTGTGGTTCATGTGAAGGACCACCGGCGCAAAGATTTGGTAACTGCCCGGGGCGCGGAGGGTGCGGACGCGCGGGGCGGGTGGGGCGGGTGCGGTCAGGCCTGTCCGGCCAGCTCGTATCCCGCCTCGTCGACGGCGGCGCGTACGGCCTCCTCGTCCAGCGCGGCGCGGGACACGACGGTCACCTGTCCGGTGGCGGCGACGGCCTGGACGGAGACGACGCCCTCGATCCCGGAGATCTCGCCGGTGACGGCGCCCTCGCAGTGGCCGCAGGTCATGCCCGTGACCTGGTAGACGGTGGTGACCTGGTCCGTCGCGCCGTCGGTCGCGCCGCTGTGGCAGGAGCCGGTGGGCGAGCAGCAGGAGCCGGAGGTTCCGGTCGTCCCGGTCTTCGTCTCGGCGGTCATGGCGTTCTCCTTGTCGGGGTGTGGGCGGTTGCCGCACCGATCGTACCCCTAGGGGGTATGAGGGTGAGCGCCGGGCCCGTGCCGCTCCCCGGTGTCCGGCCGGGGATCCCCGACGAGCGGTTGCAGATAGCGGAAGAGGACCGTCTTGATCTCCGCGACGTATGCGTCCCGCTGGTCAGGCTCCGCGGCGAGGATCAGGTCCAGGCCGGACTTGAAGACGGTGAAGACCGTCCGTGCGACGCGGGTGATGTCGGCCTCCGGCGCCTCGGGGAGATAGCCGCCGAGGATCTCCTCGACCCGGGCCTGCATGGAGGAGTGGAGGGCTTCGTGCTCGCGGGTGACCTGGCCGGGGATGTCGGAGCCGTGCATCAGTACGCCGAAGGCCGGGTTCTCGTAGTTGAACTGGATCAGCGGGTCGAGGACGGCGTCCAGGAGCTGGTCCAGGGGGAGTTCGAGATGGGCGGGGAGGAACGCCTGTCCGTAGGTCGCGCGCCAGCGTGTCAGGAGCTGGTCGCCCAGCTCGATGGCGATGGCCTCCTTGTTGGGGAAGAACTGGTAGAGCGTGCCGGGGGAGACGCCGGCCTCCCGGGCGATGGAGTTGGTGCTCGCCGCGCTGTAGCCGGTGGTGCAGAAGACCTGGGCCGCCGCGTCGAGGAGTTGGGCGATACGGCGCTCGCCGCGGGCCTGGCGCCGTCGTGGCTTCCCCGTTCCCGTGGCGTCGCTCTTCGGCTCCGGCATGTCAGTCCCCGGCTTTCCTGGATCCGTTGACAAACGCGAGCGGTGGCTCGCATTATTGAGAAATGCGAGCGATGGCTCGTGTTTGTCGTTCTATGGCAATGGCTGACCCATGTATGGGTCACGGTGAAGGGGACACCGCACCATGTCCGAAGTCAACACCGGCCGGCGTTCCGGGGGCTGGACCCGGTTCGTCACCGCGCGGCCCAGGCTCTCCCTGCTGGTCGCGCTGGTGATCACGGCCCTGGCGGTCTTCGCGGGAAGCGGGGTCGCCGACCGCATGGGCAGCGGTGGCTGGGAGGACCCGGACGCCGAGTCGACCTACGCGACCACGGCACTGGAGCGGGAGTTCCCCGCCTCCGAGCCGAATCTCCTGCTGCTCCTCGACAGCGGGAGCCGGAGTGTGGACGATCCGGCCGTGGCCGCCGAGGCCCGGCGCCTCACCGACCGTCTGACGGCGGAGAAGGGCATCACCGGGGTCGGTTCCTACTGGCAGACGGGGGCGCCCGCGCTGCGCGCCGAGGACGGGCGGGAGGCGCTGATCGCGGCCCGGATCGAGGGGGACGAGAAAGCCGCCGGCGAGGTCCTGGACCGGATAGCTCCCGCGTACCGCGGCACACACGGACCGCTGGAGGTCTCGGTCGGCGGGCCCGTCGCCGTGCGGCACGAGATGCAGAGCATCATCCAGGAAGATCTGCTGCGGGCCGAGCTGATCGCGCTGCCCGTGACACTGGTGCTGCTGGTGATGGTGTTCGGCAGCGCGGTCGCCGCCCTGCTGCCGCTGGGGCTCGGCATCGTCGCCATCCTGGGGACGAACGCGGTGCTGCGCGGCATCACCGAATTCACCGATGTCTCGGTCTTCGCACAGAACCTCACCACGGCTCTCGGACTCGGACTGGCCATCGACTACGCGCTCTTCATCGTGCGCCGGTTCCGCGAGGAACTGGCCGAGGGGGCCGAGGTGCGCGAGGCCGTGGGCACCACCCTGCGCACCGCCGGGCGCACGGTGCTGTTCTCGGCGCTGACCGTGGCGGTGTCCCTGGCCGCCATGCTGGTCTTCCCGCAGTACTTCCTGCGCTCCTTCGCCTATGCCGGGATCGCCGTGGTGCTGCTGGCCGCCCTGGCGGCGCTGGTACTGCTGCCGGCCGCGCTGATGCTGCTGGGCCACCGGGTCAACGCCCTGGATCTGCGGCGGCTGCTGCGACGGGGTCCGCGTACCTCCCCACGGGCGGAAGGGGCGGGATGGGCGCGTGTGTCGGCGCTGGTGATGCGCCGGGCCCCCGTCTTCGCGATCGCCACGACGGCCGGGCTGGTACTGCTCGGACTGCCGTTCCTGGGAGCCACGTTCGGCACGGCCGACCACCGTCAGCTTCCGGCGGGTGCCGAATCCCGGGTGGTCCAGGAGCGGATACAGGACGGCTTCCCCGGCAGCCCCAGTGGCGGGCTGGAGATCCTCACCGAGGGCTCCGCCACACCCGCCGAGTTCGCCGACTACCGCAGCCGGATCTCCGCCCTTCCCGAGGTGGCGAGGATCGACGGTCCCGTCACCGCCGGGGAGCACGGGTACTTCACGGTCCTGCCGAAGGGTGAGGCGGTGGGAGAGGGGGCCCAGCAGCTCGTCCGTGACATCCGCGCCGAACAGGCTCCGTTCGACACCTCGGTCACCGGTACCGCGGCCGTGCTGGTCGACTCCAAGAACGCCATAGCGGACCGGCTGCCCTGGGCGGCGGGCATCATCGTCGTGGTGACCCTGCTGCTGGTCTTCCTGCTCACCGGCAGTGTGCTGATACCCATCCAGGCGGTCGTGCTCAACGCACTGAGCCTGACGGCCATGTTCGGCGCGGTGGTCTGGGTCTTCCAGGACGGCAATCTGTCGGGGCTGCTCGGCTTCACCTCCACCGGCGACATAGAGACGACCCTGCCGGTCCTGATGTTCTGTGTCGCCTTCGGACTTTCCATGGACTACGGGGTCTTCCTGCTCTCCCGGATCAAGGAGGAGTACGACAGCAGCGGGGACCATGAGCAGGCGGTGGCCTTCGGGCTGCGGCGCACCGGAGGGCTGATCACCGCGGCCGCCGTGATCCTGGCGCTGGTCATGGTGGCCATCGGCACCTCGCGGGTGACCAATACGAAGATGCTGGGGCTCGGGATCGCGCTCGCGGTGATCATGGACGCCATGGTGGTGCGCAGTCTGCTGGTCCCCGCGGTGATGAAGCTGACGGGGAAGGCGACCTGGTGGGCGCCGGGGCCGCTGCGCCGCTTCCACGCCCGGTTCGGCCTG
Organism: Streptomyces sp. NPDC002018; assembly: GCF_042890865.1. NCBI lineage: Bacteria > Bacillati > Actinomycetota > Actinomycetes > Kitasatosporales > Streptomycetaceae > Streptomyces > Streptomyces sp. NPDC002018. The sequence continues at coordinate 267,339 of NZ_JBIASO010000003.1, forward strand.
AGTGAGGGCGAGTCGATACCGGCCGCCGGGAAGCGGCCGGGGTCCTCCGCCACGAGCGCTCCGGCCAAGGGCGAGGGCCGTGACGAGGACCGGGACCGGGATACGGCGGGAGTCTGAGATACGGCGCTCCGTTCAGGGCAGGGCAGGGCAAGGCAGGGCGAGGGAACGGGCGGCGAGGGAACGGGGCGCGGGGGAGCGGGGAGCAGGGGAACGCGGGGGAGCGCAGGGGGAGGGCCCGTACCGGATTCGGTACGGGCCCTCCGCCCGGTCCTTCGTCCCTTCACCTCGTCACTTCACGGTCACTTCACGCTCGTCGGTTCACGGCGTAGGCCGGTGCGGTCAGCCTCTGCTGCCTCTGTTGCCGGGGCGTTTGGCCACCCAGGCGCGGACGGTGTCCGCGTACCAGTAGGGCTTGCCGTTCTCCACATGGTCGGGCGGCGGAAGCAGTCCATGTTTGCGGTAGGAGCGGACGGTGTCCGGTTGGACCCGGATGTGCGCCGCGATCTCCTTGTAGGACCAGAGCCTTCTGTCCGTCATCTGTGGCACCTCCCTGCGCCGGCCGCAGGAAGGTCTGTCGACCGTCGGGGGAGCTGCGGCTGAGGCGCTGGCGATCACCCAGCCTGTGCCCGACGGGCGACACAGAGTGATGGAGAAAGCGGAATTGTCGCCTCCCTGTGACGGAAGACCCGCGTAATGGAGATATGTGTGACGTTGGAGGGACTCTTGTGACAGTTACGGCACATGTGACAGGTGCATATCCAACGGGTGCCCGGGGTGACGGTCAGGCGCCGCAGCTCCGCAGGAAGCGGCGGGTGCGGGTGGCGATCGGGAGCGGCTTGTCGGGCGGACACGGATACATGTCCTGCTCGACGATGGCGAAGAGATCGACGTCCAGCCGCTGTGCCGCCGCCAGGACCGGTTCCAGCGCGGGCACGCCGCCCGGCGGCTCGCACATCACCCCGCGCCCGACGGCCGGCCCGAACGGCACCTGGTTCGCCACGACGTCGGCGAGGATCTCCGGATCCACCTGCTTGAGGTGGAGATAGCCGATCCGCTCGCCGTAGGTCTCGATCAGCTTGACGCTGTCACCGCCGCAGTAGGCGTAGTGCCCCGTGTCCAGACAGAGGGAGACCAGCCCGGGATCGGTGGCGTCGAGGAAGCGGCTGACGTTCTCCTCGCTGTCGATATGGGTGTCGGCATGCGGATGGACGACGATGCGCAGCCCGTACCGGTCCCGCACCTCCCGGCCCAGGCGCTCGGTCTGGGTGGTCAGATCGCGCCATTGCGCGGCGGTGAGGGTGCTGTTCTCCAGCACCGCCCCGGTCTTGTCGTCGCGCCAGAAGGAGGGGATGACGACCAGATGGCCGGCGCCCATCGCCCGGGTGAGCGCGGCGATGTCGGCCACATGCGCCCAGGTCTTCTCCCAGACGGCGGGCCCGTGGTGCAGTCCGGTGAAGACGGTCCCCGCCGAGACCTTCAGCCCGCGCCGGGCGGTCTCGTCGGCCAGCAGGGCGGGATCGCTCGGGAGATAGCCGTAGGGCCCGAGTTCGATCCACTCGTAGCCGGCCTCGGCGACCTCGTCGAGGAAGCGCCGCCAGGGGACCTGCTGGGGATCGTCGGGAAACCACACCCCCCAGGAGTCGGGGGCCGACCCGACCCGGATGCGGTTCAGCGTGGGCACGGAGGAGGTCATGGCGGTCAGCTTCCGGCCGCCCAGAAAGAGTGTCAAGCCTTCGTCCGAATGTCAGGACAAAACATTGACAGGCTCCGGAGGGAGCATTACACCTGGGGTGGGCCGCAGACGGCCGCAGATCCGGTCATGGCCGCCGAAGCGAAGGGACCGCGTATGACCGCGCCGTACGACGTGATCACCATGGGCCGGATCGGGGTCGACCTCTATCCGCTGCGGACCGGCGTTCCCCTCGCGCAGGTGGACACCTTCGGGAAGTTCCTCGGCGGCTCCGCCACCAATGTCGCGGTCGCCTCGGCCCGGCTGGGCCGGCGCGTCGCCGTCATCACCCGCACCGGGCGCGACGCCTTCGGGGACTATCTGCACCAGGCGCTGAGGGAGTTCGAGGTCGACGACCGCTGGGTGACGGCGGTCGACCGGTATCCCACCCCGGTCACCTTCTGCGAGGTCTTTCCGCCGGACGACTTCCCCCTCTACTTCTACCGGCTGCCCAAGGCCCCCGATCTGGAGATCCATCAGCGGGAACTGGATCTGGACGCGATCGGGGCGGCCAGGATCTTCTGGATGACCGGCACCGGTCTGTGCGCGGAGCCCAGCCGTACGGCGACGCTCGCCGCGCTGGAGTCGCGCGCCGGATCCGGCATCACCGTCTTCGACCTCGACTGGCGGCCGATGTTCTGGCCGACGGACACCGAGGGCCGGTTCAGCGGTGCCGATCCGCGTGAGCTGTACGGGCGGGCCCTGCGCCATGCCACGGTCGCCGTCGGCAATCTCGACGAGTGCGAGGTGGCCGTGGGGGAGCGGGATCCCGAGGCCGCCGCGCGGGCGCTGCTGGCGGCCGGGGTGGAACTGGCCGTCGTCAAACAGGGGCCCAAGGGCGTGCTCGCCGTCCATCGCGACGGCACCCGGGCCGAGGTGCCGCCCGTCCCGGTGGAGGTCGTCAACGGCCTCGGCGCCGGGGACGCGTTCGGCGGCGCCCTCTGCCACGGGCTGCTCGCGGGCTGGGAGTTGGAGCACATCATGCGGTACGCCAACGCGGCGGGCGCCATCGTCGCGGCCCGGCTCGCCTGTTCCTCCGCCATGCCGTACGAGCACGAGGTCGCCGAGGTGCTCGCGGGCGGGCCGGTCCCGGCGCAGGACCCCCTCCCGGGGCCCCGGCCGGACGCCGCCCCGACCGCCGCGCCCACCGCCCCGTCCGCCCCTGGCGCGTCCACCACCGCTCCGTCCGCCACACCGACCCCGGGGGGCCCGTCATGACCGGCGTCGACGTGTCGGAGCTGGTCCGGCTGCGTACGCACCACCCCGAGGCCGTCGCCGAGGCCGCCGCCCGCCGGGCCCGCCGTCCCCTGCTGCGCTCCACCGACCGCTCCACCGGCCGGCTGATGATCATCGCCGCCGACCATCCGGCCCGGGGCGCCCTCGCCGTCGGGGACCGCGGGCTCGCCATGGCGGGCCGTCTCGATCTGCTGGAACGGCTCTGTCTGGCCCTGTCGCGCCCCGGCGTCGACGGGGTGCTCGCCAGCGCCGACATCCTGGACGACCTGCTGCTCCTCGGCGCCCTGGAGGACCGGGTCGTCGTCGGCTCCATGAACCGCGGCGGTCTCGCCGGCGCCGCCTTCGAACTCGACGACCGTTTCACCGGACACCGCCCCGAGGACCTCGCCAGGCTCGGCTTCGACGCGGGCAAGCTGCTGCTCCGTATCGACTACGACGACCCCGGCTCCCTGGACACCCTGTACTCCGCCGCGCGCGCCATAGACGCGATGGCCGAGCGCAGGCTGCCGGTCTTCGTCGAGCCGTTCATCTGCCGCCGGGTCGAGGGACGGCTCCGTACCGATCTGGGCGCGGAGGCCGTGACCCGCTCGATCGCCATCGCATCGGGGCTGGCAGGTACCTCCGCGTACACCTGGCTGAAGGTTCCCGTTACCCAGGACCCCGACGATATGGCCCGGGTGATGGAGACCTCGACACTCCCCGCCGTCCTGCTGGGCGGCGAGATCGGGGGCGACCAGGAGGGCGCGTACGAGAAATGGCGCAAGGCACTGCGGCTGCCCACCGTCCAGGGCCTGGTCGTGGGCCGCTCGCTGCTCTACCCGGTCGACGGCGATGTGGCCGGGGCCGTCGACACCGCCGTGGGGCTGCTCTAGTGGGTACGGAGACATCATGACGACCGACCAGCAGCCGCGTGGCCCGCACGGCCGGCGGGAGCGGAACGGACAGCCGGAGCGGTATGTGCCCGCGGGCAGCGCCTCCGCCGGACCGTACGCCCTCGACATCGATCCCGGCCGGGCCGGCTGGTCCCACAGCAGTCTCCGGATCCTGGAACTCCCGCCCGGTGGCACCCACTCCCTGGCCACCGGGAACAGCGAGTGGATCGTGCTTCCGCTCACCGGCGGTTGTACGGTGCACACAGAGGGCGAGTTCTTTGAACTGCTGGGCAGGGAAAGCGTGTTCAGCGGAGTCACGGACTTCGCATATGTTCCGCGCGACGCCCACGCACAGATCGCCTCCGGTGCGGGAGGCCGCTTCGCCCTGGCAGGAGCGAGGTGCGAGCGACGACTCCCCGCTCGCTACGGTCCCGCGCCGGAGGTACCGGTCGAGCTGCGCGGCGCGGGCACCTGCTCGCGCCAGGTCAACAACTTCGCGGCCGCCGGTGTCTTCGACTGCGACCGGCTCATCGCCGTCGAGGTGCTCACCCCCGGCGGCAACTGGTCGTCGTACCCGCCGCACAAGCACGACGAGCACCACCCGGGCGAGGAGTCCGAGCTGGAGGAGATCTACTACTTCGAGATCGACGGCGGCGGCCTCGGCTACCACCGGGTGTCGCCCTCCCGCCCCGGCGGCACCGATGTGCTCGCCGAGGTCCGTACGGGCGACACCGTCCTGATCCCGGACGGCTGGCACGGTCCCTCCATCGCCGCGCCGGGACGCGACATGTACTACCTCAATGTGATGGCCGGGCCGGGCGAGTCCAGGGAGTGGCTGATCCGCGACCACCCCGACCACGGCTGGATCAGGGACACCTGGCCGGAGCTCGCCGTCGACCCGCGCCTGCCGCTGTACGGTGCGGAACCGCGGTCGCACGGAGCGCCGCCCCCGCACGGAGCCGAGGAGGGCCCCCGATGAGCACACGCCGTCTCACCGTCGCCCAGGCGCTGGTCACCTTTCTGTCCCGGCAGTACACCGAACGGGACGGCAGCAGAAAGCGCCTGGTCAACGCCGTCTGGGGCATCTTCGGGCATGGCAATGTGGCGGGCATCGGACAGGCCCTTGTCGAGTCCACGGACGAGATGAGGTACTTGCAGGGACGGAACGAGCAGGCGATGGTCCACGCCGCCGTCGGCTATGCCCGTCAGAGCAACCGCCTCTCCGCCCATGCCGTGACCACCTCCATCGGCCCCGGCGCCACCAATCTCGTCACCGGTGCGGCACTCGCCACCATCAACCGCCTCCCCGTGCTGCTGCTCCCCGGTGACACCTTCGCCACCCGTCCCGCCGACCCCGTTCTCCAGCAGCTCGAAGTCCCCTCCGCGGGGGATGTCTCGGTCAACGACGCCCTGCGCCCCGTCTCGGTGTACTTCGACCGGGTCACCCGCCCCGAGGCGCTGATCCCGGCCGCGCTGGCCGCGATGCGGGTGCTCAGTGACCCCGCGCAGACCGGCGCGGTCACCCTCGCACTGCCTCAGGACGTCCAGGCGGAGGCATACGACTGGCCGGAGGAGTTCTTCGCCGAGCGCGTCTGGCGGGTCCGCCGGCAGGCGCCCGATCCGGAGGAACTCGCCGACGCGGTGCGGCTGGTCCGGGCAGCCGCCCGTCCGCTGCTGGTCGCGGGCGGCGGGGTCCACCACAGCGCGGCGGAGGAGGCCCTCGCCGCCTTCGCCGACGCCACCGGCATCCCGGTCGCCTCCACCCAGGCGGGCAAGGGCTCGCTGCCGCACGACCACCCCTGCGATGTCGGCGGGATCGGTCACACCGGCACCGCCACCGCCGATGAGCTGGCCAGGACCGCGGATCTGGTGATCGGCGTCGGCACCCGCTGGTCGGACTTCTCCACCGCGTCCGCCACGCTCTTCGCCAACCCGGCCGTCCGCTTCCTCAATCTGAATGTCACCGGCTTCGACGCCCACAAGCTCGCGGCCCGTCCGCTGGTGGCGGACGCCCGTACCGCCCTGGAGGGGCTGACCGCCGCGCTCACCGCAGAGGACGGCGGCCATCGGGTGGCCCCCTCGTACGCGGCCGAGTACGGCGAGGACAAGGAGCGCTGGGAGCACCGCGTCGAGGCCGCGTTCACCGCGGACGAGGATCTGGTCCGGCCCACCCAGGCCCAGGTGCTCGGGGTGCTCGACGCGCTGGTCACCGGTGAGGACATCCTCATCAACGCGGCCGGCTCGCTCCCCGGCGATCTCCACAAGCTGTGGCGCTCCCGGTCGCGCGACCAGTACCACGTGGAGTACGGCTACTCCTGCATGGGCTATGAGATCCCGGCCGCCCTCGGTGTTCTCCTCGCGGACCCCGGCAGGCCGGTCTGGGCCCTGGTCGGTGACGGCACGTATCTGATGAACCCCACGGAGATCGTCACCGGGGTCCAGGAGCGGCTGCCCCTCAAGGTGGTGATCCTCCAGAACCACGGCTATGCCTCCATCGGAGGTCTCTCCGCGTCGGTCGGCGCCGAGGGGTTCGGTACGGCCTACCGCTTCCGGGCGCCCGACGGTACGTACACCGGCGCCCCCCTGCCCGTCGATCTGGCGGCCAACGCGGCCTCCCTCGGCATGCGGGTGATCCGCGCCAAGACCGTCCGTGACCTGCGCGAAGCCCTGGCCGAGGCGCGTGCGGCCGACGACCCCACATGTGTCTACGTGGAGACCGAAACGGCAGACACTATGTCCGGCGTGCCCCCGGCCCAGGCATGGTGGGATGTTCCGGTGGCCGAGACAGCGACCCGTACGCCCGCGGTCAAGGCCCGCGAGGAGTACGACCGGCACGCTGCCGCCCGGCGCCGTCATCTGTGAAGGAGCACGCAATGAAGACCGTCAACCACTGGATCGGTGGCAAGACCGTCGAGGGCGCGTCGGGCAACTGGGGTCCGGTGACCGACCCGGCGACCGGCGCCGTCACCACCCAGGTCGCGCTGGCCTCCGCCGAGGAGGTGGACAGCGCCGTCGCCGCGGCCAAGGCCGCGTACGCCACCTGGGGCACCTCCTCCCTGGCCCAGCGCACCGGTGTTCTCTTCCGCTACCGCGCGCTGCTCGACGCGCACCGTGACGACATCGCCGCGCTGATCACCGCCGAGCACGGCAAGGTGCACTCGGACGCGCTCGGCGAGGTCGCGCGGGGTCTGGAGATCGTCGAGCTGGCCTGCGGGATCACCACCCAGCTCAAGGGGGAGCTGTCCACCCAGGTCTCCAGCCGGGTGGATGTCGCGGCCATCCGCCAGTCACTGGGGGTCGTCGCGGGCATCACCCCCTTCAACTTCCCCGCGATGGTGCCGATGTGGATGTTCCCCCTGGCGATCGCCTGCGGGAACACCTTCGTACTGAAGCCCAGCGAGAAGGACCCCTCGGCGTCGAATCTGCTGGCGGAGCTGGCCGCCGAGGCGGGGCTGCCCGACGGTGTGCTGAATGTTGTCCACGGCGACAAGGTCGCGGTGGACTCCCTGCTCGCGCACCCGGACGTGGCGGCCGTCTCCTTCGTCGGCTCCACGCCGATCGCCCGCCACATCCACACCACGGCCTCCGCCAACGGCAAGCGGGTGCAGGCGCTCGGCGGCGCCAAGAACCATATGCTCGTCCTGCCGGACGCCGATCTCGACGCCGCCGCCGACGCGGCCGTCTCCGCGGCGTACGGCTCGGCCGGTGAGCGCTGTATGGCGATCTCGGCGGTCGTCGCGGTGGGAGCGATCGGTGACGAACTGGTCGCCAAGATCCGCGAGCGCGCCGAGAAGATCAAGATCGGTCCCGGCGCCGACCCCTCCTCCGAGATGGGCCCGCTCATCACCAAGGCGCACCGCGACAAGGTCGCCTCCTACGTCACGGGAGCGGCGGCCCAGGGCGCCGAGGTCGTCCTGGACGGCACGGGATACACGGTCGACGGCTTCGAGGACGGCCACTGGATCGGCCTCTCCCTGCTCGACCGGGTCTCCACCGAGTCCGACGCCTATCGCGACGAGATCTTCGGCCCGGTCCTGTGCGTGCTGCGCACGGAGACCTACGAGGAGGGCGTGGAGCTGATCAACGCCTCGCCGTTCGGCAACGGTACGGCGATCTTCACCCGTGACGGCGGCGCGGCCCGGCGGTTCCAGCTGGAGGTCGAGGCCGGCATGGTCGGGGTCAATGTGCCGATCCCGGTACCCGTCGGCTACCACTCCTTCGGCGGCTGGAAGGACTCGCTCTTCGGTGACCACCACATCTACGGCAACGACGGCGTGCACTTCTACACGCGCGGCAAGGTGGTCACCACGCGCTGGCCCGACCCGTCCGAGGCCCCGGCGGGCGTGGACCTGGGATTCCCGCGCAACCACTGACCGGCCGCCGGCGAAGCCCGGCCGTCGGAGCACCTGAGCGGCGGCCCGCACGGACAGCACCGTCCGTACGGGCCGCCGCTCGTTCCTGCGGGCGTCCCGGTATGGGCAAGGCAGTGTGTCCCGGTATGGGCCGTTCGGGGTAATTGGGGAAGTCTTTGCCCGCGGTCCGGTTGTAGCTCCGAGCGGGCTCCTCCGACGCCTCACAGGCCTTGTGCCGCCCCGCGGCCGGGGCGGCGGCACCCCTCCGCGTCCCGCCGGAGAGCGTCGAAAACGCCGTCCCCTGTGACCATCGGGGAAACGCTCGCGTTGACCGGGTGTACCGGCATGGCGGACGCTCGATAAGTAGGTGCTGGATACAACTGGTCCGGCGGCCGGAGCTGGAGGACACATGTGCGGCATCACCGGTTGGGTCTCCTTCGACCGTGCACTCCTCGACGCGTCCGAAACCCTGGACGCGATGACGGAGACGATGTCCTGCCGGGGCCCCGACGACGGCGGCACCTGGATCAGCGGACCCGCCGCCCTCGGACACCGCCGACTGGCGATCATCGACCTGCCCGGCGGGCGGCAGCCGATGACCCTCGCGACACCAGGGGGCACGCTCGTACTCGTCTACTCGGGCGAGACGTACAACTTCACGGAGTTGCGCGCGGAGCTGACCGGGCGCGGCCATCGGTTCACCACCGACTCCGACACCGAAGTCGTCCTGCACGGCTATCTGGAGTGGGGCGAGGCCATGGCCGAACGCCTCAACGGGATGTACGCCTTCGCGATCTGGGACGGCCGGCACCAGAAGCTGGTGATGATCCGCGACCGGATGGGCATCAAGCCCTTCTACTACCATCCGATTCCCGGCGGTGTGCTGTTCGGCTCCGAGCCCAAGGCGATCCTCGCCAACCCGCTCGCCCGTGCCCGGGTCGGCCTCGACGGGCTGCGCGAACTGTTCGGCTTCGTCAAAACGCCCGGCCAGGCGGTCTGGGACGGTATGCGCGAAGTCGAGCCCGGCACCCTCGTGACCATGGACAGGAACGGCCTGCACCACCATGTCTACTGGTCACTGGAGACCCGCCCGCACACCGACGACCGGAACACCACGCTGGGGCGGGTGCGCACGCTCCTCGACGACATCGTGCGCCGCCAGCTCGTCTCCGACGTACCGCGCTGCACCCTGCTGTCCGGCGGACTGGACTCCTCCGCGATGACGGCGCTGGCCGCCCGGCAGCTCGCCGAGACCGGCGACAAGGTCCGCAGTTTCGCTGTCGACTTCGTGGGCCAGACGGAGCACTTCGTCGCCGATGAACTCCGTACCACCCCGGACGCCCCCTTCGTCCACGATGTCGCGCGCGCCTCGGGCACCCGGCACCAGGACATCGTGCTCGACTCGATCGCCCTGGCCGACCCCGAGGTACGGGCCAGGGTGATCAGGGCCCGTGACCTTCCCATGGGGCTGGGCGACATGGACGCCTCGCTCTATCTGCTCTTCCGGGAGGTCCGTGAGCGTTCGACCGTCGCGCTCTCCGGCGAGTCGGCCGACGAGGTCTTCGGCGGCTACCTCCAGTTTTTCGACGAGGAGGCCAGACAGGCCGAGATGTTCCCCTGGCTGGTGCGGTTCGAGGACTACATCGGGGACGACGCCGACGTACTGCGGCCCGAAGTGACCAAGGCCCTGGACCTGCGGGGATTCGTCCGCGACAGCTACGCCACGGCCATCGCCGGTATCGAGCGCCTGGACGGCGAGAGCGACTTCGAGTACCGGATGCGGAAGATCTGCCGGCTCCATCTGACCCGCTTCGTCCGGCTGCTGCTCGACCGCAAGGACCGGATGAGCATGGCGGTCGGACTCGAGGTCCGGGTGCCGTTCTGCGACCACCGGCTGGTCGAGTACGTGTACAACGCCCCATGGTCGATGAAGTCCTTCGACGGCAGGGAGAAGAGCCTGCTGCGGGAGGCGACGGCGGATCTGCTGCCCAAGTCGGTCTACGACCGGGTGAAGAGCCCGTACCCCTCCACGCAGGACCCCAAGTACGCGATCGTCCTCCAGCAGCAGACCAAGGACCTGCTCGCCGATCCCTCGCACCCGGTCTTCGCCGTGCTCGACCCCGACCGGGTCCGCCAGGCGGCGGAACGCGAGACCCCGCAGATCACCATGGCCTCACGGCGCGGTCTTGAGCGCACGCTGGACATGGCGGTCTGGATGGACCAGTACCACCCCGAGATCACCCTCACCTGACCCCCGTCACCCCGGCCCACGCGCCCCGTAAATCACTGGCCCGCCGGCCGAGCGCCGCAGCACGCTGGCTCCATGCCAGAACCGAAGCACCGGATCCGAGCGCTGCACACGCCGACGACGATCACCGTCTATCAGGCCTATCCCCCGGCCATCGGCCGCCCCGCGGCCCAGGACGGCCGATTCCCCGGCGCCTGGAAGCGCGACCGTATGACCTGGATCAAGCCGTCGTTCCTGTGGATGATGTACCGCTGCGGCTGGGCAACCAAGGAGGGGCAGGAGACCGTACTGGCCGTGGAGATCACCCGGGACGGCTTCGAATGGGCGCTGCGGAACGCGTGTCTGTCGCACTACGACCGGGCCGTACACGCCGACCAGGCGGCCTGGCGGCGGGAGCTGAGGGCGGCTGCCGCCCGGGTCCAGTGGGACCCGGAGCGCGATCTGGCTCTCGCGCCTCTGCCCTACCGGTCGCTCCAGCTCGGCCTGTCCGGCGAGGCCGCGCGCCGCTACGCGGACGAGTGGACGGTCGCCATCACGGATGTGACCGCGCTCGCGCACCGGGTCCGCGTCCTGGTGCGTGAGGGGGACCGCGCCGGCGCCGCGAAGCTGCTGCCCGCCGAGTCCGTCTACCCGGCCGACGGTGCGCTTCTGGGACATCTGGTGGGCGCCTGAGGTGGGTCGCGTACCGCGTCTGGTGTACGCGGCGCCCTCGCCGTACTACTCGAGGAGGCTGCCGAGTTCAGACCGGCGTCGGCGCTGTCGGTGCCAGGGCCCGTTTAGGGTTCAAGCATGGAGACCCCAACCCCCCGCCGGTCCCGGTCACGCCCGCGCTGGCTCGTGGGCGTGGCCGCCTTCGCCGTGCTCGTCGGAGCCGGGACCTGGACCGCCGTCGCCTCGGACGGCCCGCCCGCCGTGCACCAGCAGGACCAGGTGCTCAACATGCCCGGCGCCCGGATCGACACCTCGTACTTCACCACGGGCGACGGACGCAGACCCGCCGTGCTGATCGGGCACGGCTTCGGCGGCAGCAAGAACGATGTACGGGCCCAGGCCCAGAAACTCGCACGCGACGGATACGCGGTACTGACCTGGTCCGCGCGCGGCTTCGGCAAGTCCACCGGCGAGATCGGCCTCAACGACCCCGACCACGAGGTCAAGGACGTCTCCCGGCTGATCGACTGGCTGGCGAAGCGGCCCGAGGTCCGGCTCGACGGCAAGGGCGACCCCCGGGTGGGGGTGACCGGTGCCTCCTACGGCGGCGCCGTCTCGCTGCTCACCGCCGGATACGACCAGCGGGTCGACGCGATCGCCCCGCTGATCACCTACTGGAACCTCGCCGACGCGCTCTTCCCCGACGGGGTCTTCAAGAAGCTCTGGGCCGGGATTTTCTTCTCCACGGGCGGCGGCTGCACCACCTTCGAGAAGCGGCTCTGCGCGATGTACCAGCGGGTCGCCGTCTCCGGCACACCGGACACCGCCGCCCGTGAACTGCTGGAGGAGCGCAGCCCGTCCGCCGTCGGTGACCGTATCGATGTGCCCGCGCTGATCGTGCAGGGCCAGACCGACTCCCTCTTCCCGCTCGGCCAGGCCGACGCGATGGCGAAGGCGATCAGCGGCAACGGCGCCCCCGTCGACGTCGACTGGATGGCGGGCGGCCACGACGGCGGGGACCAGGAGAGCGAACGGCTCCAGGGCAGGATCTCCTCCTGGTTCGACCGCTATCTCAAGGACGAGAAGGCCACGGACACCGGACCCGCCTTCCGGGTCAGCCGGACCGGAGGCATCGACTCCACCGACGGCGAGACCCGGATCAGGGGCGCGAGCAGCGACCGCTACCCGGGGCTGGCGAACGGCTCCACCACCGTCCCGCTCGCCGGCGGCACCCGGACCTTCGCCAACCCGGCCGGCGCGAGCCCGCCCGCCGTCTCGGCCGTCCCCGGACTGACCGGCGGGATCTCCCAGCTCTCCTCGCTCGGCGTGGGGCTCTCCCGTGACTTCCCCGGGCAGTACGCGAGCTTCGACTCCCGGCCGCTGGAACACTCGCTGCGGATCACCGGCTCACCGACCGTCCGGGCCACGGTCTCCTCCAGCAGCGGTGACGCGGTGCTCTTCGCCAAGGTGTACGACATCGGCCCCGACGGCCGCTCGCAGGTGCTGCCCGCACAGCTCGTCGCGCCCGTACGGGTGGCGGACGCGCGCCGGGGCAGGACCGTCGAGCTGACGCTGCCCGCGGTCGACCACCAGGTCGTGCCCGGCCACCGGCTCCGGGTCGTCTTCTCCGCCACTGACCTCGGCTACGCCTCACCGGCCGCGCCGGCCACCTACCGGGTCTCCCTGGGCGGTCCGCTGAGCGTGCCCACCGTGCCCGCCCTCACCACCGGCTCCACCGGGCTGCCCTGGTGGGTCTGGGGCCTGCCGGCCGCGGGCGCGCTGATCGCGGGCGCCCTGCTGCTCACTGCACGGCGCCGCACCAACGCCCCGGCGCCCGATCCCGCGCTCGCCGAGGTGCCCCTGCGGATCACCGGACTGACCAAGCGGTACGCCAAGTCCTCCGACCGTTACGCGGTGCGGGACCTCTCCTTCCAGGTGGAGAAGGGGCAGGTGCTCGGTCTGCTCGGCCCGAACGGTGCGGGCAAGACCACCACCCTGCGCATGCTGATGGGGCTGATCAGCCCCGACGCCGGGGAGATCCGGGTCTTCGGGCACGCCGTGCGGCCGGGCGCTCCGGTGCTCTCCCGGGTCGGCTCGTTCGTCGAGGGAGCGGGCTTCCTGCCGCATCTCTCGGGCCGGGCCAATCTGGAGCTGTACTGGCAGGCCACCGGCCGCCCCGCCGAGGATTCCCGGATGGACGAGGCCCTGGAGATCGCCGGGCTCGGGGACGCTCTCGCACGGGCCGTGCGCACCTACTCGCAGGGCATGCGGCAGCGGCTGGCCATCGCGCAGGCCATGCTCGGTATGCCGGATCTGCTGATCCTCGACGAACCGACCAACGGTCTCGACCCGCCACAGATCCGTGAGATGCGGGATGTGATGATCAGATATGCGGCCGGTGGCAGGACAGTCATTGTCTCCAGCCACCTCCTCTCCGAGGTCGAGCAGTCCTGTACGCATCTGGTGGTCATGCACCGCGGTCAGCTCATCCAGGCCGGTCCGGTCGAGGAGATCACCGGCTCCGGCGACACCCTGCTCATCACGACCGCCGAGCAGGTGTCCGAGCCCGTCGTGGAGAAGATCGCCGCGCTGGCGGGGATCGGCTCCGCCGTACGCACGGACGGCGGACTGCTCGTACAGCTCGACGGCGCGAGCAGCAGTTCCCTGATCACCGAGCTGGTACGGCTGGACGTACCGCTCACGGGCGTCGGGCCGCACCGCCGCCTGGAGGACGCGTTCCTCACCCTGATCGCAGGAGGCTCCGCATGAGCGCGCTGATCGAATCGGCCCCCGGCTACCGGACCCGGCGCACCCTGCCGCTGCGGGTCGAGGCGCTGCGCCAGCTCAAGCGGAGACGGACGCTGGCGATGGGCGGGGTGCTGGCCGCTCTGCCCTTCATCCTGGTCGCGGCCTTCGCGATCGGTGGCACTCCGGACGGCGGTGAGAACAACCGGGTGACGCTGATCGACACCGCGACTGCCTCCGGCGTCAACTTCGCCGTCACCTGCCTCTTCGTCTCCGCGGGCTTTCTGCTGGTGGTGCCCGTCGCGCTGTTCTGCGGGGACACCGTGGCCTCCGAGGCGAGCTGGTCCTCGCTGCGCTATCTCCTGGCCGCGCCCGTGCCCCGGGCCCGGCTGCTCTGGAGCAAGCTGGTGGTGGCGCTCGGTATGAGCGCGGCGGCGATGGTCCTGCTGCCGCTGGTCGGGCTGGCGGTGGGCACGGCGGCGTACGGCTGGCGGCCACTGGAGCTGCCCACGGGCGGCTCACTGGCCTCCGCCGACGCCCTGCCGCGGCTGGCTCTGGTCGTCGCGTTCATCTTTGTCTCCCAACTGGTCACCGCGGGACTGGCGTTCTGGCTGTCGACCAAGACCGACGCCCCGCTGGGGGCCGTCGGCGGCGCGGTCGGGCTGACGATCGTCGGCAATGTGCTGGACGCCGTGACGGCGCTGGGGTCCTGGCGGGACTTCCTGCCCGCGCACTGGCAGTTCGCCTGGGCGGACGCGCTTCAGCCGCAGCTCGAATGGGGCGGCATGCTGAAGGGCTCGGCGATCTCGGTGACCTATGCCCTGATCCTCTTCGCCCTGGCCTTCCGCGGCTTCTCCCGTAAGGACATCGTTTCCTAGGCCCTCTCGGATCCACCCCTTTCTAGATCCACCCTCTTCGAGCCGCTTCCGCCCCCGCCCGGAAGCGGCTCGTCGTGCCGAGGGCGGTGAGGAGATCGCCCACGCGGCGGCTGTAGGTCCGGCTCGACATTCCCAGCCGGGTCGCCGCCGTCTCGTCCGTGAGCCCGGCCAGCAGGGCCTCCAGCACGGGCCGGAGCTGTCCCGGCAGCACCCCGGGGGTGGGGAGCGTGGCGGTGGGCAGCTCCTCGCCCGTCTCCCACCATGTCTGATGCGTACGGACCAGCGCCTGGACGACCACCGGATCGCGGATCAGCAGCAGTCCGTGGTAGTGGAGTTGGAGATCGAGCGGGACGGCCGCCACCGCCCGGTCGACCAGGATCATCTTGAACGGGATCGAGTCCGTCTGTCTGGCTCGGCCGGGGAGCTGGCGCGGCAGAGGGTACGGAAGCCCGGCCAGCCCGTGCCGGGGCACGATCCTGCGGACACCGACCGCGGGGGAGCGGCCACGCCCCTTTCCGCCGGCGCCGGGGCCCGCGCCGGGACCGCCGTCCTGCCAGTCCAGATCGCCCGCCGCCCTGACACAGGCACCGGCGAACTCCAGGAACTGCTCGGGAATGCACTGCCCCAGACAGCTTCCCGGATCGTCGAAGATCAGCAGCTCACGACGGGCCGAGCGGACCAGGGCCGTGAGGGTGGCCGTCACCTGACGCACCCCGCGGATCTGCCGGCCGGGAGGATGGAGCGTGTCCACCACGTCCTCCCGCATCACGCCCAACGACAGCGCCGACCTGTTGAGTACGGATCCTGAAACATCCGCCACGGCTGACCACCCCCGCCATCCCCTCGGAGCCGTACGCCACTCCATGTACGCACATCATCGCTCACCGTGACAAGTGCAGTTCAGAGAGTGGCGACTCTATGCCAGAGCCTCGGAGATCCGTCTTTGCTGGCGCACGCTGGTGATCACTCGGTATGAAACGAGACAAGCCGTCCGGGACAACCCGTGACAAGTGAGACACGCGAGACGAAGGGAAGAGGACAATGACCCGCCGACGACCGGCCCGTCCTCCACCGGTTCGGATGACCCGCTCAGGGCGCCCTCCGCAGTGATCGAGGAGCGCTCAAGAACCGTCCCACACCTGCCTCTTGGTGCGCGATGATGTGCCCATGGCCACATTGCTGCTCGCTCTCTCCGCGATTTCCACAGGTCTGTACGCGGGGAACTTCCTCATATTCCAGACCGGTGTCATGCCCGCCCTCGCCCGGCTGACGGACGAGCAGTTCGTCCCGGCCATGCGCAGGATCAACGAGCTGGTGCCGCGCCCGCTCTTCCTGCTGACCTTCTTCGCGATCGTGGGGTTCCCGATCGCGGCCCTCGCCGTTCCCGTGGACGGCCGTTCGGACAACCAGAAGTGGCTTCTGGTCGCGGGACTGGTCTGCGCGCTCATCAATCACTTCATCACCATCGGCGGCAATGTCCCGCTCAACAACGCGCTGGCGGCGTCGACCTCCTCGCCCGACAGCGTGGCGCGCAAGGCCTTCGAGTCCCGCTGGAACGCCTGCCACCGGGCCCGCACCCTGTTCTCCGTCGCCGCCTTCGTGCTGGTGGTCAGCGCCACCCTCTCGTAACGGGTCCGGCGTCAGAGGAATGTGCCTCTCTCCAGCCGGTCGAGCGTGCGCAGCCCCCGCTCGGTGACCTCGTGTTCGCCGTGGGCCGGGCCATGGACCAGACAGCTCACGGCGTCCAGCGCCGCGAAGCACGGCAGGGCTTGGCGTTCGGCATCGGTCAGCGGGCGGCCGTAGCCCTGGAAGAAGGCGGTCCGCAGATCGTCGCGGTCCTGCCAGGGCCCACAGGCCAGCCGTACGAAGTCCTGGACGACGGGGGCGTACCGGGACCGCTCGAAGTCGATCATGGACAGCCGCCCGGACGACCGCATCCCGGCGGGGGCGGCGGCCGGCCCGGACCGGGACCAGAGGGCATTGCGCTCCCGCGCGTCACCGTGGATATGGCCCGGGGTGAGCAGATCGGCCAGCCGCAGTACGTGGTCGGCCGCACGGCGTACGAGCGCGCGCCGGTTTCCGGAGAGCCGGTCGCCCACGCGTGCCAGGTGTTTCCCGGCATCGGCGGCCGTGCGCTCGGCGGCCGCTTCGGCCGCCCGGCGACCCTGCGCGGGCATCTTCTCCGTGCCGTGCAGCCGCCGCAGCAGCGCGCCGAACTGGCGGTGCGCGGCCCGGTGTTCCGGGACGGTGAGGGTGAGCCGTGAGACCGGCGTACCGGGAACGGCGGTGAGCAGCATCGCCAGTCGGCGGGCATCGGTGTCCACGAGGCGCGGAGCGCGGCCGAACCCCAGCGCGGGTACGGCGGACCGGTAGCCGAAGGTCTCGCGCTCGTAGAACGCGGCTGTCGGCGACTGCTTGACGAAGAACCGTCGGCCGAGGGAGTCGGTGATGTCCCAGACGCGCGAGTTCTCCCGGGGGTGGGAGGCGTCCCGTACGCAGGAGAGGGGGCCGACGGCTTGCTCGGCCCATGCCCGCAGCGACGACGGCAGGGGCTTGGCGGGGCGCATGATTCCTCCGGAGGTGCGGGCGGCGGGGCGGGCGCCCGGAGAACGGACCTGATCAAGGGCCTGTTACGGGGCATGCCGGGGGAATCATAGAACATGCGTTCGATAGTTCTCGGTGAGGCGCTCCGGTGACCGGGGCGCCTCACCGAGCGCCGCGCCGCATACGGTCCTCAGCCGGTCTGCTGTTCGGAGACGAGCTTTCCGCCCTCCAGGAATGTCTTGAGCGCGGAGAGGATCATGATCCAGCCGCCGCTGGTGCCTTCCAGCATCTTGCTCTCCGGGCTGTCGAACCCGTCATGGGTGATGGTCAGCTTGATCCCCATCATCGGCACCTCGGCCGGTTCGATGTCGAAGGTGACCCTGGAGCGTTCCTCGCGGGCCTTCGCGAACGCCTCGTCCGAGTCGAACAGGTTTCGGTGCATGGGCTGAAGGGTGTGCCAGGTGTAAGAGAGCCGCTTGCCGGGCTCCGCCTCCAGCACCCGCTGACCGAGATCCTTGAACTCGCCGCTCGGGTCGGACTTCCAGCGAAGGGGGGCGCCCACCTCCCAGGTCGACTCCGGGCCGGTGCCGCCCATATAGGCCTTGATGAACTCGGGGTCGGTGAGCGCCTGGTAGAGCTTCTCCGCAGTGGTCTGGATATAGGTCACATACACAAACTCGGGCTTGCTCATGGGGGGTGGTCGTCCTTCCAAGGTCCGTTTCACATGGGACAGCGCGGCCATCCGGCCGCGCTCGTACTGGCCGATCCAGCGGTCGGCGATGTCCTGGATGGGCACGGGGCTGAGGTAGTGGAACTTCTCCCGGCCCCGCCGCGCGGAGGTGACCAGCAGGGCCGACTCCAGCACGGCGAGATGTTTGCTCACCGCCTGTCTGCTCATGGCCAGCCCCTCGCTCAGCTCCCGCAGGGTCTGTCCGTTGCGCCCGTTGAGCCGGTCCAGCAGGAGCCTGCGGCTGGGATCGGCGAGCGCCTTGAATACCGCGTCCATCGTCATCTCCACGGCAGCATAGGCAACCAATCGGTTGCCTGTCGAGCGCTCGGGATGCCGGACGCCGGACGCCGGATACGGGACGCCGAGTGCGGGGTGCGGGATGCGGGCGGGATGCGGGGTGCGGGGTGAGCGGGCGAGTGGGGTGGGCGGGGAGACGACCGGCGCCCGTTCTCCCTCCGTGGGAGACCGGGCGCCGGCCGGTGGGCGAGGACGGGAGCCGTACCGCCGCGTCAGCTCGGCGGCATCAGCACGCTGTCGACGACGTACACGGTGGCGTTCTCGGTCCTGACATCACCGCAGACGATGTTCGTCGTCCGGTTGACCTTGAACGACTGACCGGAGCCCGACGTGGTGAGCGTGCTTCCCTCCAGGGTTTTGAAGGAACCGTCGGGGAGCTGGTCGGGGGCGACCCTCTTCTCCGTCACGTGGTAGTTCAGGGCCTTCCTGAGCTGGGCCTCGTTGGTGCGGAGCGAATCGAGCTGCGCCTTGCTGAGCTTGGCGAAGGCGGCGTTGGTCGGGGCGAAGACGGTGATGTCCTCCGTGGAGTTCAGCTTGTCGACCAGCCCGGCCTTCTTCGCCAGGGCGACGAAGGTGGACAGATGCGTGTTCTCGGCCAGGGCGGTGGCGACCGGCTGGGTCGCCATCCGCTCGAAGCTGCCCCCGACGCCCTGGCGCAGCAGCGAGGAGCACCCCGGGCCGAAGGGCACGGCCGCACCGGGGGACGCGGATGTGCTGGGCGACGGTGAGGCCGATGCGCTCGGCGAGGTGGAGGTGCTCGGCGAGGTGGACGGGCTGGGTGAGGCGGAGGTGCTGGGCGACACCGACGTACCGGCCGAGGCGGAGGTGCTCGGTGTCGGGGCGGCGAAGGCGTGCGGGGCCATGGCTCCCAGCGAGAGCGGGAGGGCCAGCGCGGCGGCCGTGGACATGGCTGTGGTGCGCAGACGGGTGCGGTTCATGGTTCGATTCCTCTTCCTGTGGGAGGAGGGGCCCCGGTTCGGGCCCGGAGGCGTCGACGCGGCTGGATCGGCGGGTCCTGGGATGGCCCGGGGAGTGCCGGACGGGGCGCTCTCACCCACCCGGCGTGTGATGTCCGTCGTTCGATCCGGTTCGGTCTGGTCCGTTCTCGGCCCGGCTCGGTTCTGACCGGCCGGTCCGTCCTGCGTTCGATCCTGGTGATCGATCAAGCCGCCCGTAAAGCGTAGTCATGACTCCGAGGGCTCAGCATCTCGGGCGGAGCGCCACGATTACTGGTATCGCACGCCCGGTCACTCACGCTCCGTGGCCGTCGGCCGGACCCTCGACGGGCGGCCACTCGATCGGCTCCGGCGTGTCAGGAGCCCGCCAGTCGGGTGGCCGATAGCGTCAAACGTCCGCTGCCGCCCGCGTCGCGCACGGCTGGCGGGCCCCGCGACCGGCTCCGTCCCCCGTCATACGCGTCCCGTCACACCTGTCCTCGTCACACCTGTCCTCGTCACAGATTTCCGTCACAGCTGTTTCCGTCATAGCCGTCCCCGCCCGTCCCGATCCTCCACGGGGTGCAGATGTCCGACCTCATCCATGTCGTGCTCACCCTCGTGGTCTTCGCGTTGATCGGACTGGTCGCGAAGGGGGCGGGCCGGCTGTGACCGTCGAGAACGTCGTCGGACTGGTCGTCGCCGTGCTCCTTGTCGTCTATCTCGTGTTCTGCCTGCTCTTTCCCGAGCGTTTCTAGCCTCTCCCACCGGAGGAAGGCCCAGGAAAGGTCCCCCATGAACGACACCCTCGCGGGATGGCTCCAGATTCTCGCCCTGGTGGTGGCGCTCGCCCTCTCCTTCCGTCCGCTGGGCGACTATCTGGCGTACGTCCTGACCTCACCCCGGCACTGGCGGGTCGAGCGGCTGCTCTACCGCCTCGGCGGGGTCTCCGGGGACGCCGACCAGACCTGGACCGCCTTCCTCCGCAGTGTGCTCGCGTTCTCGCTCGTCTCCGTCCTGTTCCTCTACGGATTCCTGCGCCTCCAGAACCATTTCCTGCTCTCCCTCGGCACCCCCGCCATGGACGCCGACCAGTCGTTCAACACGGCGGTGTCCTTCGTCACGAACACGAACTGGCAGTCGTACGCGGGTGAGTCGGCGCTCGGCCACCTCGTACAGATGGCGGGGCTCGCGGTGCAGAACTTCGTCTCCGCCGCCGTCGGTATCGCGGTGGTGGCCGCCCTCATCCGTGGATTCACCCGTCACCACACCGACCGGGTGGGCAATTTCTGGGTGGACCTCACCAGGGTCGTGATGCGCGTACTGCTTCCCCTCTGTGTGGTCTTCGCGATCGTGCTGGTGGCGGCGGGCGTGGTGCAGAACCTCCATGGTTTTCATACGGTCACGACGCTCTCGGGCGGCTCCCAGAGCATTCCCGGCGGCCCGGTCGCCTCGCAGGAAGTCATCAAGGAGCTGGGCACCAACGGCGGCGGCTTCTACAACGCCAACTCGGCCCACCCCTTCGAGAACCCGAACGGCTTCACCAACTGGCTGGAGATCTATCTGCTGCTGGTGATCGCCGTCTCGCTGCCGCGCACCTTCGGCACGATGGCCGGCGACCGGCGCCAGGGATACGCGATCCTCGGCGTCATGGCCCTGATCTGGGCCGCCTCCACCGCCGTCGTCACGGCCAACGAGCTGTACAGCGTGAGCAGTACGGCGGGCCACACGGCCGGCGCGATGATGGAGGGCAAGGAACAGCGCTTCGGCATCTGGTCGTCGGCGCTCTTCGCGGCGGCCACCACACTGACGTCCTGCGGCGCCGTCAACTCCTTCCACGACTCGTACACACCGGGCGGTGGCGGGATGACGATCTTCAATATGATGCTGGGCGAAATCGCCCCGGGCGGTACGGGATCCGGCCTCTACGGCATCCTCGTGCTGGCGGTCGTGGCCGTCTTCGTGGCGGGGCTGATGGTCGGCCGTACGCCCGAGTACCTGGGCAAGAAGCTGCGCGGCCGGCAGATGAAGTTCGCCTCGCTCTATATCCTCACCACCCCCGCCGTGGTGCTGACCGGCGCGGGGATCGCCATGGCGCTGCCGGGGGAGCGCGCGGCGATGCTCAATCCGGGACCGCACGGCTTCTCGGAGGTGCTGTACGCGTTCACCTCGGCCGCCAACAACAACGGCTCGGCCTTCGCGGGTCTGTCCGCCGACACCGTCTGGTACAACACCGCCCTCGGTTTGGCGATGCTCGTCGGCCGTTTCCTGCCCGTCGTGTTCGTGCTGGCCCTCGCCGGATCCCTGGCCGCCGAGCAGCCGGTCCCCGCCAACGCGGGCACGCTGCCCACGCACCGGCCGCTCTTCGTCGGCCTGCTCACCGGCGTGATCCTCATTGTCGTCGGCCTCACCTACTTCCCCGCGCTCGCGCTGGGGCCCCTCGCGGAAGGGCTGCGCTGATGCCCCCGAACCGGAAGCCGGATCCGAACCGGAAGCCGGATCCGAACCGGAAGCCGGATCCGAACCGGAACCGCCGTCGTGTCTCCGGTGGGCTGCTGGATCCCCGGCAACTGGTCGTCTCGTTGCCCGACGCGCTGCGCAAACTCGATCCCCGGGTCATGGTCCACAATCCCGTGATGTTCGTCGTCGAGGTGGGCGCGGTCCTGACCACCCTGTCGGCGATCAAGGATCCCAGCGTCTTCGCGTGGGTGATCACCGTCTGGCTCTGGCTGACCACGGTCTTCGCCAATCTCTCGGAGGCCGTCGCCGAAGGCAGGGGGAAGGCGCAGGCCGAGACGCTGCGCCGGGCCAAGACGGACACCGTCGCGCGCCGCCTTCCCCCAGGTTGGCGCCCGCGCACACAGGACCCGGAGGAAGAGCGGGTGTCGGCCACACAACTGCGGCTCGGCGACCATGTGGTGGTGGAGGCCGGACAGACCATCCCGGGCGACGGCGATGTGGTCGAGGGCGTCGCGAGTGTGGACGAGTCGGCCATCACGGGGGAGTCGGCACCGGTCATCCGTGAGTCGGGCGGCGACCGTTCGGCGGTGACCGGCGGAACGAAGGTGCTGTCCGACCGTATCGTCGTACGGATCACCTCCAGGCCCGGAGAGACCTTTATCGACCGGATGATCGCCCTGGTCGAGGGCGCCGCCCGGCAGCGGACCCCCAACGAGATCGCGCTGAACATCCTGCTCGCCTCGCTGACCATCGTCTTCCTGATCGCCGTGGTGACGCTCCAGCCGTTCGCGGTTTTCGCGCGCGCCGAACAGCCGATCGTCGTCCTGATCGCCCTGGTGGTGGCGCTGATCCCCACCACCATCGGGGCTCTGCTCTCCGCCATCGGGATCGCGGGGATGGACCGGCTCGTGCAGCGCAATGTGCTGGCCATGTCCGGCCGTGCGGTCGAGGCGGCCGGGGACGTCAACACGCTGCTGCTCGACAAGACCGGCACGATCACCCTGGGCAACCGTCAGGCCGCCGAGTTCCTCCCGGTGGACGGTGTCGGCGTCGAGGAACTGGCCGATGCCGCCCAGCTCTCGTCGATCGTGGACGAGACGCCGGAGGGCCGCTCGATCGTGGTACTCGCCAAGGAACGGTACGCGCTGCGGGGAAGGGAGGAAGGAGAGCTGGCGGGCGCCGAGTTCGTACCGTTCTCCGCGCAGAGCCGGATGAGCGGGGTCGATCTGCCCCTCCCGGACGGCCGCCGCTCACTGCGCAAGGGAGCGGCGGCGGCGGTGATGCGCTGGGTGCGGGAGAACGGAGGGGGCGGGGACGGCGGGACTTCCGGCGGCCTTTCGGGCACGGCCTCCGGCGGGGCTTCCGGTGGAACCTCCGGCGGGGCTTTCGGCGGGGCTCCCGGTGGGGCTTCCGGAGCGGCCATGGTCGCGGCCGGCGGGATCGTGGACGCCATCTCGGCGAGCGGCGGTACCCCGTTGGTCGTTGCCGAGGTGACACGCCGTGACGGCACCCGGAGCGCCCGGGTGCTGGGGGTCGTGCATCTCAAGGATGTGGTCAAGGAGGGGATGCGGGAGCGGTTCGGGGAGTTGCGGCGGATGGGTATCAGGACGGTCATGATCACGGGGGACAATCCGCTGACCGCGCGGGCGATCGCGCAGGAGGCGGGGGTGGACGACTTCCTCGCCGAGGCCACTCCTGAGGACAAGATGGCGCTCATCAGGGGGGAGCAGGGTGGCGGCAAGCTGGTCGCGATGACGGGTGACGGTACGAATGACGCCCCGGCGCTGGCGCAGGCGGATGTGGGCGTGGCGATGAACACTGGCACGTCGGCCGCCAAGGAGGCCGGGAACATGGTGGACCTGGACTCCAACCCGACGAAGCTGATCGAGATCGTCGCGATCGGCAAGCAGTTGCTCATCACGCGCGGCGCGCTGACCACGTTCTCGATCGCCAACGACGTCGCCAAGTACTTCGCGATCATCCCCGCGATGTTCGCCGTGGTGTATCCGGGCCTCGACAACCTCAACATCATGCGGCTGCACAGCCCGACCTCCGCGATCTCCGCCGCGATCATCTTCAACGCGCTGATCATCGTGGCGCTGATCCCGCTCGCGCTGCGCGGGGTCCATTACCGTCCCTCGTCCGCCTCCGCGCTTCTGCGGCGCAACATCTGGCTGTACGGACTGGGCGGGCTGGTCCTGCCGTTCGTGGGGATCAAGGTGATCGATCTGATCATCCAGTTCATCCCCGGCCTGCGCTGATCCCTCCGCGATGCGTCGTTGCCGCCGATTCCGTCCCGCCGGCCGTGTCCTGCCAGCCGTGTCCTGCTGATCCCGTCCCTCCGAGCCCGTCCCTCCGATCCCGTCCCGCCGAACCAGAAGGCGACTGCCATGCCCCTGACTCTCCCGACTCTTCTCAGGCACCATCTGTCGGCGCTGCGGATGCTGCTCGTCCTCACCGTGATCACCGGTGTCTGCTATCCGCTGCTGATCACGGGCATCGCCCATGCGGCCTTCCCCGCCCAGGCCGCCGGCTCGCTGATCGGCGGGAACGGCGGATCGGTCGGGTCCCGGCTGATCGGCCAGACCTTCGATCTGCCGGGGAGGGGCGGGAAGCGCGGAGGGCCGGACCCTCAGTGGTTCCAGCCCCGTCCCTCGGCGGCGGGCCCGGGGTACGACCCGAGGAGTTCGGGCGCCTCCAATCTGGGGCCGAACAACCCGGATCTGGTCAGGATGATCAAGGAGCGTCGGGCCGCGGTGGCCGCGTTCGACGGGGTGCGGCCGAGCAGGGTACCCGCCGACGCGCTCACCGCCTCGGGCTCGGGACTCGATCCCCATATCTCGAAGGCGTACGCGTATCAGCAGGTCAACCGGGTGGCCGGGGCGCGCGGACTGAGCCCGGCGACGGTACGGGAGTTGATCGTCCGGCACGTCGAGAGCCGCGGCGGCGGCTTTCTCGGGCAGGGGGACGCCGTGAATGTGGTGGAGCTGAACCGCGATGTGGCGGGACTGAGGTGAGCGGCCGGGAATGTCGCTCGCGATACGGGTGCCCGGTTGTTGCCGGGCCGAGGCCAGGGACTCGCTCCTCATGAGCGTCGACAACCCGGCGAGGCGCGGTGGCGGAGCGCGCGAGCCCGGCAAGCTCCCGATGAAAGACCCTGGTGCCTTGCGCCTAGTGCACGGAACGGATCGTTCCGCCGTCGACGCGGATCGTGGCGCCGCTGATGTAGTCCGCCAGCGGGCCCGTCAGATAGGCCACGGCGCCCGCGATCTCCTCGGGCCTGCCCAGGCGGCCGATGTCGTTCGGTACGAACTCCCGCGCCGCGGCCCGCTCGATCTCCTCCCAGCTCTCGCCCCAGCCGTGGCCGGGCGCGATGTCGGTGAGCAGCTTCCGCACCGAGTCCACCAGGATGGCGCCGGGCGCGACGACGTTCGAGGTCACCCCGGTGTCCTTGAGTTCCCGCGCGAGCGAGACCGCGAGATTGTGCCGGGCCGCCAGCGTCGCGTTGTAGTGCGGCTGCATCGGCATGGGCTGGAGGGCGAGACCGCCGCCGATCTGGATCACCCGTCCCCAGCGCCGCTCCCGCATCGCCGGTACGAGGCGCCGGATCATCCGTACCCCCGAGACCACGTTGACGTCGTACGACGCGGCCCAGTCGGCCGGGGCGGAGTCCGACCAGGAGAGATGGTCGTACGCGCCCGCGTTGTTGACCAGGATGTCGACAGGGCCGCCCGCCAGCGCCGCGTCGGCCACGGCATCGGCGCCCGCGTCGGTGGCGAGGTCGCCCACGGCGATGTCGGCCCGGCCTCCCCCGGCGCGCACGGCCTCGGCCACCGCCTTCGCCCGGCCCCGGTCACGGCCGTGGATCACCACCGCCGCTCCTTCGGCGGCCAGCATCCGGGCGATGGCCTCGCCGAGTCCTGAGGTCGATCCGGTCACCAGGGCTCTCTTGTCCGTCAGTCGAAGGTCCATCGCCTGCTCCGCTTCCTGTTCTTTCTTCGCTTCGCGCTGTCGCTTCCGCCATGGGCAGTGAGCTATGTATACGACTGTAGACTTAGCGGAGGGTCATGTCTACAGTGGTATACATGGCTTCCGGACATCACCGAACCGATGACAGCGGCACCACGGCCGGGCGGCGGCGCGACGCCGCCGCGACGCGCGACGCGATCCTGCATTCGGCCGTGGTGGCCTTCACGAGGGCCGGCTACGACGGTGTCGGGGTGCGGGAGATCGCGCAGGGGGCGGGGGTGACCGCCATGCTGGTCAATCGCTACTTCGGTTCCAAGGAGCAGCTCTTCGCCGAGGCGGTGGACGTGTCCTTCGCGCCGAGGACCGTGGTCACCGGGGATGTCGCCACACTCAGCCGGGACATCGCCCGGTCCCTGACCGCCAGGACGGCGCCGGACTCCGATCATCTCGATCCGTTCCTGCTGATGCTGCGGTCCGCGTCCAATCCGCGCGCCGCGGAGATCATGCGGGCCGCCATGGAACGGCATGTCGGCCGTGACCTGCGCGATCTGCTGCCCGAGGGCATCGGCGACGGCGACGGCGACGCCCGCGCCGACGCCGCGGAGCGCGCGGAACTGGTCCTCTCGCTGATCACGGGTGTCTGGATGATGCGCAGGATCATCGGCACCACGGCGCTCGTGGAGGCGGATCCCGGTCCGCTCGCCCGGCGGATCGAGGCGATGCTGAGGGTGCTGGTCGAGGGTGCGGGGGACGGCGAGGGCCGGGCCCGGAACGACGTCTGACGGTTGGCCCACCGCCTGGCGCGTACTGCCTACCGGTCGGGGCGTCCCTGCCGCTCATCCCCCTGGCCTTCCTCCCCCTGCTCCTGCTTCTGCTCCTGAGCCTGCTCCTGCTCCTGGGCCCGTTCGTGTTCCCCCGCCGGCTCCGGCTCCGGGCCCGGCTCCGGCTTTCGCGTGGCGCCGCCCCGCTTCAGGGTCAGTACGAGCCCGCTCGCCCAGCCGATCGGCTGAAGCGCCCAGAAACTGACCACGCGGTAGAGGAGCGTTACGGCGATCGCCTGATCGGCCCGCATCCCGTAGAGCACGAGCAGCGCCGTAAGGCTCGTCTCGACCACGCCGAGGCCGCCCGGCGTAAGGCGCAGACTGCCCGCGAACTGCGTCAGCCCGTACGCCACCAGGATTCCCGGCCAGGGCACATCGATACCGAGACTCCAGGTCGCGGCGACCAGGCACGCCAGATCGAAGCCCCAGTTGAGCAGTGCCAGCACGAACGGCCAGGCCCAGGGCCGTACCCCCGGGCGTGTCCTGCGGATCTGACGGCCCAACTGGGTCAGTGACTCCTCAAGCTCGAAAAGCCGCCGGGACCGCAGACCGATACGCCGCCAGACACGCCACGCGCGCCGCTTCACCCGGGGGAACCGGGACAGGCCGACCGCCGCGCCCACCACCACGATCGCGAGGACCAGCAGACCGATGACCAGCGGCAGCGCCCCGGCGACGGGCCCCGCGGAACCGCTCGCCAGCACACCGGCCAGCAGCAGGACGAGCAGACTCAGCCCGGACAGCAGGCCCGAGACCGCCAGCACGGTTCCCGCGAGCACCTGCCCCACGCCCCAGCGGCGCAGCCGCCGGAACACCCAGGCCACGGCGAACGCGGCCCCGCCGGGCAGTGCTCCGGCGATGGCGTTGGCCGTCAGCACGATGGCGGAAACCCCCCACAGCCGCAGCCGCGCACCGCCCGCCCGCAGCAGCCACTGCTGAAGCATCGCCACGCACAGCAGTGACGCCGCTTCGAACGCGGCGCTCAGAATGAGCCGCGACGGGCGCACATGGGCGATGAGGTCCACGGCGGTGACCAACTCATGGCGCCGTGTGATCGCGACGACCACGGCGGCCGCGACGAGAACGGCGGCCACCACCCACCAGACGGGCCGTACCGCCGGCGGAGCCGCGGGCTCCGGCCCCCCGTGCTCCCCCTGATGGTCCTGCCCCTGCCGACGGGCCTCCACAGAGCCCACGATACGGCGTGCGGGGGGCATTGCTCCTGCGCACACGGCCCCCAATACCATCCCGGTTGCTCCTCGTGCTGCGTTTAGACAGAGGTTTGCTGAGCGGGTAAGTTCGGGGCTCAGCAACAACCGATCAACCCGTTGGAGAACGTAAGCATGTGCAACTTCACTGCCCTCGCTGCCGACGAGTTCCCGTGCGAGTGGATGTGGTGACGCCGAGGGGCGGGTCGGTCGCCTGACCCTGTCCGTTGGTGCGGCGTTTCGGCTTCTCTCAGGGTCCCTCAGGAGCCGGCTACGCCTTGCTCGTCGAGCAGGCGCCGCAGGCCTTCCAACTCGGCCTCGGCGCCAAGGCTCCGATAGATAATGACCGCCTGATCGGCGTAGTCATGTGCGAGGTTGAGGCTGTGCGAGGACAGTGCTGTTCGAGCGAGACCTGTCAGTGCGTGGGCGGCACCAAGGGGAAAGCCGATATTCCGGGCCACGCCCAGAGCCTGCTCGTAGGTCGTGCGGGCGATGTCAAGCCGTCCTGATTCGCGCTGAATATCGGCGACGCCGACAAGTGCGCGTTGCTGGTCGAAGGGGCTGTCGATGCTGCGGGCGACCTCTTCTGCCTTGGTGAAATGCAGCAGCGCCTCTCCTCTACGGCCTGCTTCCGCGTATGCCGTACCCAGGCCAATCAATACGCTAGCTTCGCCTGAAATATCTCCGCTGGCTTGGCGACTGCGCAGAGCTCTCTGGAAATATGTCAGCGCGGTGGCTGTTTGCCCCTTGACTCGGTGGATTGAGCCGATATTGGCATCCAGAATGGCGAACTCCTGTCGCCCCCCGCTTCGCTCTGCGAGCGCGCGTGAACGTTCGTAATAGTCACGGGCATCCTCGTAGCGCCCTTGAATGTACGATAATTCGCCCAAATTGTTCAGGGCTTTGACCTGGCCCAAGAGATTGCTGAGCTTTTCGTGAATGCCGAACATCGTTCGGACCCTTTGCAGTGCATCCTCGTACCGCCCCGCGTAAAACAGGGCTATACCCTGAACATTGAGGCACTCGGCTTCGCCGTGTTGGTCTAGGTATTTTCTATACAGAGTCAAGGCTGAATCCAATACATGCAGTGCTGTCTCGCCCTCGCCCGCTGCGACATGCGCGCGGCCCGATTGGAGGAGCGCGTCGGCGCAGCCATGAGAATCACCGAGTTCCTGAAACACGGCCAAAGCCTCTGTTGCGTGGCGTAGCGCCGTGTCGTGGTCCTTTCGCGCCAAGGCCTCCGCGTGTTCGACGAGTGCTCTGGCCAGGGCTTTCCGGTCGCCGCTCGCACGGAGGGCGGACACGGCCGCGCCGTACAGTTCCGCCGCGATGTCCCACGTTCCCCAGAGTTTGAACGAGGTGATGAGTACGTGCGGGAAGAGCGCCGCGTACGCCGGGGCCTCGACGGCGGCGTGGCGGGCGACCGCGAGAAGGTTGGAGCGTTCCACGGTCAGCCACACCGACGCCTCGTCCGGGTCGGCGAACCGGCGTCCGTAGGGGGATTCCTGCTCCGGCCGTGGCGGGAGGGTACGGCGGTGCGGGTGGACGAGCCGGTCGGCGCGGTGCGCGGAGGTGAGGTAGTACGCGAAGAGCCGGTCGACCGCCTCGCGGCGCGTGGACTCCGGCTCCGTCCGTGCGCCGATCTGGAGGCCGAAGGCACGGGCAAGATCATGGAGCCGGTAGCGGTCGTGGATGGGCTCCTCCAGCAGGTGGCAGTCCTGCAACTCCTCGACGCACCGGCGGATTCGCGCGATGTCCGAGCCGACGAGCGCGGCCGCCGCGTCCACCGTCAGGTCGGGGCCCGGGTGCAGGGCCAGCCGGTGGAACAACTCCTGAGCGGGAGGACTCAGTTCCTCGTAGGTGAACCGGAACACCGAGGCGACGGAGTCGTCGAACTCGTCGAGCGGGTCGGCCGCTCGGGCGAGCCGGTCGAGCAGATGACGCAGATCCCAGGAGTCCCGGTGCCGGAAGCGGCTCGCCAAAAGTTGAATGGCCAACGGATGCCGACCGCATGCGCTGACGACCGCCCGCAGGGCCGCGGGGTCGGCGGACACCCGGGCGGGGCCCGCGATCCGGGTGAAGAGCGACGCGGCCTCCGCCTCGGACAGGACATCCACGAAGACCAGGTTGGCGCCGGCGAGGCCCGTCAGCCGGTTCCGGCTGGTGACGATCGCGCGGCAGGTGGCGGCGCCCGGCAGCAGCGGGCTGACCTGGGCGACGTCCCGGGCGTTGTCCAGGACCACCAGCGCACGGTGACGGGCGGTCCACTCCCGCCAGCGCGCCGCGCGTTCGTCGAGCGAGTCGGGCAGCGGCTCGGACGAACCGGAAGCATGGAGCAGTACACCGAGCACCTCGGCCGGTTCGTGGGGCCGCCGGCCGCTGTAGGCGCCCAGATCGACATAGAACTGCCCGTCGGGGTACGACGTACGCAGCCTGTGCGCGGCATGGATCGCCAGGGCCGTCTTGCCGATTCCCGGCATACCGTGCACGACCGTCAACGGGAGAGCGGTCGTGGCACGGCCCTCGGGCGCGGAGGACTTGGTGGAGGACCTGGCGGAGGACTCGGTGGAGGCCTCGGCGGAAGCGTCCGTGGAGCCGGTGGTGGAGTCGGCCGGTGAGTCAGTCGTGGGATCCTCGGCGGAGGCGTTGGCGGTGTCTTTCGCGGAAGACTTCGGGGAGGCCTTCGGTGAAGCCTCGGTGGAGTCCGCTCCGGAGTCCTTGAGCAGGCTGCGCAGTTCGCTCGCGCGGCCGGTGAAGTCCCGTGTGTCGCGCGGCAGGTTGTTACGGGGCTCCTCCGGCGCGGCGGCGCCCACTGCCACCGAACCGTCCGCCGGTTCGACACCTGTGGGACCGGAACCGGAACCGGAACGGGAGCGGGGACCGGCGGCCGAACCCGAGCCGAAGCCGGACCCCGGCCCGGAACCCGGGCCGATGCCGAAGCCGAAACCGGCGCCGGTCTCCAACGCCCGGTCCTGTCCGAGGATCCGCAGATGGAGATCCTGAAGCTCCGTCCCCGGCTCGATCCCCTGGCCCTCGTGCAGACGCCGGCGCGTGGTGCGGTAGAGGGTGAGCGCCTCGTCGGGCCTGCCCGAGCGGTACAGCGCCAGCATCAGTGAGGCGATCACCCGTTGGGCGAGCGGATTCTCCGCGGCCAGCTCCTGGAGCTCGCCGATGAGATCCGCGTGCCGCCCCAGCTCCAGCTCCAGCCGGATCCGTTCCTCCCGCACCTGGCGGTAGTCCTCGATCAGACGGGCGCGGGCCGTCGTCGCCCATGTACTGGTGAACTCGGCGAGCGGCTCGCCCCGCCAGGTGGATTCCGCGGTGTGCAGCAGACCGAGGGCCAGATCGCGCTCGCCGCGCACGGCCGCCGCCCCCGCCTCCCTGCGCAGCCGCTGGAACCGCAGCAGATCGATGTCCTCCGGATCGGCGAGGAGCTGGTACTGCCGTGGTCCGCGCCGGTCCACCACGAGGAGATCACCGACCGCCTCGCGCAGCCGTCTCCGTAATCGCGACACATTGCTCTGGAGTGTGTCCACACCCGTGGGCGGCGGATCGTCGTCCCAGACGCGTTCCAGCAGCGCGTCCACCGTGACCGGTTCGCCCCGGGCGTGCACCAGTACGGCGAGCACACAGCGCTCCTTCACCGTACCGATCCTGAACTGCTTGTTTTCGTGCCACAGTTCAAGGGGTCCCAGAGCAAGAAGGTCCACCATCGCCCCCGATGGGTGTGCTTCTTCCTGCCGTATCCGGCAGCGCCCGCACATCTGCGCGTAACTCCACCCACTGTTGCCGTAGCGCCAGGGGGAGCGGACAGACGCGCATGGAAGCGTGGCGGGCGCACGGCTCCGGGGACGGGCGCACGGCTCCGGGGTGTGGCCGTAGGGGCCGGAGCGAGGCCGTCACGCCCGCCTCACACCCCGCATCGAGCCTGTCTCGTCCCCCGCCTCGCTCCCCCGCCTCACACCCCGCATCGAGCCTGCCTCGCCCTCCGCCTCGCGCCCGCGCCGCACCTGCCCGGTGCCTGCCTCACACCTGCCCGGTGCCCGTCTCGCGGCGGACCGTTGCCCGCCTTGTGCCTGCTCCGTGCCCGCATCATGCCCGTTGCACGCGGAGTGCAGGATTCCCGCAAGCCGACTGTCCACCCCCTGGGGGATTCCTGTCCTTGCGGCCGTGAATCCTCGCGGCCCACCCGGCCGAGAGCTCGGCCGGAGCGGAGTTACGGGGGATCGAATCCATGAGTGTGACAAGTCTGGAAGCGCACTGGCCGCCCGTGCCGGTGCGCCTGGACGTCGAACGCTGGGCCACGCGCAAGATCAGCAGGAGGGTTCTGGCCGTGGTGCACACGGTGACCGCCGGGCAGCGGCTGCTCGACGCGATCCGGCTGCTGGAGGGCGACACGCGGGTCCAGGTCTGTTTCACCTCGGCGCCCGACGTCTTCAGCAATGGTGTGGCCTCCTTCCTGGAGGAGCTGAAAGGGCTGGTACTGCCCTGGAGCCAGGCGGTACAGACCCCGTTCGACCTCGCGCTGGCCGCCGCCCACGGCAGCCTGCACGAACTGCATGCCCCGGTGATCGTGCTGCCGCACGGTGCCGGTCACAACAAGATCACTCCCGGTGGGGGGCGTGGCCGTACGGTCGCGGAGCGCGGGGTGTACGGACTCAGCAGGCAGCGTCTGATCAGGGATGGCGCGGTGGTGCCCGAATCGATCGTGCTGGCCCACGAGGAGGAGCGGACCCGGCTCGGCCGTGAGTGCCCCGAGGCGCTGCCCGCCGCCGAGGTGGTCGGTGACCCGTGCTACGACCGGATGGTCGCGAGCCTGCCCTCACGTGCGCTCTACCGTGAGGCCCTGCGCACCAGGGCCCATCAGCGGCTGGTACTCGTCTGCTCCACCTGGGGACCGCATTCGCTGCTGGGGCAGGGGACGGAGTTGCTGGAGCGGCTGGTCGGGGAACTGCCCAGGGACGAGTTCCGGGTCGCCGCCCTGCTGCATCCGAATGTGTGGAACGCCCACGGCGAATGGCAGATCCGTAGCTGGCTGGCCGGGCTCGCCCGTGCCGGACTCACCGTGGTGAGCCAGTACGGCGACTGGGTCGGCGCGGTCGCCGCCGCCGACTACATCGTGGGCGACCACGGTTCCATCGCCCTGTACGGCGCGATGACCGGCGTACCCGTCCTGATGGCGGGTTTCCCGGATCCCGATCTGGATCCCGGATCGCCGTTGGCCGAGCTGCGTTCCTTCGCGCCCCGGCTGCACGCGGACCGTCCGCTGCGCAGGCAGCTCGACCGCAGCTCCGCCACGTACCGCGCACGGCAGTACGAACAGGTCGCGGCCCGGATCACCTCGGAGCCGGGCCGGTTCGCCCGGAAGATGCGCGCGTTGATCTACCGGAAGCTGCGGCTGCGCGCGCCCGCCGTACGGCCGACCACCGAGCCCGCGCGCCTGCCGGTCACCCTGCGGTACGACGAACCGGGCAGCGTGGCGTCATGACGGGGCTGACGGTGGTCGTCTCGGAGACGGTCATGTCCGGGGCGGAACGGCGGGGCGGGGCGGTACAGCAGGGCGGGGCGGTACGGCGGGTCCGTGTGGCGCTGGTGCACCCGGACACCGGTCTCCCGGTCCTGGACGAACATCTCCGGGTGGTGCTTCCGGCCCCCGACCCATGGCCCGTACTCGCCGATGTACTGCTGGGCGACGGCGACGGCGACGGGGCGGCCAGCGCGGCGGAGTTGGCCGCGCGTCACCCGGGGGCGCTGGTGGCGGGGGTGCGGGAGGGGCCCGTGTGCCGGCTGCGGCTCGGTTCGGACGGCACGGAACTGACGCTCAGAGCGCCGTCACCGGCGGCGATGCCTGCGTCGGCACCGCGACCGGCACCGCCGCCGACCCCGCGACGGGCGTCGACGCCGGCGCCGGCACCGGACTGGGGAATCTGGGCCTCGCTGGTCCACACGTGGGCGGTGGCGGGACTGCCCTGGGAGGAGCTGGCGTCGGTGTCGGTCCGGCTCCTGCCGTCCGGACCGGGGGCGATGTCCTCCGGTACGCCGTCAGCCCGGCTGTTCGGTCAGTGCCCAGGCGGTTCGCCCTACCGTTACTCCGTCTGTCCCTCCGTCTCTCCCCCCGACTGTCTCTCCGACTGTTCGTCAGGCTGCTTGTCAGGCCGCTTGTCGGGCTGCTTGTCGGGCCGGACGTCCGGCTGTTCGGCCGACCGTTCCGCCAGCCGTTCGAGCCCCACCCGTACCGTCCGCGCACCATCCGATTCCGACCGTCCCGCCGCGGAGTAGAGCTCCAGCGCCTCCCGGTAGCGGTCTCTCGCGAGGCCCGGCTGCCCGCGTCGTTCGGCGAGCCCGCCCAGGCTCTCCAGGACGCGGGCCGTCTCGTAGTCGGCCGCCGTGGCGCGCAGCGCGCTCAGCGCCACGGTGAGCCGGTCCTCCGCCTCGTCGAGCCGGTCCAGACCGAGGTACGCGCGGCCCAGCAGGGTGGTCGCGCGTGCCGCGTTGTAGGGGTCGCCCTCGTCCCGCAGCGTGGTGTACGCGGCGTCGGCGTCGGTGGCCGCCTGCTCGTGGAGCCCTCGCGCGAGGGCGACATCGGCGAGGTTCAGCCGGGCCAGACCGCCGGCCCGCGGGTCGCCGCATCCCGGTAACTCCGCGGCGGCGCGTCCGAAGAACTCGGCCGCGCGGTCCAGGCGGCCGAGTCTCTGGTGCGCGAGCCCCCGGTAGTTGAGCGTACGGGCGTGGCCCAGCGCGTCCCCGTCGGCGCGGAACGTTTCCGCTGCCCGTTCGAACATCTCCAGAGCCCGTTCATGGCTCCCCATGCCCAGCTCGCCCACCCCGCCGGAGGTGAGCATCCGGCACTCGGCCGCCCGGTTTCCCGACTCCCGGGCGGCGATCAGCCCTTCCTCGTGGGCCGCGCGCCACTGCTCGTAGAACTTGCGCCGCAGGAACAGCGGCCACAGGGCGTCCGCGAGCTGCCAGCCGACCGAGGGGAAGCCGGCGGGGCGCGCGCGATGGATCACCGCCATCAGATTGGGCA
Organism: Streptomyces sp. NPDC002018; assembly: GCF_042890865.1. NCBI lineage: Bacteria > Bacillati > Actinomycetota > Actinomycetes > Kitasatosporales > Streptomycetaceae > Streptomyces > Streptomyces sp. NPDC002018. The sequence continues at coordinate 302,041 of NZ_JBIASO010000003.1, forward strand.
GTTCGCGCTCCAGCCAGTCCAGCGCGGATTCGGGGTCGTCGCCGAAGTCCGCGACGAGGACCGGTCCGTCGCCGTAGTCGCGGTCCAGCGTGCGGTGCTGGGGGTCGACGATCTCCTCGGCGCGGGTGGCGCTCGCGAGATAGTGGTCGGCGATACGGCGCAGGGCGGCCTCACGTTCCGACGGGGGTTCGTCCTCGCGCGCCTTGGCGGCGGCGTGCAGCCGTACGAGGGCGTGGAAGCCGTAGCGCTCCTCCTCGGTGCCGTACCCCGTCGCGGACCCGGCCCCGGACCCGGACGCAGCCCCGGACCTGGACGCAGCCCCGGACGCGGACGCGGATCCGGACCCGGACGCGGACTCGGGTGCGGACCCGGAACCCGGCGCGTACTCGGACCCCTGCCCCGCCCCCTGCCCGTACGCGGGGTCGGACGCGCCCCCGGTCCCCGCGTCGATGAGCAGGTTCGCGTCGTGCAGCACATCGAGCAGCTCGGTCGCGTCCTCCGCCAGCACCGCGTTCGCCGCCGCGCCACTGAACTCGGGCCCCGGGTGCAGCCCCAGCAGCCGGTAGAGCCGGGCCGCCGCCGGTGGCAGCCCTGTGTACGACAGGTCAAGCGCCGCCCGCACATTGTGGTCGCCCTCGATGGCCAGCGCTTCCAGCCGGTCGTGTTCCTCGGTGAGCGCGCGCACCATCGTGGCGATACCGCGCCGGGGGCGCGCCGCGAGCCGGGCACCGGCGACCCGGACCGCGAGGGGCAGCCCGGCACACAGCTCGACCAGTGCGCGCGCGTCGTCGGGCTGCGCGGCCACACGGCCGTCCGCGAGGGTGACATCCAGCAGTTCGACCGCCGCCTCCGGGGCGAGGGGGCCGAGATGGATGGAGTAGCAGCCGTCCACGGTCAGCCCCGGCATCCGCCAGCGGCTGGTCACGGCCGTCACATTCTGGCCGCCGAGCACCAGCGGTCTGACCTGGGCGGCGGTGGCGGCGTCGTCGAGCAGTACGACAAGCCGTCTGCCCGCGGTCAACGACCGGTACAGCGCGGCCCGCTCGGGAAACGCGGCGGGCACCTGCTGGGTCGGCACGCCCAGCGCGCGCAGGAACCGGCTGACCACCTCGCCCGGTGTCGCGGGGCCGCTCGGCGACTGGGCGCCCAGATCCGCGTAGAGCTGACCGCCGGGGAAGTGCGAGCGCAGTGTGTGCAGCCAGGCCAGCGCGACCGCCGTCTTGCCGACGCCGCCCAGACCGCTGATCGCCGCGAGCGTGGGATGGCCGTCCCGGGCGGCGCGGGCGCGGTGGCGCTCCAGCGCGTCCAGCTCGGCCGTGCGGTTGGTGATGGGGGCCGACGGGGGGAGCTGCCATGGCACATGCGGGGTGCCGTCCCCCGCCCCGGCCTCCGAACGGATATGGATCCCGCCGTACACCGTGCCGGCCTGGACGGCGGTGCCGTGCACCGTCCCGCCCAGCTCGTTGTGGTCGCGTCTCTCCCGGTCCTCTTCAGGCCCCCGCACCTGTCCCCCTTCGCACATGTCAGTACCGTCCCTGGGAAACATCCTTTCCGTACGGACCTTCGAAATCACAACCGAGCGGTAACGTTCGGATCTGTTGGCTGATCAGAAGCCTCAGGACCCGGCTCCACGGACTGCTCCGCCGGACCGCTCCACGGGTCCACCCACCGGGCCACTTCATCGCGCCCGACTCCGTCCGACCGCTCCACCGGACCCGACGTCACCGGTCAGCCGTGGTCTCCGAGTTCTGCTCAGCCGGGGCCTCCGAGTCCCGCTCAGTTGTGGTCTCCGAGTCCCGCGTCGCGGGCCAGCAGAGCGGCCTGGACGCGATTGCCGGTGCCGAGAGCGGTGAGGATCCGGCTGACATGCGCCTTCACCGTGCTCTCGCGCATACCGAGCGCCGTCGCGATCTCCGCGTTGGAGTCGCCGAGAGCCAGCCGGGCCAGTACGTCGGTCTCGCGGGGCGTCAGCCGGGAGACCCTCTCGCGCGCCTCCCGCGCGGCCGGGCGCGCGGCGTGGTGGTAGCGGTCGATCAGCCGGCGGGCGGCGGCGGGGTGCAGCATGCCCTGGCCGGCCGCCACCACATGGACCGCCCGGATGATCTCGCGCGGATCCGTGTCCTTGAGCAGGAAGCCGTCCGCGCCGGCGGTGAGCGCGTCGTACACGTACTCGTCCAGGTCGAAGGTGGTCAGGGTGATCACCCGGGGCGGGCGGGGGAGTGCGCGGAGACGCCGGGTGGCGGTGATGCCGTCCATGCGCGGCATCCGTACGTCGACCAGCGCGACGTCGATGCTGTGCCGGCCCGCCTGGTCGACGGCGGCCAGCCCGTCCGCCGCCTCGGCGACGACGGTGAGTCCGGGGTCGGTGGCCAGCAGATCGACCAGCCCCAGCCGTACCAGGGCGTCGTCGTCGGCCACCAGTACGTTGATCATGAAAGAGAGGGCCGGGTGAGGTCGGCGGAGGAGACCGGCAGCCGGGCGGAGAGCCGCCAACCGCCACCGGTGGCACCGGTGTAGAGGTGGCCGCCCAGTGCCGAGACCCGCTCGGCCAGACCGATCAGGCCGTAACCACCGGGCAGCGCGGAATCCGTGGGTACGGGGGCCTCCAGGGGTGAGGCCTCGGCGGGCGCCGGGGCGCTGTCCCGGGGCGTGGCGTACGCCGGAACGCCGTTCCCGGACACGGCGGACTGCGGTGACGCAGCGGAATCCCCGGGTCCGGAAGGCCCCGTCACGCACGCGGGTCCTGTCACCCCCGCCGTCACACCCCCCGTCACCTCCGCCGACGCCTTTGCCGCCGTCCTCGCTGCCGGCGGCGTCAGCGCGGTCAGTTGTGGCACCTTCGTTGTTTTCATCGCTTCCGCAGCTTTCGTGGCTTCCATGGCTTGCGCGGTTTCCTTGGTTTCCGTCGCCTCGTTCGCCTCGTTCGCCTCGTTCACGTCCGTCACGTCCGTCACCCTGAACTCGTCGGTGTCCCCGGCCGGTCCGTTGACCACCTCGACCGTTGTCGCCGGTGGTCCGTAGTGCACCCGTACGCCGACGGGTGTCGCGTGCGCGTGCTTGCGGGCGTTCGTCAGGGCTTCCCGTACGAGCCGGTGCACCGCCAGCCGATGACTGGTGGAGGCGCTCGCCACATCACCGGAGATCTCCGAGTCGATCTGCTGACCGGCGGCGCGTGCCTCGGCCAGCAGCTCCGCGAGATCCTGGAGCGCCGGGGCGGGGACGGCCGACCCGCGCCCCGCCCCTCCAGGCGTCCCCACGCCCGTCGCCCCGGCTGTCTCCCCCGGCTCGTCCGAGCGCAGCGCCCCCAGCACTTCACGCAGATCGTCCAGCGCCTGGCGGGTCGTCCCGCGCAGCAGGGCGATCCGTGCGGAGGTGGCGTCAGGAAGGGTCTCCGCCTGCACCTGGAGCACCCCGGTGTGCAGCATCAGCAGGCTCAGCCGGTGGGCGAGCACATCGTGCATCTCGCGGGCGATCCTGGCCCGTTCCGCCGAGCGCGCCTGCTCCGCGCGCAGTTCGCGCTCCACCCTCAACTGCTCGACCTGGTCCTTCAGCGCCTCCATCAGCCGTCGCCGGCTGCCCGCCCACATGCCCAGGGCGAGCGCCAGGCCCGCCAGTACGGGGTTGCCGAAGCCGGTCCAGGTAGCGACGCGGCCTTCGAGGAGCGACTGGTTCCGCACCAGCGCGAGGATGAGCCACGGCAGTCCGGCCGCCACGGCGATCGCCAGGCACACCCACACCTCGCGCAGCCGGTTGCGTGAGGCGAAGTGGTACAGCGTCACCAGCAGGGGCAGCACGCAGCCCAGCGCGACCGACACCAGCGCGAGGGCCGCGACGCTACGGGGAAGCCGATAGCGGCCGAGGGCGTAGAACGAGGCGATCACGCCCACCCAGGGCGCGGGGTCGGTCAGGGTGCCGCCGGCCGACCGGAAGCCTTCCAGCAGGGACATCAGGGCGAGCGCCACCGCGGAGGGCGCCTCCACCCACATCGGGACACCGCGTCCGGGCTCGGTTCTCACCCGGCCATCCTAGGGACGGGCAAAGGCCGTGCCCCCCGACGACCGGGCACCGGCACCCCCGACTTTCGTCGTACTCCGCCGTCGCACAACAGCGGATCTCCCGCCGCTCGCCGCTCCCTAGCGTTCTGGACATGGCTCTTACCTCGCCCCGCACTCCAGGGCCCCGCACAGCAGCACGCCGGACGCGCAGGTCCGTTTCCGAGCGGTCGGCGGCCCGGCGGTTCGCCGACCGCCGGCTGTTCCTCGCCGAGACGTTCCGGACCTTCCGTACGACCGGGGCCGTGACCCCGAGCGGCCGACGCCTCGCCGAGGCACTCGCCGCGCCGCTGGCGCGTCCCGCCGGGCGGCCGCGCGCCGTACTCGAAGTGGGAGCCGGGACCGGCGCGGTCTCGCGGATACTGGCGGATCTGCTGGGGCCCGACGACACACTGGATCTGGTCGAGTCCAACCCCCGCTTCGCGCGCGTGCTGGAGACGGACCTGCGTACGGATCCCCGGCTGGCGGTCCACGGGGAGCGCATCGGCCTGATCGCCGGGCCGGTGGCGGAGATCGATCCCGAAGCGCGGTACGACGTGATCGTCTCCGGGCTGCCGTTCGCCAATTTCCGTCCCGAGGAGGTCTCGGACCTGCTGACGCGGTATCTCTCGGCGCTCAACCCCGGCGGGCACCTGACGTACTTCGGCTACCGGGGCACCGCACGGCTGCGCGCGCTCACGGGGTCCTCGTCGAGCCTGGCGCGGCACGGGGGCGTGGTGCACGTCCTCGACTCGTTCCAGCGGGCCCATGCCACCGGCTGCCGCACCGTATGGGCCAATGTCCCTCCGGCGCGCGTCTGGAACCTGTCCATACCGTCCCGGGCCGGACTGTCCATCTGAGAGCGAGCCGCTTCCCGTCGTCAGGCCGAGGCCGGCCGCGCCCGGCCCACTGCCCGGCGCGGGCCGGTCGGCGGGCCCGGCGCGGGGGAGGCGGCGGCCGCCCGGGGTCACGCACCTGCGGTGCGCGCCCGGTGTCACGGTCACGCACGCGCGATGCCCGCCCGGTGTCGCGAACGCGCGGCGCCCGGCCCGTGTCCCGCGCGCGCGGCGGCCGGCCGGTGACCCGCGCGCGGCGCCCGCCCGGCTGCCCGGCCGTGGACCGGCGGCGTCAGCTCGGCTGCCCCGTCGGCATGACGACGACCTGCTGGAGGTTGACCCGAGGCGGCAGCGTGGCGATGAAGCCGACGGTCTCGGCGATGTCCTCCGGCGTGAGCCACTCGATCGTCTCCTTGGAACCGGCCAGCCATTCCAGCGCGCCGTCGTCGGTGACATGGCCCTGCAACTCGGTTCCGACGATGCCCGGCTCGATGGCGGCCACCCGGACGTTCTTCGGGCCCAGCTCCACCCGTAGATGCCGGGACAGATGCGTGACATAGGCCTTGGTACCGGAGTAGACCGCGAAGTTAGGGAAGATGTTCTGCGCCCCGATCGACGAGGTGTTGATCAGATCCGCCACACCGCGCTCACCCGCGGTCCTGACCAGTTGGGGGGTGAACGCGCCGATGACATTCATCAGCCCGGTGACATTGACGTCGATCTGCTGCCGCCACTGGTCCGTGCGCAGCTCCTCGATCGGGGCCGGCAGCATGACGCCCGCGTTGTTGAACAGCAGGTCCGCGCCGCCCAGTTCGGCTTCCACCTGGTCGGCGGCGCGCTGCACCGCCGCGCTGTCGGTCACATCGGCGGCGAAGGCCATCGCGGTGCCGCCGTTCTTCTCGATCCGGGCGACCAGATCGTCCAGCCGCTCCGCGCGTCGTGCCAGGACCGCGATTTTCGCACCCAGCGCGGCCAGATGCTCGGCCGAGGCCTCGCCTATACCGCTGGAAGCGCCGGTGACGACCGCCACACGGCCGTGCAGGGGCTTGGCAGGGTTTTCCATGGTCATGATCAGTGCACCTTCCATGACGGTGTCGGGACTGTGTGTACGGGAATGGGGGACGGCGTGTACGGGAATGGGGGACGGCGTTCCGCCGGACCACTCGCCCCACTTCCAGCACACCACCGCCCGGCCCGTCCCGCAGCGTCGGCGCTGGCCCTGGCCAGGCAGGTACCGGCAGGACCACCCGCCGGGCGGCACACGGGCCACCGCCCAGCCACACTGGGTGTATGGAGCGAAGCCGTGAGATCGCCGACTTCCTGCGCAGCCGTCGTGCCCGGATCACGCCCGACCAGGCCGGCCTGCCCAGCGACGGCCGCGCCCGGCGCGTACCCGGTCTGCGCCGGGAGGAGGCCGCCCGCCTCGCCGGAGTCAGCAGTGAGTACTACACCCGCCTCGAACAGGGCCGGGCCACGCATCCCTCACCCGAGGTGGTCGAGGCCCTCGCGCGTGCGCTCCACCTCGACCCCGCCGAGCGCGAACATCTCGGCGATCTGCTCGCCCGCCCCACCCCCGCGCGCCGTGCGCCCGCCGGCCCCCAGCGGGTGCGGCCCGGTCTCCATCTGATGCTCCAGACGCTCGACCATGTGCCCGCGTTCATCCTCGGCCGGCGCACCGATGTGCTGGCATCGAACCACCTCGCCCGCGCGGTGCTCACCGACTTCGACGCCCTGCCGGTCCCCCGGCGCAACCTGGCACGCTACTACCTGCTGGACCCCGAGGCCCGCGAACGTACCGGCGAGTGGGACCGTATCGCCGCCGAAACCGTCGCCGTGCTCCGCCTCGAAGCAGGCCGCTATCCCCAGGACCGCCAACTCGCCGATCTCGTCGGTGAACTCACCCTGCGCTCACCCGAATTCACCACCTGGTGGAACGACCACCGCGTCCTGCGCCGCACCCATGGTGCCAAGCACTACCGTCACCCCCTCGTCGGCGACCTGCACTTCTCCTACGAATCGCTCCAGCCCCCCGGCGACGGCGATCAGACACTCTGCGTCTACAACCCCGAGCCGGGTTCGCCCACCGCCCAGTCCCTGCTCCTCCTCAGAAGCTGGACCGCGCCGGACGCGACAGCGCCCCTCACCGATCCTCATTGATCTCACGGATACGGCCGGGCCTCCTGCCGTCTTCCCGTCCTCCGTCTTCCCGTCCTCCGTCTCCCCGTCCTCCCGCCCGTAGACACCGTCTTCAGACGCGTGTCGGCCGGGTGCCGGCGGCCGACGGGTCCCCTACGGTCGAGCGCCGGGGGACACAGCCGCTGGGATACGGGCGAATGTGGTCGCGTCCGCACGAACTCGTGTGTCAGGAGTCGTAGTCGAACCGGGCCTCGCGGTCCGGTGCCTCCGGAACCTCGGTACCTCCGGGGCGGGAGGGGCGGCTGGGACGACAAGAGAGGCAGCGGTAGTGGCGAAAGTCATGACGGCACAGATGATCAGGGAATCACCCTTCTTCGGCCTGAATGCCGAAATGTCCCGTACCGAACGCGGTGACCCCGCGGTGCCGCGCCCGGTCTCCGGGCCGCCGCCGCGCCGGGGCCGACGGGCACCGCACCGGCGCTTCGGCCGCGGAATGTCGGTAATTTCCGGGGAGGGCGGCCGTCACATTATGTGCGGCGTCGGGCACACCGGGTTCCGCCGACTTCGTCGCGGTGGCCGGTCCGGCGTTGACGCCGCCCCTACGCCGTGCCCGCTAAGCTGCCTCTGAGCTGCGGAAATACCCTCCCTGTAGGAGGGTCGCGCACCGCGCGTAGAAGCGCCCCCGGCAGGACTCGAACCTGCGGCCAAGTGCTTAGAAGGCACCTGCTCTATCCACTGAGCTACGGGGGCCGGATGGTGGCCTCGGTGACCTGGAGCCCGGGGTGGGTGGTTCCGTGACCTTGCCGGGACAAGGATAGGGCTCCGATCCCCTTGACCCGGTTGCTTCACGTGCGTGGCACGTTGTGGAGGTTCAGTGAAGCGAACCGATAATCGCAGGCAGGTGCGATTTGCGCATCGCTTTTGGCCTCCCGCGCCCCGGGTGTTGTGCACTCGTTATGCCTGCGCCCCACTCGTCCCGTCTGTCCCCGGTGCTTGATCGGCGCGCAGAGATGTCTATACGCTTCAAAAAGGCTCCAAAATTGGGCATTCTTCGCATGTGGTGACCTTGGATGTACGGCCCCAGCTGATCGACGCACTCTCCGCACTGCGCGACTGTGTCGCTGCCGTGCGTCTTCCACTGCCTCTTCCCGGTGCGCCGCGGGCCCGGCAGACCCGAGCGGAGCTGCTCGCCCAGCTCGACGACTATCTGCTGCCGAGGCTCAGGGACCCCGAAGCACCGCTGCTCGCCGTCGTCGGAGGGTCCACCGGTGCCGGAAAGTCCACGCTCGTCAACTCCCTTGTGGGACGGCGGGTCAGTGAGGCGGGGGTGCTGCGGCCCACCACGAGGACCCCCGTACTCGTCTGCCATCCCGAGGACCACCACTGGTTCGCGGGGATGCGGGTGCTGCCCCATCTCACCCGGGTCTGGCTGCCGCAGCAGGAGGAGGACGCGGCGGGGGGTCCTGACACCCTGGGGAAGAACACGCTGCGCGTCGAGACCGCCTCCTCCCTGCCCCGCGGGCTCGCCCTGCTCGACGCCCCCGACATCGACTCGCTCGTGGTGGACAACCGGTTGCTGGCCGCCGAGTTGATCTGCGCGGCCGATGTGTGGGTCATGGTCACCACCGCCTCCCGGTACGCGGACGCCGTGCCCTGGCATCTCCTCCGTACCGCCAAGGAGTACGACGCGTCGCTGGTGACCGTCCTCGACCGGGTGCCGCACCAGATGATCGACGAAGTGGCGCGGCAGTACGGGAAGCTGATGACGCGCGCGGGCCTGGGCGACGTACCCCGGTTCACCATCCCCGAGCTGCCCGAGTCGGCCGGCGGCGGGCGGGGACTGCTGCCCACCACCGCCGTCGCGCCGCTGCTCGGCTGGCTCGCGCACCGGGTCCAGGACCCGGCGGCCCGCCAGCAGGCACTGGTCCGTACGGCGGCCGGGGTGATCGATTCACTGAACGTACGGATGCCGGCACTGGCCGGGGCGGTGGCCGCCCAGTACGCCGCCTCCGTACGGCTCACGAGCGCCGTGGAGGAGGCGTACGCGGCCGAGAGCGAGCGGGTGCGCAGACAGCTCCAGCGCGGTGCCGTGCTCGCCGGAGACGCGCGTACGCGCTGGCGCGGCTACCCCCGGGACAGCTCGGCCCGTGAACTGCTCGACTCGCTGGCGGAGAGCCTGGGGGCGCTGTTGCAGTGCGCCGTCGCCGCCGCCGAGGAACGGGTCACCGAGGCGTGGCAGCGCGAACCCGCCGCCGCGGCCCTGCCCGCACCGGGTCCCGACCGTGAGGGGGCGGAGCGGGTCGGGATCGCCGTACGCCGCTGGCGCCGCGTGCTCGAGGAGCTGGCCGAGGAGGAGGTGCGGCACCTCGACCGCGCCGGCGCTCCCGACCCCGAGACCGTGGCGGCCCTGCTCGCCGCGGCCCTCCTGGGCGGCCGTCGGGCACGGGCGGCGGGGGAGCGGCTCGCGGACCGGATCGGGGCACGGGGGGCGCTGCGGCTGCGCGACCGGGGCGGCGCGCTGGTGACCACGTACATCGATCGCGTCCTGCACGCGGAACGCGACCGGCGGCTGGCACCCCTCGATGCCCTCGATGTGAACCCCGAGCCGCAGGCCGAGCTGATCGCCGCGCTGTCCGTACTCCAGAAGGAGAGATGACCGAGTGGCCGACGTGACCGCTGTTACGGATAAGGCGGAGAAATCCGGTGGGGCGGAAAAGGCCGGCGGGACGGAAAAAGCGAAGAGGGCCGGCAGAACGCGTAGGGAGCGTAAGGCAGATAAAGCAAGCGGTGCGAATAACGTAAATAGTGCAAATAATTCGAATGGTGCGGACAGCGTGAAGAGGTTCGGCAAGACCGCGGGGACGGACAGGGCGGATGCCCCAGGTACGACAGGCGCGACGGACACGAGGGAGGGGACGGACAGAACGGGGACGGACAGAACGGGGACGGACAGAACGGGGACAGACAGGGCGGCCGGGACAGAGAGGGCGGCCGGGGCCGGGGTGAACAGGGAGGCCCGGGACGCGGGCCCCGTGGGCGCCCTCCTCGCCCCCGCCGACGCGGGTGCCGCCCAGGGATCTCCCGGCGGCTGGAACGACGGGTTCATCGCCCGCCGCGCCGCCGGGAAGGATGCCCTCGCGGCCGATCCGGACGAGCAGGACGAACTGGACGGCGTCGGCGACCTCAGCGGCGTACAAGGCGTACACGGGGTACACGGCGTACACGGCGTACCGGGTCTGACGGGCGCGCCCGAAGGCGGCGAGGACGGCGGTGTCCCCGGCGGGACCGAGGCGCACACGCCCCTCGGCGGTGCGTACGGCGGCACCCTGCGGCGGCGTCTGGACGCGCTCGGCGAACTGGTGGGGCTCTCCCGGGCCCGGCTGGACAGCTCCCTGCTCGCGGAGGCCGGACATGTCCTGGAGGAGGCCTCAGCGCGCCAGCGGCTCTCCTCGCACCACACCGTCGTCGCCATCGCGGGAGCGACGGGCAGCGGCAAGTCGACGCTGTTCAACGCCCTGGCGGGGGTGCCGATCTCGGAGACCGGCCTGCGCAGGCCCACCACCTCCGCGCCCATCGCCTGCATGTGGTCGGACGGCGCGGCCGGACTGCTCGACCGGCTGGCCATCCCCGGACGGCTCCGGCGCAGACCGCTGGCCGGCGGCGACGGGGACGAGGAGCTGAGCGGGCTCGTCCTGGTCGACCTCCCCGACCACGACTCGGCCCTCGTCCAGCACCGCGAGCAGGTGGACCGGGTGCTCGCGCTCGTGGACGCGGTCATCTGGGTCGTCGACCCCGAGAAATACGCGGACGCCGCCCTGCACGAACGGTATCTGCGTCCGCTGGCCGGGCACGCCGAGATCACCTTCGTCGTGCTCAACCAGATCGACCGGCTGCCCGGCGAGGCCGCCGACCTGGTCCTCGACGATCTGCGCCGGCTGCTGGACGAGGACGGTATGGCCGTCGGCGAGCACGGTGAGCCCGGTGCCACCGTGCTCGCGCTCTCCGCGCTCGGCGGGCAGGGCGTGGGGGAGTTGCGGGACCTGCTCGGGCGCTTCGTACAGGACCGGACCGCGGCGGCGCGGCGGCTCTCCGCCGATGTGGACGCGGCGGCCCGGCGGCTGCGGCCCTCGTATGTCGCGGACGGGCGCCCCGGACTCGGCGAGCGCTCGCGCGACCAGTTCGCGGACCGGCTGGCCTGGGCGGTCGGCGCGGTGGCCGCGGGCGAGGCGGCGGAGCGCGAGTGGCTCAGGAACGCCGGGCGCGCGTGCGGGACTCCCTGGCTCCGGCTGTGGCGCTGGTACGAGAGCCGGCGGATGCCCGGGTACGGGACGGCGCGGCCCCAGGCCGTCGTGGAGGAGGAGCTGACGGCACGTCAGCGGGTGGAACAGGCTGTCCGTACGGTCGCGGAGGAGGCGGCCGCGGGACTGCCCGCGCCCTGGGCGAACTCCGTGCGCGAGGCGGCGGCACGGGGCGCCCGGGGGCTCTCCGAGGCCCTGGACGATCTGGCGGTGGCGGCGGGGACACCGGGCGGCCGGCCGCCGCGGCCGGCCTGGTGGCCCGCCGCCGTACTGGTCCAGGCCGCCATGACGCTGCTTCAGATCTTCGGCGCGCTCTGGCTGGTGGGGCAGATCGTCGGCGTCCTGGAACCGGGGCTGATCCCGCCCGCGCTGGTGATGCTGGCCGGGATCATCGGCGGACCGCTCGTGGAGTGGGCCTGCGGCGCCGCCGCGCGGGGACCCGCGCGGCGGTACGGGCAGGACGCCGAACGGAAACTGCGCGAGGCGGCGGCGGGATGCGGACGGGCGCGGGTGCTCGATCCGATCGCGGCGGAGCTGATGCGCTACCGGGAGGTGCGGGACCAGTACGTGGCCGTGTCCCGGGCGGGCCGATAACGCCGAAGCGGGTGACGGGGTTTTCCACAACTGACGGGTAATCCACAGGCTCCAGCACATTCCTTCCGTCCGGTCCAGCATGAAATCAGTCAGTGAGGACCGGACAGGAGAAGCCGTTATGAACGACACCGTGGTGACGGTGGTGGGGAATGTGGCCACGGGCGTGGAATTCCGTGAGTCGGCCGCGGGCGGAGTGGCGCGCTTCCGATTCGCGGTGACCGCGCGCCGCTGGGACCGGCAGAGAAACGGGTGGGCGGACGGCCCGACAAGCTTCTACACGGTATGGGCCTGGCGGACGCTGGGCGCCAATCTGGCGGCCTCGGTGTCCGTCGGCGAGCCGCTCGTGGTGCACGGCAGGCTGCGGGTGAGGGAGGACGAGCGGGACGGACAGCGCAGGGTCTCGGCGGATATCGACGCGGTGGCGGTGGGACACGATCTGACACGCGGGACCTCCGCGTTCAGACGTGCGGGCCGGGCGTCCCCGCCCCTGACGGAGCGTCATGGAAAGGCGGCGCGGAGTCAGGACGAAGGCCGAGGTCAGGAGCGGGACCAGGGCGTGGAGCAGGGGCGGCGCGTACCGGACCCGGTGGCCGGACCGGTGGCGGCACCCGACCCCTTCGCCCTGCCCGGCCCGGCTCCCGGGCCGGGGCGTCCGGTCCCCGCGCCCGGTCCGGAACCCCCGGCGGCGGCGCCGGATCCCGGGCGTGATGTCCTGCCCGGCGCGATCCCCGTCGCCTGAGAGACGGTTGTGGAGATTTGTCGATATTCCCAGCCGTATTCCATGGTTGCCTCGGAGTGTCGATAACGATTCCGATTCGGAACGGTTGCCTGGGTGCGCGGGTGGGCATTCGTGGTTGCCTCCATCCATAGGATTCGCGAGTACTCACGGGGCACTTGTGTCTGCCGGCGAGGTATCCCCCCACGCGTTCACAGCGCGACAGAACCTCGCCCGAAGGGGAATTCTGTGTTTTCTGCGATATCTGCGTCATCCGTACGGAGGCGAGGCGCCGCCCGTCTCGCCGCCGCGGTTCTCGTGTCGGGTCTGGTCGCGATGGGCTCGCTGGCCGGTGCCGGCGCGGCCGTTGCCGAGGGGACCCCCCAGCACCCGGGCGGCGCCGCCGCCACCCTCGACGGCCTGAAGACCTACGACGGCGCCGTGCTCCACGTGAACGGCAAGGACCAGCAGCTTCCCGCCGGACTGTTCGAAATGACCGTCGACGGCGGCGGCAAGCTCAAGACGTACTGCATCGACATCCACAACCCGACGCAGGAGCAGGCGAAGTACCTGGAGACCCCCTGGGACCAGACCTCGCTGGGCGCCAACGAGAACGCCGGCAAGATCCGCTGGATCCTGGAGCACTCCTACCCGCAGATCGACGACCTCTCGGCGCTGGCCGGGGCCGCGGGCACCGGGCCGCTCACCGAGAAGACCGCCGCCGCGGGCACCCAGGTCGCGATCTGGCGCTACTCGGACGGCGCCGAGGTCGACGCGAGCGACCCCGAGGCAGAGAAGCTCGCCGACTGGCTGGAGAAGAGCGCGCAGGACAGCGCCGAGCCCAAGGCCTCGCTCACCCTGGAGCCCGGCGCGGTCTCCGGCAAGGCCGGCGAGAAGATCGGTCCTGTCACCGTCCGCACCGACGCCGACAGCGTCACGGTGGCGCCGCCCGCCGACGCGGCCACCGGCGTCAAGATCACCGACAAGGACGGCGCGCCGGTCACCGCCGCCGCCAACGGCACCGAGCTGTACTTCGACGTGCCCTCCGACGCCGCCGACGGCACGGCCTCGCTCGGGGTGCAGGCCACCACCTCCGTACCGGTCGGCCGCGCCTTCGCCGGTGTCACCAAGAGCCAGACCCAGATCCTGGCCGGGTCCAGCGAGTCCACCGTCTCCGCGACGGCCACCGCGGCCTGGGCCAAGCAGGGCGCGGTCCCCGCGGTCACGGCGGAGAAGAACTGCGCGGAGGGCGGCGTCGACGTCACCGCCGCCAACACGGGCGACGAGCCCTTCACCTTCGAGCTGAACGGCTCCGAGCACACCGTCGCGCCCGGCGGAACCAAGACCGTCACGGTGCCGGTCGGTGAGGACGAGGCGTACGACTTCACCATCACCGGGCCCGCCGGGTTCACCCAGAACTTCCAGGGCGTGCTGGACTGCGAGACCACCGGCACCCCCGCCCCCGCGCCGAGCGAGCAGCCCTCCTCGCAGCCCGGCGCGGTCCCGGCCGACGGGGTCGCCGCGGGCGGCCTGGGCACCATGACCGGCACGGGCGACCTGGCGGAGACCGGCTCCTCCAGCGCCACCCCGGTCATCGCGGGGATCGCGATCGCCCTGGTGGTCCTCGGCGGCGCGGCTGTCTTCTTCCTCCGCAAGAAGAAGGCCTCGACCCCCGGGGAGTGATCCGCTTCCCCACGGAGTGACCCGAGAGTGAGTACACCCGCGCGCCGAGTGATACGACGCGCACCGTGGCCCCCGGCACGCGCCCGCGTACCGGGGGCCACGCCCGTATCCGGGGCGGTCCGCGGGACCGCCCCGGCCCCGGTGTCCTGCCGCCCCCGCCCGGTGTCCCGCCCGACATCCGGCCCAGCGGCTCGTACCGGTCTCCCGCCGGGGTCCCCCACCGGCACCGCACCGTCCTCCCACCGGGCTCCGCGCGGGTGCGCGGCCGTCTCGCGGGGTGGTGCTGGTTTCCATCGGGGGGTGGACGTCAGGCAAGATGGGGTGTATCTGCCCTCACGCGGCGGAGCCGCACATTGGCCCTTCTCGATTGCCGGACGGTTTCTCTTGGCTGAGTACATCTACACGATGCGCAAGACGCGTAAGGCGCACGGCGACAAGGTCATCCTCGATGACGTGACGCTGAGCTTCCTGCCGGGCGCGAAGATCGGTGTGGTGGGTCCGAACGGCGCCGGCAAGTCCACCGTGCTGAAGATCATGGCCGGCCTTGAGCAGCCGTCCAACGGCGACGCGTTCCTCTCCCCGGGCTACACCGTCGGCATGCTCCTCCAGGAGCCGCCGCTGGACGAGTCCAAGACCGTCCTCCAGAACGTCCAGGACGGCGCCGCCGAGATCATGGGCAAGCTCAACCGCTTCAACGAAGTGGCCGAGGCCATGGCGACGGACTACTCCGAGGCGCTCATGGAGGAGATGGGCAAGCTCCAGGAGGACCTCGACCACGCCAACGCGTGGGACCTGGACACCCAGCTCGAACAGGCCATGGACGCGCTGGGCTGCCCGCCCGGCGACTGGCCCGTCACCAACCTGTCGGGTGGTGAGCGCCGCCGGGTCGCGCTGTGCAAGCTGCTGCTCGAAGCCCCCGATCTGCTGCTGCTCGACGAGCCCACCAACCACCTGGACGCCGAGTCGGTCCAGTGGCTGGAGCAGCACCTCGCCAAGTACCCCGGCACCGTCGTCGCCGTCACCCACGACCGGTACTTCCTCGACAATGTCGCCGGCTGGATCCTGGAGCTGGACCGCGGCCGCGCCATCGGCTACGAGGGCAACTACTCCACGTACCTGGAGACCAAGCAGACGCGTCTGAAGGTCGAGGGCCAGAAGGACGCCAAGCGCGCCAAGCGGCTCAAGGAAGAGCTGGAGTGGGTCCGCTCCAACGCGAAGGGACGCCAGGCCAAGTCCAAGGCCAGGCTGGCCCGTTACGAGGAGATGGCCGCCGAGGCCGACAAGATGCGGAAGCTGGACTTCGAGGAGATCCAGATCCCGCCGGGCCCGCGGCTCGGCGGTGTCGTCGTCGAGGTCGAGCACCTCTCCAAGTCGTTCGGCGAGAAGGTCCTGATCGACGATCTGTCGTTCTCGCTCCCGCGCAACGGCATCGTCGGTGTGATCGGTCCGAACGGCGCGGGCAAGACCACGCTGTTCAAGATGATCCAGGGCATCGAGGAGCCGGACTCCGGCGTCATCAAGGTCGGCGACACCGTCAAGATCAGCTATGTCGACCAGGGACGCTCGAACATCGACCCGAAGAAGTCGCTGTGGGCGGTCGTCTCCGACGAGCTGGACTACATCAACGTCGGCCAGGTCGAGATGCCCTCGCGCGCCTATGTCTCCGCCTTCGGCTTCAAGGGCCCGGACCAGCAGAAGCCGGCCGGGGTCCTCTCCGGCGGTGAGCGCAACCGTCTCAACCTGGCGCTGACCCTCAAGCAGGGCGGCAACCTGCTGCTCCTCGACGAGCCGACCAACGACCTCGACGTCGAGACCCTGTCCTCGCTGGAGAACGCCCTGCTGGAGTTCCCCGGGGCGGCCGTGGTCGTCTCCCACGACCGCTGGTTCCTCGACCGTGTCGCGACGCACATCCTGGCGTACGAGGGCGACTCCAAGTGGTTCTGGTTCGAGGGCAACTTCGAGTCGTACGAGAAGAACAAGGTCGAGCGGCTCGGTGTGGACGCGGCCCGCCCGCACCGGGCCACCTACAAGAAGCTCACCCGGGGCTGAGATGGCCCGGCACTTCTACACCTGCCCCCTGCGCTGGTCGGACATGGACGCCTTCGGGCACGTCAACAACGTGGTCTTCCTCCGCTATCTGGAGGAGGCGCGGATCGACTTCATGTTCCGGCTGGCGCCGGGGGACGGCTCCCCGTCCTTCTCCGGCGGGTCCGTCGTGGCCCGGCACGAGATCGACTACAAGCGACCGCTCGTCCACCGGCACCACCCGGTGACCGTGGAGTCGTGGGTGACGAGCATCAGGGCCGCGTCGCTGACGATCGCGTACCAGATCAAGGACGACGAGGACTCCGAAGAGGTGTACGTACGGGCCTCGACGGTCGTCGTACCGTACGACCTGGCCGCCGGACGGCCCCGGCGGATCACCGAGGAGGAGAGGTCCTTCCTCCTGAAGTATCTGGATGACGAGAAGGATGCCATCGCGGCATGACCGCGTCCGTGCCTATGCCTGAGCCCGTGCAGAGACTGGAGTTCGCCGACGCGCGGGAGGCCGCCGATCTCGGCGCCTTCCTTGCCCGGCTGATCCACTACGACCGTGCCGCCGCCGTCCGGCTCCAGGCCGGGGGCGGTGCGCTCGCGGTGTTCGGCCGGCCGGCGTCCTTCGAGGTGCTGGCGATCCGTACGGCCAGGCTGGCCGCGCCGTACGAACTGGATGTCACCGTCTCCGCCGGTGAACTGCTCGAAGCGATCGACGAACACGCCGGCCACGCGGTCGTGCCCCCGGCCGTCACCGGGCCCCCGTGGGCCGGGGTGCTGCCGCCGCGCGGTGGCTGGCGGCAGGTGGCGGGACTGCCGGGCGAGGGGGCGATCCGTGGCGCGCTGTCGGCCGCGGTCACCGAATTCCGCTCCCGGGACGAGCAGTTGGCGCCCGGCAGCAGGACCAGGGCCGAGCGTGACCGGATCGGCCGGGAGATCTGGTCCCGGACCCTCGGCGAGACCCGGCTTCCGCTGCGGGCCGTGCACGCGGCACAGTCACTGGGCTTTCTGCGGCCGGTACGGGAGAGGGTGTCCGCGCCCGCCGCGCCCGCCGCGCGCGCCGCGGCCGGGAATCCGTCGGCGCCCCTGACGACACCGACGCCGGTGGCGCTGCTGGAGTCGGGAAGCTGGCTCCGGCTCCGTACGCCCTACGGGTCGATAGCGGTACGGCACGCGGGCCTCGGCGGACTGTCCGTCACCCCGGCCTGACGACCGGTCCGGCGTGACGACCGGTCCGGGGCCAGCCGCCCCGGACCGTCACCCGTCCCGGTGGTGCGCCGTCCCGATGGGCCGGGCCCCGGGGCTGCCGGGGGCCGCCCGGGGGCGTGGCCTGACCACCCCTGGGATCAGCCCGCGGAGTTGACCATCGAGGCGGCGGCATAGGTGAGGTACTTCCAGAGCTGCCGCTCGTGCTCCTCGGACAGTCCCAGCTCGTCGACCGCCACCCGCATGTGCTTCAGCCAGGCGTCGTGCGCGGCGGCGTCGACCGTGAACGGGGCATGACGCATCCGCAGCCGGGGATGGCCGCGGTTGTCGCTGTACGTACGGGGGCCGCCCCAGTACTGCATGAGGAAGAGCACGAGGCGCTCCTCGGCGGGGCCGAGGTCCTCCTCCGGGTACATGGGCCGCAGCAGCGGGTCCTCCGCCACCCCCTGGTAGAAGCGGTGGACCAGGCGTCGGAAGGTCTCCTCGCCGCCGACCTGCTCGTAGAAGGTCTGCTCCTGAAGCGTGCCGTGCGGAATCTCGTTCACCCGTCCATCGTCTCAGACGCACCGGCCGAGGACCTCGGGCCTAGGTCCTGCCCTGTCCTGCCCTGTCCTGTCCGGTCCGCGTCCGGTCCTGTCCGGTCGTGTCCGGTCCCAGGACCTGTGCGTGCCGTACCGCCCGCTCTTCCCGACGCCCTGCCGTCGTACGGGCGGTACTGACGTCCACCTGGCGGGCCCACTCGCTTCCTGGGCGCTCACCCAGGACAGTGGAGGGATGGGCGCACACCGTGACGACGCGTACGGTCCCGACGATCCCGAGGCGGCCGAGGCGCGTGCCGCGCTGGTCGCGGAGATCGCGCGGACCGGCGCGCTGGACGACCCGGCCTGGCGGGCGGCGTTCGAGGAGGTGCCGCGCCATGTCTTCGTGCCGTACTACTTCGTGGGGCGGCCCGGCGGCTACGACCGGCTGTGGGGCGGGGACCGTGACCCGGCGCGACGGCGGCGCTGGCTGCACGGGGCGTATGTGGACGGGCCGCTGGCGACCCGGGTGCGCGACGGCGAGCAGATCTCGTCCAGCAGCCAGCCCTCCCTGATGGCCCGCATGCTGACGGAGCTGGAGGTACGGGACGGGGACCGCGTCCTGGAGATCGGCGCGGGCACCGGGTACAACGCCGCGCTGCTCTGCCACCGGCTCGGCGACAAGCTGGTCACCACCATGGATCTGGACCCGGAGATCACCGAGTCCGCCCGCGCCCATCTCGCGACGGCCGGCTACCGGCCCGCCGTGGTCACCGGCGACGGCGCGCGCGGCTGTCCCGAGGGCGCTCCGTACGACCGGATCATCGCGACCTGCACCCTGCCGTCGGTGCCGACGGCCTGGCTGGAGCAGTGCCGGCCCGGGGCGCGCATCCTGGCCCCGCTCGCCACGGGCGTGATCGCGCTACGGGTCGGGGACGGCGGGAGCGAGGACAGCGGCGGCGACGGGGGAAACGGGAGAAACAGGGGAAGCGGGGGAAGCGGGAGAAACAAGGGAAGCGCGGAGGACGGCGGGAGTGTCGGGAGGAGGGGGGACGGCGCGCGCGGAACCTGCGCGGAGGGGCATTTCCTCCAGACCGCCGCGTTCTTCGTCCCGCTGCGGGGCATGCCGGGCACCGCGCTGATCCACCGTCCCCTCGGCGGACTGCCCAGACGCGCGATCGAGAACGATCTCTTCCGCTTCCTGCTCGCGCTGACCGCGGGCAGCCTGGATCCGCACGAGGCGCTCTCCCTGTGGGAGCGTGAGCACCGCCCCGGGCGTGAGCGGTTCGGCGTCACCATCGCCGGGGGCCGTCAGTGGGCCTGGCTGGACGACCCCGCGGGCCCGTACGTCTGGCCCCTCAGCGTCGGCGGGATCAGCCGCGGCGGACAGTGATCGTCGTCCAGGCGCCGACATGGACCCGGTCGCCGTCCTTGAGGGGGACGGGGACATAGGGCTGTATCGGGTCCTCGGCGCCGTTGAGCGTGGTGCCGTTGGTGGAGTTCTGGTCGACCACGGACCAGCTTCCGTCCGGCTGGTGGACCAGGACGGCGTGCTGGTGCGAGACGCCCGGGTCCTCCGGCGGGACCGACAGATCGATGTCGGGGGACTCGCCGGTGGAGTGCCGTCGGCGGCCGATGGTGACCTGGTTCCCCTCCAGCGTGAGCCGCTGCTCCGGGGAGTACGCGGGCAGGTTCAGCCCGGTGGCCTCGGGGCCGCTGCGCTGCATCATCGCCATGAAGTACTCACGGTCGGGTCCGATGACCGCGGTCCAGCCCGCCGGGGCGCCGTACTGGCCCATCGGCTCGGAGCGCATCGGCTCGGAACGCATGGGGTCGGGGCTCCGGGCTCCGGGCTGCGCGAGCGAGCCGAGCGGGCTCTGACCGTATGGTGGCAGGCCCGGTCCGCCCTGCGCGGGACCCTGCGGCCCCTGTCCGTGCGAGGGCGGCGGCAGCATCCAGTCGTCGTCGCCGGTCCGCTGGGGCAGCGGCGGCGCGGGCGGCGCGGAGGACTGCTGCTGGAAGACGGGCGGAGGCGGCGGCCCCTGCTGGTACGGCGGGGGCGCCGGGGGGCCCTGCGGCGACGGATGGACGGGCGACAACGGCGGCGAGGAGTGCGCGGGCGGCTCGGGTGCCAGGGGCTCCGCGGGACGGTTGAGCTGCGAGGGGCGCGAACTCTGGTACTCGTACGGGTCGTGCGGCCTGGGCGGCCCCTGCTGGGCCTGGAAACCGGGCGGCAGATTCAGACCGGGCACCGCGCTGAGGGGACCCCCGGGACCTCCGGGTCCCCCCGGGCCGCCGGGACCCCCGGGCGGCTGACCGCCGAGGCCGCCCGGAGCGCCGGGGCCACCGCGCCCCCCGGGGTTCGAGTGCTGCGGAGCCAGCGGCGTGTACGACGTCGCCGTGTTCGTCAGGAAGTTCCAGCGGCACTCCTCGCAGTACGGAGCCATCGGCTCGCGCGGGGTGCGGCACTGCGGGCACAGCTCGGCCTGGGCGGTGGCCCCGGGGGCGGGCGGCGGAAAGCCGTAACCGGGCGCGGGCGGCGGCGGGGGAGGAGGCGGTACGGCGCCGGCCGCGGCGCCCGGCCCGGCCATGCGATGGCCGCAGACCTCGCACCAGTCCTCGGAACCCGACTGGTGTCCGTTCGGGCAGGTCGGCATGTCGGCGCTTCCCCCTCTCCTCTTTCCGGCCCGGAGGCCGCTTGCTCCCGGGTACAGCGCGTGTGCCGCTGCCCCGCCGCTGACTCTGTGCTGCTGACCCTGGTGCTTCTGCTCGGGTCGTCCGGTCCTACTTCTTCACGCGAACGGTCTTGGTGGAACGCGTTTCGAGAGTCATCTCGTCGGCGTCCGCGACCCTCGCCTTCAGTCGCACAGTACCTGTCGCCGCGTCGACCACGTCCACCACCTTCGAAAGGAGTTTCGCCGTATCGGCGTTTCCCGACGACGCGGCGAGCTGCACCGCGCGCCCCAGTTTCGCGGTCGCGCCGTCGAAATCGCCCGACTTGCGGGCGTCGAGGCCCTGTTGGATGACCTGTGCCAGTTCCGCCTGGCCCGTGTAGTGCGCGACCTGCGGGTTGATGGAGGTGGAGGCGGCCATGTCATCCGTCCACACCGCCCGTACCAGCCCCTGCGACAGCACCTCGGGGGCGCCGCCGCCGGTGCCGGGGAGGATCAGCGAGACCCGCGCGGCCAGCATCTCCTGGCCTATGCCGGCCTCCGGAACCCGTACGCACACGTGGTAGTCGCGCGACTCGTCACCCCAGGAACCGGTCGGATAGTCGCCCGCCCTCGGCCCCGCCTCCGTGCGCCGTCCGGTCAGGTCCTCGACCGTGGGCGCCACCTGCTTGACGAAGCCGATCTCGACCCCGACGGGCGTCCACAGCCGCAGCGCCACATCCGCGACCTCCTTGCCCATCGCGTTCTCCATCATCGTGGTGAAGTCCGCGGCCAGGCCCGCCGGGTCGGCGACGATGTCGGCGGTCCCGAGGAGCGCGGAGGCGATACCGGTGACCTCCTTCACCTCCCAGTCCGTACCGACACCCCGGGCGTCACAGGTGAAGCGGCCCGCGCAGGCGTCGAGCGTGGCCTTCAGATCGGCCGCCGACTCGTGTTCGTTCCGGCCGTCGGTGAGCAGGATGCCGTGGCGGATCGGCACATCGGCCGTGGCCAGCAGCCGGTCGGCCAGCCGCAGCCAGGTGCCGATCGCCGTGCCGCCGCCCGCGCTGATCCGGCGCAGCGCCTCCTTGGCCTGATGTCTGGTCCCGGCGTCGGCCGTCGCGAGCCGGCCGTCGCCGGGGAAGATCTCCTTCGCCACATGCGTACCGCCGACGATCGCGAAGGCGACTCCGTCGCGCAGGGTGTCGACCGCGGCGGCCGTGGCGTCGCGCGCGTTGCGCATCTTCGTCGCGGGGTAGTCCATCGAGCCCGAACAGTCGACCATGATCACCACGGCCGCCGACGGGCCGCCCCCGGGACGGGACACGGGAGCGGACGAGGGTCCGGCCAGCGGCACTCCGCCGGTGGTGCCGCCCCCCGTGGAGGTGACGGTGACGATCGCGTTGACCTCGCGCCCGCCCTCGGGCAGGTACGCGTTCTGGTACACGTCGACGGAGAACTGCGGCACGGTCGACTTGGAGAAGTTCGCCATCTGTATCGGCTCCTTGACGCTCCACACAGCGGAGACGAGAGAGAACGTGAGAACAGGTTCGGTGGAAGCGGGACGGGTGGGCGGGGCCGGTGGGGCGGCCCGGGGCGGTCCGTGTGTGCGGAGCGGGGGTCACGCCGTGTCGTAGGCGGATCCTGCCCCTTGCGGCGGGACGGCGAACGGCAGTACGGCCACTGTTACGTTGTCGTGGCCCCCGCCGTCGAGCGCGTGTCCGACCAGCACCTGAGCGGCGTGCAGCGGCCGTCGCGCCGCGTCGGCCGGCAGGGTCCTGGCCATCTCGTCGGCGCCCTCCGCGTAGTTCCACAGCCCGTCCGTGCAGACCACCACCACACCCGGGCGGTCCGGTTTGAAGGACGCGGTGTGCGGCTCCAGTTCGTACGCGTCGGCGCCGAGCCAGCCCGTGATGGCGTGGGCGCGCTCGTCCGCGTACGCCTCCGCCTCGCTCATCAGCCCCGCCGCGACCATCTGGGCGGCCCAGGAGTCGTCCTCGGTGAGCCGGGCGGGCGGGCCCTGGCGGTCGTCGGGCACCCAGTACGCCCTGCTGTCGCCGATCCAGCCGACGACCAGCAGTCCGTTCGCGACCACGGCGCCGACGATCGTGCACGCGGGGGCGTTGCGATGACGGTGCGGATCGGCGTCCAGCGCGCCGGCGGGCACCGGGGCGAGGGCGTTGACCGCTTCGGCGGCGGCGATGATCGCGTCGTGCATCGCCTGCTGCGGATGTGTACCGCGCGCCAGCGTCTCCAGCAGGGACTCGTTCGCGGACGCGGCGGCGGCGGCCGAGGCCTCGTCAGGACGGGTCGCCGAGGAGACACCGTCGCAGACGACCGCGACCACGGCGGGCGAGCCGTCGGGCAGGGCGGCGGAGGACACGGCGAACGCGTCCTCGTTGCGGTGATGGCGCAGACCCCGGTCGCTGACGGCGGCCACCGAGCCCAGCTCCCGCTCCACATGGTCCCGTTCGCGCGGCTGGGCGTGCCCGCAGTTCTCGCAGTAGCCGTCCGTGTCGACACGCCCGGCGCGGCAGGCGACACAGAGCTTGGCACCGGCCGGGGAGGCGGGAGAGCCCGGGAAGCCCGGGGCGGTGCCCGCGCTGCGCGGATCGGCCGGGACCGGATCGGTGCCGACCGGATCGGTGCGGACCGGATCCGTGCCGTAGGGGCCCGTCGGATCCGGGGCCGCGCCGGTGCCGTACGGGCCCGTCGGGCCGCTCGGATCCGGGGCCGTGGGGCCGCCGCCCGGTGCGGCGCTCCGGGGCGCGGGCAGCTCGAAGTCGCCGGGGTGCGCGGGCGGCCGGCCCCCGGCCGGGTCCGGACCCGGCGCCCCGTCCGGGGGACGGACGGGCGCGGCCGGCCACTCCGCGCCCGCGGCGGGATCGCCGGGCCGTGCCGTTCCCATGCCGTTCATGACAAGGGTGGGATGGTCGGCGGGTCGCGGCGGCACGGCCGACAGGTCGTACCCGCAGGCGCCGCAGAACCGGTCGCCGGACTCCAGCGGCTCCTCGCAGCCTGGGCAGGTCGGCAGGTCAACCGACTCGGGCATCTTGGACATCAATCACACCCACGTCCGGGGGCGGAAACGGTTGGCCCGCTCCACCAGTTCGATCCTCTCCTCGCCCCGCTGAGCGAGCCGGGCGAGCACCCGGTACGAGCGTTCCAGCCCGAAACGCAGGCCGCGCTCGTCCAGTTCACTCCCGAGCAGTACGGCCCGCACGGGACGGGACCCGGGACTACCGGAGAGTACCCAGTCCAGCGCCGTGCCCAGTACCTCCGTCGCGAGCCGCTCGCGCCGTACCGCGTCCAGACCGAACTGCTGGAGCGCGGAGACCTGGTGGGCCGCCGCCGTCAGATCGTCGATCAGCGGCGGCTCCGCGCCGAAGCCGGACGCGTGCGTGTCCAGGGAGCGCTGCCGCAGTCTGGCCCGTACGGCCGCGACCCGCGCCGCCGTGTAGTGGATCGACGCCTCGGGCACGGACTCCAGGGTCCGTACGGCGCCGACCCGGTCACCGGCGGCGAGCTGGACCCGGGCCAGCCCGAACGCGGCGCTGACATGGCTCGGGTCGGTCGTCCAGACGAGGCGGTAGTACTCGGCGGCGTTGTCGAGCTGACCGAGCACCTCGGCGCAGACGCCCAGCGCCAGCTTCGGGGCCGGCTCACCGGGGAACGCGTCGTAGATCGCGTCGAAGGAGAGCGCCGCGATCTCGTGGTCGCCGGTCGAGAGCGAGGCGATTCCGCGGTACCAGACGACCCGCCAGTCGTCGGCCCGCCGTGCCTCCAGCGCGCTCAGCGCCTCGGCGGCGGTCTCCAGGTCGCCCATCTCCAGCCGGGCGCGCAGCTCACGCAGCCCGCGCTCGACGGAGTCGGCCGGGGCGGCGGCCAGCGCGGAGATCACCTCGGCGGGCGCCGAGGCCAGCAGACCCGCCAGGAACCCGGCGTTCGGATCGTTCGGATCGACTCTCGGTACGGGCAGGGCCAGCGCGGTCGCCGCGGCGTCGAGCGGCGCGAGCCGGGGGCCGCCCGTGGCGTGCGCGGCCGTGACCGTACCGAACGAGCCCTCGGCGCGTGGCGCGGGCACGCCGGGGGACACGGGCGCGGGACCGTACGCCCCGGCCGGACGGCCGGGACCGCCGGGCCGCGCCCCGGCGCCGGGGGAGGGGAGCGCGGGGTCGAGACCCGCCGCGCCCGGCACCCCGGGCCTGGCTCCCGGCGCGGGCAGCGCGCCGCCCGGCCCCGGCCCCGCGGCGCCCGCTGCGGCGCCGGGCAGGGCACCCGGTCCCGGACCACCGGCTGACGGCGGGCCACCGAATCCTGTGCCCGCGCCGCCGAATCCTGTCCCCGGGGCACCGAATCCTGTGCCCGCGCCGCCGAATCCCGTTACCGGGGCACCGGCACCCGGTCCCCGGCCGCCGTGGGGCGCGTGGCCCGCCTGGGCCGGGAGCGCCGCGGGGGCAGGGCCCGGCGGCAGACCGGGCGTGGTCAGGGCGAGGGCCTCGGCGCCCGGCGTGCCCGCCGCGAGCGCCCCCGCACGGCGGCCGGAGCGGCCACCGCGCCGCGCGGGCCGCGCACGGACACCGAGCCGCGAGACATCCTCCGTCAGCTCCGCGAACAACTCGGTGTCCGTGACCCGCAGCTCGGGACCGAACAGCGTCGAGAGCGCGGGACGCGGCCGGCCCGTCTGGAGCGCGACCACCTCCCGGAGCACACCCGTGAGCTGCTCGGCCATCTCCTGCGCCGAGGAGAACCGCCGCCCCGGGTCGGGGTCCGTCGCCCGCACCAGCAGCCGGTAGAACGACTCGTACGTCCGGAACACATCGATGTTGTCCGGGTCGGGCAGCGAGTCCACGAACACGTTCGTGTAGCCCTGGAAGTCGAACGTCAGCACCGCCAGGGTGCGGGCGACCGTGTACAGGTCCGAGGCCACCGACGGGCCGGCCTCGGCGACCTCGGGCGCCTGGTACCCGACCGTCCCGTAGATCGCCGACTCGTCGTCGTCCATCCTGCGGACCGCGCCCATGTCGATGAGCTTGAGCTGATCCTCGGTCTGTATCGCGTTGTCGACCTTGAAGTCGCAGTACAGCAGGTTTCTGCTGTGGAGATGGCCGAGCGCCTCCAGCGCCTCGATGCCGTACGCGCACGCCTGCTCCACCGGCAGCGGATCGCGTCTGCCGCCCGCCGTGCGCCGGTCGTTGGCGATCTCCTTGAGCGACTTGCCGCCGACGTACTCCATGACGATATAGCCGTCCATGGAGCCGGTCCGCTGGTCGAGATGCTCCACGAAGTTGTAGATACGGACGATGTTGGAGTGCTCGATC
This sequence comes from Streptomyces sp. NPDC002018, assembly GCF_042890865.1. Classification (NCBI taxonomy): domain Bacteria; kingdom Bacillati; phylum Actinomycetota; class Actinomycetes; order Kitasatosporales; family Streptomycetaceae; genus Streptomyces; species Streptomyces sp. NPDC002018. Next base: position 328,064 of record NZ_JBIASO010000003.1, read on the forward strand.
TCGGCGAGGAAGCGGCGCTCGGAGATCGCCGCCTCCATCGCGTCCTGGTCGCCCGTGTCGAGCAGGCCCTTGAGGACCACCCAGCGGTCCGAGACCGCCCGGTCGATCGCGAGATAGACCCAGCCCAGGCCGCCGTGGGCCAGACAGCCCACGACCTCGTACTGCCCGTGCACGACATTGCCCGGATACAGCTTCGGTACGAACGAGTAGGGGTGGCCGCACTTGGTGCAGAAGCCCTCCGTCCGCCCCGGGCGGTCGCCGCGCGCGCGGCCCACCGGCGCGCCGCAGTCGGAGCGCGAGCAGTACCTCTTGCGCTCGGGCACCTCCGGGTTCTCCATCACCGCCGACCGCGGGTCGGGGCGCGGCACGTCCGGTACGGAGACCAGGCCCGCGCCCAGCCGGTTGCGCCCCGACGCGGCCGTGGCCGTGCCCGAACTGCGCACCGACACCGAACGGGACGACAGCCGCCCCGAGAGCGCGCGCGACAGCCGGCCCGAGACGGAGCGCCGGGAGGTCGAGGAGCGCGACGAGGAACGGGCGGAGGCCCGGGACGAGGCCCCGGAGGAGCGCGAGGAGGAACGGGAGGCACCGCCGCTCCCCGAACCACCGCTCCCCGCACCACCGCTCCCCGAACCGCCGCTCCCCGCACCACCGTTCCCCGGACCGCCGTTCCCTGAGTCTCCGCGCCCCGAACCGCCGTTCCCCGGACGGCTGCCGCCGTTCCCGCCGCTTCTCCCGCCGCCCGCGATGCTCGTGGGGGGCGAGGAGAGCGAGCCGTTGGGCGAGATCACAGGGGCCAGCCCGCAGGTGTCGCAGTACAGCTCGCCGCCGCCCATGTCTTCGTACGAGCCCTCGCAGCCTGGGCGCTGGCACGCGTTCGTCCCGCTCATCGGTCCCCCCGTTCCCCTTCTGTTCCCGTCCTCACCCGGTCCGTTCCCGTCCTCACCCGGTGCCCCCGGCGTCCGCGGGTCCCGGCCCGCGCGGGACCAGCAGGTCCGCCGCCGCCCGCTGATAGCGCAGCACCGCCTCTTCGGCGACGCGCAGATCGCAGGGCGCGCTCCACAGCATCCGGCGCGCCGCGTCGTACCGCTCCATCAGCTCCGGGTCCTCGGCCAGCCCGTGCCGGGCGACCTTCGCCTTGTACGCGTCGAGACGGCCCCGCAGCTCCGCGCGGACCGCCAGCGGCGCCGTGACCGCCGTCAGGGACTCACGGGCCCGCAGCAGTTCGTCCTCGGCCTCGCGCTCCAGCGACTCCAGGAGCGGAGAGAGCCGGTGCCACTGGGCGTGCCGACGGTACTCGGCGGCGGTCGACAGCCGCTCCTGGAGCGCGGTCGGCGGACCGCTGACGGCGGGCACCTCGGACGCCGCGATCTTCGCCAGCACCTCACCACGCGCCGACCTGGCCTCGGTGAGCGTGCGGTCCGCGCGCGACAGCATGTCGCGCAGCCGCATCAGCCGCTCCTCCGAGTCCTGGCGCACCGCGAGGACGGCCTCGATCTCCCGGCGTACGTCCTCCAGCGCGCGGGCGGCCCTGTCGTACCGCTCGGTGTCGGGACGGCCGCCGCCCGGCGCCGAACTGCCGGGCGCGGGGCGCCAGAAGGCCAGCGGATCGGAGACCACCTGGGCGCGCAGGGTGCTCAGCTCATGGGTGATCGACTCCAGGTCGTCCCCGGCCGGGTGTTCACCGGGCCGTACGCCGACGGAGTGCGCCAGCGAGCGGGTGCGCTGCAACTCCGCCGAGAGCAGATCGATGCGGGCGGGCAGCGCGGACCACACCGCGTCCGCGGCCACGACCATGTCGAGCGAGCTCGCGTACAACTCGTTCATCCGGGTGACCAGCTCGGCGAGTGTGAACTGCTCGGAGAGCCTGGCGGGCCCGGTCAGGGAGGTGAGCCGGTGTGCGGGGGTGCCCGCCACGGTGACCCCGCGCCCGCGCAGCGTCTCCGTCAGCTCCACCAGATCGTCGCGGCTGAGCCAGCGCCGCCTGGCCCGGGTCTCCCGGGCGCCGGCCAGCGCCGCGGTGTAGCTGTCGAAGTACGTCCACAGCAGGGTGATCGACTGTTCCGCGGTGGCCCAGCGGTCCTTGGTGACCCCGGTCAGCTCCGCGCCTTCGAGCAGTCTGCGGCCCGCGTGGTCCTGGAGGGCGAGCAGTGAGGTCTCGATCGCCTCGTGCTCCGCTTCGAGGCGCGCCAGCGCACGGTCCACCTCGTCCCGGTCCAGCACCGGTCCCGGTGGCCTCCCCGTCGAGTCGGGAAAGGAGCCCGTGCCGCTCATCGATCACCTCTCCGCTCTCGCACCGGCTGTGACGAGCCGTTCCGTTCCTGACCGGCCGCGCCCGCCCCTGACCGACGGTGCTGCCCCTGGCCTTTTCGTACCGTCCCCGGCCGGCCGTTCTGTTCTGTTCCGCTTCCCGGCCGGCCGGGCCGTTCTAGCCGTTCTTGTACGTGGGGGCGGGCGGCGCGGTGATTCCGGGCAGACCCGCCTCCAGCCACTTCTTGTACGACGTCATCCAGGGGCTGTTGTCCCCTCCGGCGCGATACCCCACCAGCACCTGGTTCACCCGGCGTACCAGATCTTCGTTGCCCAGCTTCGCCGCGACGCCGTAGTACTCGGTGGTGAACGGCTCGCCCCGCAGCTCGACCGCCGGGTCCTGGGCCGCCTGTCCCGCCGCGAGCGCGTTGTCCGTCACCACCGCGTCGACCTCGCCCAACTGGAGCCTGACCAGGCAGTCGAGCTGGTTGGGCACCGTCAGCCGGTCCTCGTCGGACGGCTGTTCGTCGTGCTCGTCCTGGAACACCGCGCCGAACGACTTCTCCTTCAGCGCCTCGTACGCCGTCGAGCCCTCCGCCGTGCAGACCCGCTTTCCGGCGAGCGACGCGTTGTACCCCGTCACCGACGAGTCCCTGGGGGCGAGCACCTGCTGCCCGGCCTGGAAGTAGGCGGTGGAGAAGGCGACCTGCTGTATGCGGGCGCAGTTGATCGTCATCGTCCTGACGACCAGGTCCACCGTGCCGTTCTCCAGTGCCCCGATCCGCTGGTTGGTCGGTATGGCGCGGAAGACGATGGCGTTCGGATCACCGAGTATGTTCTCGGCGATGGCACGGGCGAGATCGATGTCGAAGCCTTCGAGATCGCCGGTCGCCGGATCGCGGTAACCCCAGCGGTAGCTGTTCTGGTCGACGCCGACGATCAGCTTTCTGTTCTCCCGGGCCTTGATCTTCTGGATGGTGGGGCCGTCGGCGGCGGAGGGCGGGAGGCTGGCCTCCGGCTTCTCGCACTCGTCGGCCTTGGCCGGTACGGCCGTGGCGATCCGGTGGGGGGACCTCTCCGCGTCCTCCTCGACCGAATGGGACAGCGGGAGCAGGGTGAGCGAGGCCGTCAGCACACAGGCGCCGGCCATCGCCGAGACACCGCCCCAGCCACGGAGCCCGCCGAACGGCCGGCGCCCGCCGAACGGCCGGCGCCCGCCGAACGGCCGGCGCCCGCCGAACGGCCGGCGCCCGCGGGGCGGGCGGAGCCCGTCCATGGAATCCATCTCTCCCCCTCTCACCGGTACTCCGAAAGCCTGCGGCCTACGCCGAGGACCGCGCCCACCGCGGCCACCAGGGCCAGTACGCCCGCGCCGACCGCCAGCCCGGTCAGCGCGTCCCGTCCGTCCGAGGCGGACCGGGTGAACTCCACCTGCTCCTGTGCCACTGCCCGTCCCAGCGCCGCGTCCACCTGGTCGAACGACTCGCCCGTGGATTCCTTGTCGCCGATGACCCGGGCGAGCGCGGCCTCGTACTCGCCGGCCTTGTCGGTGGCGCTCGCCGACGCGTGGCGCTCGCGCCACTGGGCGACCGAGGAGATGGCCTCGTCCACCGGCCGGCCGCCCGCGCCGTCGTCCGCGAGCTTCCTGGCCTCGCCGAGCGCGGTGCTCAGCCTGTCCATGCCCGTGTTGTAGTCCGTCTCGTACTTGTCGTTCTTGCCGTCCGGGGTGAGGACGGCGCCCCGGGCGACCAGGGTGAGGTTCTCGTTCGCACGGGCCTTGAGGGAGTTGATCCGGGCCTCGTTGAGGACCTTCAGCGACTTCTGGCCGTGTTCCTGGGCGTTGTTCAGCTCGGTCCTTGCGACGGTCTGGCCGACGGCGAGCCAGAGCAGCAGCACGGTGGCCGCGGCCGTGGCGATGAGCAGGCCCCGGTCGAACACCCGGTTCGTCAGTAGGTAGTTGCGCCGCTGGGCCCAGAAGAGCGCGCCGAACGCCAGCACGCCCAGCACCAGCGAGACGAAGGGCCACAGCCGCGCGTCGTCGTTGTCCCGGGCGAGCCGGTCCGTCTCCGCCGCGTACAGCCTCTCGGCCGCGGGCAGCAGCTCGTTGGTCATCTGCTGGTTGGCGTACCGCAGATAGGCGCCGCCGAGCGGAAGCCCCTGGCGGTTGTTGGCGCGGGCCCGCTCGATCAGCCCGGTGTAGCGCGGCAGTCCCTCGTTGAGTGTGGCTATCTGGCGGCCGGACTCGCTGGCGCTGTCCGTGTGGGTGGCCGCCTTGATCAGCAGCCTGGACGCCGTCTCGATGTCCTTCCGGTACCGCTGCTGGACCGCCAGGGGCTCCTGAGCGCCCGCCAGGAAGCCGCCGGCCGCGGCCGTGTCGGCGTCGGCCAGCGAGCGGTAGATGTTCGCCGCGTCGGCGCTGAGGGGCTGGCTGCGGCTCGCCACGTCGTCGGCGGAGGAGAACCGGTCGGACGCCTCCCACGCGGTGACCGCGCCGAACGCCACGACCAGCAGTGCCAGGGCGGCGCCGATGATTCTCAGCCGGCCCGGCTCGGTCGTCGCCGCCGTGCGCAGCCGCTCCGTGGTCTCGGCCCACGCGCCGCGCCGCGGGGGCGGTGCCGACGGGGCGGCCCCGTCCGGCGGCGCGATGGGCGCATGCGTCGGAGCCGATGGTGGCGCGGTGCGCACATTCGGCGGATATGTCACGTGACCTCCCCCTCGGTCATCTGACGACGACGACCCGCCCCCGGCGGGCCGGGGGACAACTACGGCCGCCAGTATGGACGCAGGGGCCGACCACCACACCAGGGTTGACTGGATCTTGTACGTATCGCTCACGTACGTATCGATTCCGTCGCTCCCGCCGCGGCCGTCCGGCCCCGTCACCCTGCCCTGTCCGATCCCCCCACCCTGAATACGCCGCGGGCCCCTGATCGGTTCCCGTCCAGGGGCTGTTGCCACACGATCGGCCCAGCGCCCGCCGGGGGGAAGGGTGTTACCGGACAGGTGTTACCGCGGCGTCCTGGGACCCCCCTGACGGGTGTAGTACGCGCCGAGCCGGGCATGGGTCTGCGCGTCCGCTCCCAGATGGTCCAGACCCAGCAGGGCCGCCCCCAGCACCGGTGGCGCCGTGACGACCTCGACGACCGCCTTCGGCGCCCTGGCCGCCAGCAGCTCGGCTATCCGGGTGTCGAGCTGGGGATGACGGGCCGCCAGCACACTGCCGCCCAGCAGCACCGGCACCTCCTCGTCCAGCAGATCGAGCTTGCCGAGCGCGACCGTCGACAGCGCGACGACCTCCTCGGCCAGCCGGTCCACGATCGACCGGGCCACCGGGTCGCCCGCCGCGCCCGTCGCGAACAGCACCGGTGTCAGCTCATGCCTGCGCTCGAACGGCAGACGCCCCAGGTGCAGCGCCTCGATCAGCTCGTACATCGAGCCCAGACCGAAGTGGCCCGGCAGGGTCCGCACCAGCTCCGTGGGCTCGCCCCGGCCGTCCTCCGCGCGCGCCGCGAACCAGAGCGCCTCCTCGGAGAGGCCCGAACCGCCGCCCCAGTCACCGGAGATCCGCCCGATCGCGGGGAACCGAGCCGTGCGGCCGTCCGGCAGCATTCCGACACAGTTGATGCCCGCGCCGCAGACGACGGCCACGCCCCGGGGCGCCGCGCCGCTCGGCAGCCCGGCCCGCAGGATCGCGAAGGTGTCGTTGCGCACGTCGGTGGTACGGCCCCAGCCGCGCGCCTGCACGGCCTCGGCCAGCTCCCGCTCCTCGACCGGGAGATCGGCGTTGGCCAGACAGGCGGACACATGCTCGGCGAAGCCGTGCTCCGGCAGTCCGGCGGCCGAGGCCGCCCCGGCGACCGCCTCCGCCAGGATGTCGATGGCCGCCTCGATCCCGACGACCGGCGGCTGGAAGCCGCCACCGCGGGCCGTGCCGAGCACCGAACCGTCGGCGCCGATCACGGCCACATCGGTCTTGCTGTTGCCGGCGTCGACGGCCAGGACACTCGCGCGCCCCGCCGCCGTACCGGCCGTGCTCCCCGCCCCGCTCACACCCACGCGAGATGCTCCCGGTTGTGCGCGATCAGCTTGTCGGTGAGCGCCTCGGCGTACTCGAACTGGCCGATCAGGGGGTGGGACAGCAGTGCCTTGAAGACCCGGTCCCTGCCGCCGTGCAGCGCGGCCTCCAGCGCCAGGTCCTCGTACGCCGTGACCTGGGCGATCAGACCGGCGTACAGCGGGTCCAGCTCCGGCACCGCGAGCGGCACCGCGCCCTCCGTACCCACCCGGGCCTGGACCTCGATCACCGCGTCGTCCGCGAGGAACGGCAGCGTGCCGTTGTTGTACGTGTTCACCACCTGGACCGGGCTGCCGCCGCCGCGCAGCAGCGAGGCCGCCAGATCCACCGCGGCCTCCGAGTAGAAGGCGCCGCCGCGCTTGGAGAGCAGCTCCGGCTTCTCGTCCAGCGCCGGGTCGCCGTACATCTCCAGGAGCCGCTTCTCCATCTCGGCCACCTCGGCGGCCCGTGACGGCTTCGTGCCCAGTTCCCTCACGACCTCGTCGTGCGCGTAGAAGTAGCGCAGATAGTACGAGGGCACCACGCCGAGGCGGTCGAGCAGCTCGCGCGGCAGCCGCAGATCGGCCGCGAGCGCGTCGCCGTGCTCGGCCAGCAGCCTGGGCAGCAGATCGGCGCCGTCGGGGCCGCCGAGGCGCACTCCGCGCTCCCAGCTCAGATGGTTGAGCCCGACATGATCCAGATACACCTCGGCGGGCGCGACATCGAGCAGCTTCGCGAATCTGCGCTGGAAGCCGATCGCCACATTGCACAGCCCCACGGCCTTGTGGCCGGCCTGGAGCAGCGCGCGCGTGACGATCCCCACCGGGTTGGTGAAGTCGATGATCCAGGCGTCGGGGTTGGCGCGGCGGACCCGCTCCGCGATGTCCAGGACCACGGGGACCGTGCGCAGCGCCTTGGCGAGACCGCCGGCGCCCGTCGTCTCCTGTCCCACGCAGCCGCACTCCAGCGGCCAGGTCTCGTCCTGGTTCCTGGCGGCCTGTCCGCCGACGCGCAACTGGAGCAGGACCGCGTCGGCGCCGACGACCCCCGCGTCCACGTCCGCGGTGGTGGTGATGAGGCCCGGGTGGCCCTGCTTGGCGAAGATCCGCCGGGCGAGCCCCCCGACCAGTTCGAGCCGGTCGGCCGCGGGGTCGATCAGCACCAGCTCCTCGATGGGCAGGGTGTCTCTCAACCGGGCGAACCCGTCGATGAGTTCGGGTGTGTAGGTGGATCCCCCGCCTACCACTGCGAGCTTCACTTGTCTCAGCCCTTCACTCCGGTCAGTGTGACTCCTTCGACGAACGCCTTCTGGGCGAAGAAGAACACGAGGATCACAGGGGCCATGACCAGTACGGTCGCGGCCATGGTCAGATTCCAGTCGGTGTGGTGCGCGCCCTTGAACGATTCGAGGCCATAACTGAGCGTCCAGGCAGCCGGGTTCTCCGAGGCGTAGATCTGCGGTCCGAAGTAGTCGTTCCACGCGTAGAAGAACTGGAAGAGCGCGACGGCCGCGATCCCCGGTCTCGCCATCGGGAGTACCACCCTGATCAGGGTACGGAACTCCCCGCAGCCGTCGACCTTCGCGGCGTCCAGGTACTCGTTGGGGATCGTCAGCAGGAACTGCCGCAGCAGGAAGATGGAGAACGCGTCACCGAACGCCATCGGGATGATCAGCGGCCAGAGCGAGCCCGACAGATCGAGCTGCTTCGCCCAGAACAGATACATCGGGATGATGATCACCTGGGGCGGCAGCATCATCATCGAGATGACGAGCATGAGCGAGAGCTGTCTGCCGCGGAAGCGGAACTTGGCGAGCGCGTACGCCACCGGGATCGAGGAGAGCACGGAGAGCACGGTGCCGAGCCCCGCGTACAGCAGGGTGTTCTTCCACCAGGTCAGAAAGCCCGGGGTGTCGAAGACCTTGGCGTAGTTGCCCCACTCCCAGGTGTTGGGGGTGAGATCGCGGGTGAGCGCCTGATGGTCGCTCATCACCGAGGTCAGGAAGAGGAAGACGAACGGCAGGACGAAGAACAGCGCCGCCGCCACCCCCAGGGAGTGAACACCGATCCAGTGCAGCAGGGCCCTGCGGCGCGCGGTCCGCGCGGCGGGCGTGTCGTCCCGTACGGGGGCGCGCCGGGTGCCGGACCGGTCGGTGGGGTCGAGTACGGAGGTCATCTCAGTCACCCGCTCCGATCAGTCCGCCGCGCCGCCGCATCAGCAGCGCGGTGAAGGCCATGGCCAGGACGAACAGGACCAGCGCGACCACACAGGCGGCACCGTAGTCGAAGCGCTGGAACCCCAGGTTGTAGACGAGCTGGGGCAGGGTCAGCGTGGACTTGTCCGGGTATCCGGGCTCGAACTGCTGGCCGGAGCCACCGATGATGCCGGAGGCGACCTTGCCCGCGACCAGGGGCTGCGCGTAGTACTGCATCGCCGAGATCACCCCGGTGACCACCGCGAACATCACGATGGGCGAGATGTTCGGCAGGGTCACGAACCGGAACCGCTGCCAGGCCGACGCGCCGTCCAGCTCCGCCGCCTCGTACTGCTCCTTCGGTACGTCGAGCAGCGCGGCCATGAAGATCACCATCAGATCGCCGATGCCCCAGACGGCCAGCAGGGTGAGGGCCGGCTTGGACCAGGCGGGGTCGTTGAACCAGCCGGGGGTGGGCAGGCCCAGCTCCCCGAGGATGGTGTTGACCGGCCCCGTCCCCGGGTTGAGCAGAAAGACGAAGGCGAGGGTCGCGGCGACCGGCGGCGCCAGATAGGGCAGATAGAAGAGGGTGCGGAAGATTCCCGTGCCCGTCTTGATCTTGGTGATCAGCAGGCCGATGCCCAGTCCGAAGACCACCCGGCAGGCCACCATGATCACCACGAGCCAGAGGGTGTTGCGCAGCGACGGCCAGAACATCGGGTAGTCGGAGAAGACATACGACCAGTTCCCGAGACCGTTCCAGACGGGCGTGTTGAAGCCGTCGTACTTCATGAAGGAGAAGTACACGGTCGAGATCAGCGGATACGCGAAGAAGACGGTGAAGCCGATCAACCAGGGCGACATGAACGCCGCCGTCCGAAGCGCCGACCTGCGACGCTTCGAACGGAGGGTGTGCGTGGACATGGGTGGCGTCCCGGCCCGCTACTTGGCCTGCTCGATGTCACGGTCGATCTGCTGGGCGGTCTTCTCCAGACCCGCCTTGAGATCCTTCACCTTCCCCTGCTCGTACTGGTACCCGAAGTCCTGGAGCGTCTGCTGGTACGTCGCGCCGTTGATGGCGGCCGGCGGCGTGTTGGACTTCGGGTGCTGCGCGATGTCGAGGAAGGTCTTGAAGCGCGGGTCGAACTTCAGCCCGGGGGACTTGAGCGCGTCCAGCGTCGACGGCACATTGCGGATGCCGTTGGCGAACTGGACGACCGCCTGGGTGTCGGTGGTCATGTACTTCACCAGCTCCCACGCCGCGTTCTGCTTCGTGCTCTGCGGGGCGATGCCCATGATCGTGCCGGAGAGGAAGCCCTTGCCGTAGCTGTCCGCCTCGTCGTCCGCCACCGGCATCGGCGCCACGCCGATCTCGAACGGGACCTTCGCGTCCTCGGCCATGCCGAGCCGCCACTCGCCGTCGAGCTGCATGGCGACCTGGCCGGTGTGGAAGGGGTGCTTGGCGCCCCACTCGTCACCGAAGGTGCTGCGGAACTTCTCCAGCTTCTCGTAGCCGCCGAGGTCGTCCACCAGCTTCTTCTGGAAGGTGAACATCTCCGCGAAGGCCGGGTCCTTGGCGATGTTGGACTTGCCGTCCGCGTCGAAGTACGCGTGGTCCCAGCTCGACATGTAGTGGTCGACGACCGTCTCGTAGCCGTGGTAGGTCGGCATCAGACCGACCTGCTCATAGCTGTCGCCCTTGGAGACGGTGAGCTTCTTGGCGTCCTCCGCCAGCTCCGACATGGTCTTCGGCGGCGCGGTGATACCGGCCTTCGCGAAGGCGTCCTTGTTGTAGTACAGCCCGTACGCGTCGCTGAGCAGCGGCAGGGCGCAGCGCTTGCCCTCGAACTGGGTGTACTCCAGCAGCACCTTCGGGAAGGTCTTCTCCAGATCGACCCCGGACTTCTCGATGAACGGGGTCAGATCGGCGAAGGCGCCCGAGGAGCAGAACTTGCCGACGTTCGAGGTGGTGAAGGAGGACACCACGTCGGGCCCCTGGGAACCGCCCGCGCGCAGCGCCTGGTTCAGCTTGTCGTCGTTGATGTTGCCGACGACCTTCACCGTGATGTTCGGGTGGGCCTTCTCGAACCGGTCGATGTTGTCCTGGATCGCCTTGACCTCGGCCGGCGCGCTCCAGCCGTGCCAGAACGTGATGGTGGTCCTGGCGTTGGGGTCGTCGGACGCGGCGGAGCCCGACTGGCCGGTACAGGAGGTGGCGAGGACGGATATCGCGGCCACCGCCACTGCGGAGGCGGCGAAACGGCGGTTTCTGAGCATGGCGGTACTCCCGGGGGGATGGGTCGGGGTTCGGGACAGGGGTGTGTGGGGAGTGTGGCGGTGTCCGTTCGGCCGTGCGGGAACGTCGGGGACCGTGCGGGACGGGGCGCTAGCGCGAGGTGTCGAAGACCTCGTCGCGCGTGGTCGACAGGGCGCTCTCCAGGGCGCCCCGCAGTACGGGATGTCGGTGGACCTCGCCGATGAGGAGCCGGGGACGGGAGGCGGCCAGCTCGGCCAGCTCCGCCTGGACGAGCGCGCGCAGCGGCTCACCGCCCGCGGCGGTCAGGCCGCCCGCGAGGACGATCAGTTCGGGGTCGAGTACGGCGGTCACCGAGGCGAGACCGGTGGCGAGCCGCTGGGCGAACAGCCGCAGCAGATCGGCCAGCCGGGGGTCGTGCTCGTGCCCGGCCGCGGCGCGGGCCAGCAGACCGGCCGCGACCTCGGCGTACGGCTGCTCCGGAGTCTCGATGCCCAGGGACTTGGCCAGCCGGGGGACGGACTGGGCGCCCGCCAGCTCCTGGAAACCGCCGCTGTTCGCCCTGACCACCTGGCGTACCAGCGGAGTGCCGGGGACCGGGAGGAAGCCGACCTCGCCGGCACCGCCGGTGAAGCCGCGGTGCAGCCGCCCGCCGATGACGAGGGCGGCGCCGAGGCCGTCCTCGTTCCACAGCAGGACGAAGTCCTCGTGGCCGCGCGCCGCGCCGAGCCGCTGCTCGGCGACCGCCGCGAGGTTGACGTCGTTCTCGTACTCGACGGGCATCGGCAGCACGGCCGCCAGCTCGTCCAGGAGCGTGGCGGAGTGCCAGCCGGGCAGATGGGACGCGTACCGCAGCCGGCCGGTCGACGGGTCGAAGGCGCCGGGCGTCCCGATCACCGTGCGGTGGACCTCGGCGCGGGTGAGCCCCGCCGCCTTGACGGCCCCCTCCAGGGCGTCCGTCACCTGCCGTACGACGCTCTCGGCGCGACGGCCGGGCGTCGGCAGTTCGAACTCTCCGACGGTGGTCCCGGTGAGGTCGGCGACGGCCGCGAGGATCCGCCGCGGGCTCACATCGAGCCCGGCGGCGTACGCGGCACGCGCGTTGACGGCGTAGAGCTGGGCGTTGGGTCCCGGCCGCCCCTCGGTGGTCCCGGTGGCGACGACCAGACCGGCGGCTTCGAGCCGGGCCAGCAACTGTGACGCGGTCGGCTTCGACAGGCCGGTCAGCTTGCCTATCCTCGTACGGGAGAGCGGCCCGTGGGCCAGCAGCAGATCGAGCGCGGCCCGGTCGTTCATGGCCCGCAGCACGCGCGGCGTCCCCGGTGAGGGAGTGGGCGGTCCGGCCACATCGGTCATGGAGGCGACACCTGCCTTTCGCTGCTCGTTCTCCCACACTGTTAGGAAGGTTTCCTATTGGGGTGCGAGGAAAGTAAGCCGGGGGTCAGGAGGGCGTCAATACTCTCCGGCACAACACACCCCCGCGGCAATCAAAGCGTTACCTGCGGGGGTGAGCGTGCCGGATCGCGTCACTTGGCCAGATTCGACGGCGGGCTGAGCGGAGCCGCCGCCAGCGACTGCGGGGACGTGGGGCTGGCCAGGGCCGAGGGCGCGGACACACCGGCCGCCGGATCCGGCGCCTGATCCTGCTCCACGGCGGGCGGCAGACCGCCGACGATCCGGATGCCCGCCTCGTCGAAGGCGCGCTTGATCCGCCAGCGCAGCTCGCGCTCCACGCCCAGCGACTGGCCGGGCATCGTCTTCGCGGACAGCCGTACGGTCATCGAGTCCAGCAGCACCGAGTCCAGACCGAGGATCTCGACCGGGCCCCACAGGCGCTCGTTCCACGGGTCGTCCTTGGCCAGCCGCTCGGTGACCCCGGCGATGACCGCACGGACCCGCTCCAGGTCCTCCGACGGCCGGACCACCACATCCACCGAGGCGGTCGCCCAGCCCTGGCTCAGATTGCCGATCCGCTTGACCTCGCCGTTGCGCACGTACCAGATCTCGCCGTTGTCACCGCGCAGCTTCGTCACCCGCAGACCGACCTCTATCACCTCGCCCGAGGCCACCCCCGCGTCGATGGTGTCCCCGACGCCGTACTGGTCCTCCAGGATCATGAAGACCCCGGAGAGGAAGTCGGTGACGAGATTGCGCGCGCCGAAGCCCAGGGCGACCCCCGCGACCCCCGCGGAGGCCAGCAGCGGGGCGAGATTGATGTTCAGCGCCCCCAGCACCATCAGCGCCGCCGTGCCCAGGATCAGGAACGACGTGACCGAACGCAGCACGGAACCGATCGCCTCGGAGCGCTGCCGCCGCCGCTCGGCGTTGACCAGCAGCCCGCCCAGCGCGGTGCCCTCCACCGACTGGACGCTGCGGTTCATCCGGTCTATCAGCTTGGTCAGGGCGCGCCGGATCACATGGCGCAGCACCAGCGCGATGACCGTGATCAGCACGATCCGCAGAGCGATACCGAGCCAGGTCGCCCAGTTCTGCTCCAGCCACCCCGCCGCGTCCGTCGCCCGAGCGGCCGCCTCGTCGAGGGTGACGGGGTCGGACGACGAAGGACCGGCGGCCGGGAGGGCGGACCAGGACACGACAGAACCTCCAGGTATGTACGGGCGGTCCCACCACACTAACGGGGCAGTGCGGCTCCTCCGGTGCCGTACCCGGCGGAGAGACACGGCTCACGCGGGTCCTGGGCGGGCGCCACAGGGCCCGGAATACGGGGGAAGGGGCCGGTTGTGGTCGAAAACACTCCCAGCCCGTTACCGGGACGTGGTGGCGTTTCGACCAGGCATGAGGAGAGACTGAGAGCAGATCGTCCCGGCGCGAGCCACGCGCCGCCGGCGTAATAGGAGGCATCCGTGCCGCATGTCCTGGTCCTCAACGCGTCGTACGAGCCGCTCGGCGTCGTACCGCTCCGCCGCGCGCTCGTCCTCGTCCTGGAGAACAAGGCCCTCTGCCTCGAGGAATCCGGCGCCTTCATGCACAGTGAGACCCGAGTCATCCCAGCACCCAGCGTCGTACGGCTGAAGCGTTTCGTACGGGTCCCTTACCGGGGGCCCGTTCCACTGACGCGCCGTGCGCTCTTCGCCCGCGACGGCGGTCGCTGTATGTACTGCGGTGGTGTCGCAACCAGCGTCGACCACGTCATTCCGCGCAGCCGTGGCGGGCAGCACGTGTGGGACAACGTGGTGGCGGCGTGCCGCAGGTGCAACCATGTGAAGGCCGACCGCCATCTGCGGGAGCTGGGCTGGAGACTCCACCAACAACCCGCCCCGCCGTCGGGCCTGGCCTGGCGGATCATCGGGACCGGACACCGGGATCCGCGCTGGTTGCCGTACTTGCAACCGTACGGCGCGGAGGACGCGATGGCTCGGATCGACGGCATTTCAGCCTGACGATCCGAGTCAGTTGTGTTTTTGAGGGCTCGGTTCGCCTCCGGGGCGCCTCATGTCGATGCCGACAGTCGACCGTGCTCGGTTCGCTCGTTCCTCACGAACCTCCGCGCGCTCTCCTTTTCGGCACCGACGCGCCCCTTCGGCTCACGCACCTTCTTTTTTGAGGGCTCGGTTCGCCTCCGGGCGCTTGGTGCCACTGTCGACGGTCGACCGTGCTCGGCCGCTCGTTCCTCACGGCCTCCGCGCGCTCTCCCTTTCGACAGCGGCGCGCCCTTCGGCTCACTCGCCGGCGGCCGACAGCAGCCGGAGACATGTCCGCACCCCGAGGCGGCCGGGGTGATCCGGAACCCGGACGGGGCCCACCGGCAGGAGGCCACCGCGGCCGGCGTATGCCCACCCGGCCACCCGCAGTGGGCGACGGGCGGGAGGGGGTCGGGGTCGTAGGAGGTGCGTGTTCGGACACTAAAGCGTGATTTGTGGCGTCCGGACGCCCGTATCCAGCGGCCGCCCAGGGGCGCCGTAAATCATGCCGTCCGGACATGTACCTCCGGAGGCCCCGGCACCCGCACCACCCACAACCCGCACCCCCCACCGCACCCCCCGCCGGACGGCGCACCGCCGGGAGGCGCACCGCCACCTACCCCGCCACCGCGAACGCCTCCACCGCGAACAGCGAGTACCCGAACCGCGTTCCGCGCTCCTCGCCCTGGACCCGGACGAACCGCGTGTCCTTCGCGTCCATGCCGATCGCCTCCCGCCCGCCCTTCCCGTCCCTCACCGTCGCCGCCGTCCGCCAGTTCCGCCCGTCCGCCGAGACCTGGATGCGGTAGCGGCTCGCGTACGCGTCCTGCCAGTGCAGCACCACCTGGCCCACCCGCGCGGGCCGCGCGAGTTCGAGCTGCCACCAGGCGCCGTCCTCCACCGGCGAGGACCAGCGGCTCACCGGGTCGCCGTCGAGCGCGGCCGCGGCCGGGAAGTCCGGGGTCTCGTCGCCCGAGGACGAGGCCGTCCCCGTACGGGCCAGATCCGGACCGCCCGTGCGCGGCGAGGCCCGGACCGTCAGCGTGCGCTCCTCGCCGGCGAAGGCGAGCGGCACCTCGTACGTGCCGGCGGGCGTTCCCTCGGGGACGCTGACCTCGACGGGAACATTCGTGCGAGAGCCCCGCGGCACCGTCGTCTCCTTGGGCACCGTCACCCGAATGCCGGAAGGCGCCTTCGCCGTCAGCGCGCCCCGCACCACGCCCGGCCGCCGCGCCGCCAGCCGCGCCTCGACCTTCTGCGGCTCGCCGCCGATCTGGGCGTCCGCCTCGCCGCGTACGAGATCGAGCCGGGCCCGCGGCTCGTCGGCGAACCAGGGCACGACATGGCGTACGGACGGCGTCGGCGCGCCGGGACCCGCGACACCCGCGCCGGAGCCCGCGCCGGGCGCGACGATCCGTACCGCGTCGATCCGCAGCCCCTTCGCGTCCGACTGGGTCCAGCCGCTCGTCGAGAGCGGTCCCAGCGCGCGCCAGCCCTGGCCGGGCACATGCGCCTCGACGGTCGCTCCGGCGCCCGTGCCGGGCTCGGACATGGTGTTCACCGCCTCGACGGGCCGCGCCGCCCCCAGACCGACGGTGTACGACCGGCCGTCCCCGGTGATCCGCTCGGTGTCCGCGGCCCGGTCCGCGCCCGTCCACACCGACGACTCCTCGACGGCCCGGTCCAGGAAGGGCGAGAGCACGCCCTCGCCGACCGTGGCCCGGCTCTCGCGGACCGCCTCGCGCAGCGGCTCCAGATCCAGCGAGGCCCGCCAGGCCGCCGCCCCGTCGCCGCGGTCCTGCGCCTGGAGCATGTCGATGGCCAGCTCACCCGCCCTGCCGTAGCGCGCGAGCTGGTCGAGCCAGGGCCGTACCTCGTCGTCGAGACGGCCGTCCGCGGTCCCCGCCAGCCGTGCCGGCGCCTCCCGCATCACCGTGAAGGCGGCTCTGAGCCGGTCGGCCGCGGCCGTTCTGGCCTTGCCGTCCGTGGTCGTGCGGGACCGCCAGAAGTCCGCCAGCGCCGGCTTGAGATACGCGGACTCCGAGGCGCTGAGGATCGACGACGCGTCATTGCCCGCGAGGGCGGCGAGGGCCTCGCGCGCGCTGACGTCCTCGCCCGCGAGATCGTCGATCGCCGCCCGCCAGGACTCCTGCGGCCGGTATCCGCGCGGATTCCAGGCGTAGTCCGCCGCGGTGAAGAGCGGGATACGGGACGCGGACGCCTGGGCCATGGCGTTGGCGAGCAGGGCGACGGAGCCGGTGGCCACGGCCGGCTCGCGGCCGGTGTAGGGGCCGAGGAAGAGACGGCCCTGCTCGTAGTCGTTGACCGGGTAGTTGTCCATGGTGACCAGCGGGCGTCCGAACGCGGCGCGCGCGCCCGCCAGTTCCAGGCCCGTGATCGTGCGGGGCACGACCCCGACCCCCGTCCACGCCACCTGCACCCGCGCGCCGAGCGCCTCGGCGAGCGCCGTGCGGTACTCCGTCGCGCCGTCCTGGTAGTACTCCGTCGGCATCACCGTGAGTGGCTCGGCGCCGGGGTGGCGGTCACCGAGGTGCTCCGCCACCGCGTTCGCCACGCGCGCCTGGGCCGCCGCGGCGGCCCCCGGCCCCGAACCGAAGGTGTCCGCGTCCCGGTCGCAGTGCCATTCGCTGTAACTGACGTCCTGGAACTGGAGCTGGAACGCGCGCACGCCCAGCGCCCACATCGCGTCGATCTTGCGGGTGAGATCCCCGAGATCCCGCTGCGAGGTCATGCACATGGCCTGGGCGGGGGCGACGGCCCAGGCGAGCGTCACATGGTTGCGCCGGGCACGCTCGGCCAGCTCACGGAACTCCGTCCGCTGCGCGGCGGGGTACGGATCGCGCCAGCGCGCCTGGCGGTACGGGTCGTCGCCGGGCGCGTACAGATAGCGGTTCTGTTTGGTACGGCCCATGAAGTCGAGCTGGTCCAGCCGCCGGCGGTGGTCCCACGGCTGCCCGTAGAAACCCTCCGTCGTCCCGCGGACGGCGGTGCCCGGCCAGTCGCGTACGACCACCCCGGGGACGGTCGCCCGGCCCGCCCGGCCGACGATGAGCTGGCGCAGGGTCTGCGCGGCGTGGAAGAGACCGTCCTCGCCGACGCCGTCCAGGGCGACGGTGCCCCGGCCGGCCACGGTGCCCACGGCGATCCGGTAGCCCCCGGCGGGGAGGTCGGAGCTGTCCGGCGCGCGCAGGGCGCGCAGCGCGTCACGCGCGCCGCGGCCGCCCACCAGGACGAGCGGCCCGCCGCCGGTGGCGGACGGGGACGGGGCGGTGCGTACGGTACGGACACCGGCCGCGCGCAGCACCTCCGTCAGCGCCCGCACGGCGTACGCGTCGGCCTCCGCGTCCGCGACGACGGTCACCTCGTCACCGAGGGGTACGGCCCGTCCGGCCGCGCCGATCGTCTGCGGCCGGGGCCACACGGCGGGCACCGTGGCCCCGCCCTCGCGGCCGGGGGTGGCGGCCGCGGGGGACCCGGGATCATGAGGGGCGGCCAGCACGCCCGGCGCGGTACCGAGCAGACCACCGATCACGGCGACCGCGACGGCGGTCGCGGTGCCCCTTCTCCGCCCGAGCCGCATGTCCTGCTCCCCTCGTGCTTCCTGGTCCCGACCCACGCGGCAACGACCCCACCACCGCGCGGTGAAGGTGTCAATGCGCGTGGCCATTGTGTCGCAATTGCCGGTTTGTGATAGGCAGGACCTTCAACTGCCGCACAGGGAACGGACCGTGACTCGACACACGTTTACCGGCGGTACGCGTCTGCGGCTCCGCCCGCTGGGTAGGCCTGCTGTGTCCTGTCCTGTTCCCTGCGCCCGGGAGGCGCCGCCATGGCCGCATCCGCAGAGCTTCTGCCGTCCCCCCGCTCCCGACAGACGGACCCGACCCCGTTGACCAGCGAGCCTCCGCTCGCCACCGCCGCCCCTCTCACCAGTGAGCCCCCGCTCGCCGATGCCGCCCCACTGACCAGCGAACCGACCGCGCCCGGTACGGCCGGCGGCACGGAATCCCCCGGAGTCTGACCACAGGAGTGCGCATGAGCCTGGCCAGGCTCGCCGAGCTGCACGGTGTCGCCACCTCGTACACGCCGTCGCCGGGTGTCAGTGTCGCCGTTCCCGACACCACCGTTGTCCCGGTGCTGGCCGCGCTGGGTGTCGACGCGTCCACCCCCGAGGCGGTGGCCGACGCGCTGAGCCGCGCCGAATCCGCCGCCAGGATCCGTCTTCTGCCGCCGACCCTGGTGCTGTGGTCCGCGCGGCACGGCGTGGGCGACACGGGCCAGGTGCTGCCGCCCGCCCTCGCCGCGCTTCCGCCCGGCTCGGTGCTCCGGGTGGAGACGGAGGGGGGCGAGCCGGTGGAACTGCCCGCGCCGGGGCCCGGGGCCGCCGCGGTCTGGGCGCGACTGCCGCTCGGTGTGCACCGGTTGACCGTGCGCGCCCCCGCCGCCCCCGCCTCCGCCGCCGAGGACCGCGCCGCCGAGGACCGCGCAGCCGAGGACCGCGCGTCACGGGCTCCACGGGCGCGGCGGGAGGAGCGGGAACAGCAGGTCGCGCTGATCGTCGCTCCCGACCGCGTGCCGGGGCCCGCCGGCCGCACCCACGGCTTTCTCGTGCAGCTCTACTCCCTTCTCTCCAGCCGCTCCTGGGGCATGGGCGACCTCGGGGACCTCGCCGAACTGGCCGCGTGGTCGGGCCGCTCCCTGGGCGCCGGGTTCGTCCAGATCAACCCACTGCACGCCGCCGTGCCCGGCGCGCCCACCGACCCCTCGCCGTACCGCCCCTCCTCGCGCCGCTTCCCCGACCCGGTCCATCTGCGGATCGAGGCCGTCCCGGAGTACGCGTACGTGCGCGGCGCCGACCGTGAGCGGCTCGACGGGCTGGTGGCGCGGGCGGGGGAGTTGCGGGAGGCCGTGCTCGACAAGACGCCGGGCAAGGCCGCGTTGATCGACCGCGACGCCGTGTGGACGCTCAAGCGGGCCGCCCTGGAGATCCTGGTCACCGTGGAGCTGGGCCCCGGCCGCCGTGCCGAGTACTGCGACTTCCTCGCCTCCCAGGGCCGGGCCCTGGAGGACCACGCCACGTGGAACGCCCTCGCCGAGGTGCACGGTTCGCGGTGGCGTGACTGGCCGGCGGGGCTGCGCGATCCGCGTTCCGCCGAGACGGCCGAGGCCCGGCGGCGGCTCCTCGACCGGGTCGACTTCCACTGCCGGCTCGCCTGGCTGACGGACGAGCAGCTCGCCGCCGCCGACCGGGCCGCCGGGGACGCCGGTATGGCCGTCGGGATCGTCCATGACCTCGCCGTCGGCGTCCACCCCGACGGCGCCGACGCCTGGGCGCAGCAGGACGCCTTCGCCGCCGGTATGTCGGTCGGCGCCCCGCCGGACGCCTTCAACGCGCTCGGCCAGGACTGGGGGCTGCCCCCGTGGCGCCCCGACGTCCTGGCCGCGTCGGGCTACGCCCCGTACAGAGGACTGCTCAAGGGACTGCTGCGGCACGCGGGGGCGCTGCGGATCGACCATGTGATGGGCCTGTTCCGGCTCTGGTGGGTGCCGCGGGGACAGGACCCCACCCGGGGAACGTATGTCCGGTACGACGCCGAGGCGATGCTCGCCGTCCTCGCCCTGGAGGCCCATCACGCGGGCGCCGCCGTCATAGGGGAGGACCTGGGCACCGTCGAGCCCGGTGTACGGGAGGCCCTGGAGCGGCGCGGTGTGCTGGGGACCTCGGTGCTCTGGTTCGAGCGCGACTGGGACGGTACGGGACGGCCACTGCCCCCCGAGAGCTGGCGCGAGGGATGTGTGGCCACCGCCACGACCCACGATCTGCCGTCCACGGCGGCCCGGCTCACCGGAGAGCACGTGGAGCTGCGCCACCGGCTCGGGCTGCTCACCCGCCCGCTGGAGCGTGAGCAGTCGGAGGGGCAGGCCGAGGTCGCGGAGTGGCTCGGCTGTCTCACCCGTCTGGGACTGCTGTCCGGCGGCGACGAGGAGGAGCAGATCCGCGCGGTGTACCGCTTCCTGCTGCGCACCCCGGCCCGGATGGTCGGGGTCTGGCTGCCGGACACGGTGGGCGACCGCCGGCCGCAGAACCTGCCGGGCACCTGGGACCAGTACCCCAACTGGCGGCTGCCCGTCGCGGACGCCGAGGGACGCCCGGTGACCCTGGAGGAACTGGCCGCCTCGCCCCGGCTGCACGCCCTGCTGGAGGTCGTCAGGGCCGGTACGGCACCCCCGCCCGCGCGGCCGGTGTAGGCGTTCGCTACGTTTGCACCGTGGACAAGAAGAACGCTCTGCGCGCCGGCGCCCTGGCGGCCGGTACGACGCTGATGATGCTGCTCATGTCGTCCCCGGCGCTCGCGCTGACCCGGGACGACGGCGACGACCCCGGCCCGGGGCTGAGCATCGCCGAGACCCTCGGCCTCTATGTGGTGGCCCCGGTCGTGATCTTCGGCATCATCGCCGGCCTGGTCATGGTGCTCGACAAGTCCCACAAGCACGTCTGACCCGCACGGGTCACCGCGGGCGCCGTCCCGCACCCCCTGGGTGCGCCGGGCGGCGCCCGCGTGCGTCTGCGGGCGGGGGCCCGTCCTGGCGGTGGCCCCGGAGGGAACGGCGGCGCCCGAAGGGGGACGAGCCCCGTGGGCCCGTCCCCCTCCCGTCGTTACGCGGAGGCCGCCGCCTCGTCCGCCGCCTGCGCCCGCAGCGCGCGCTCGACGCCGGACCGCGACTCCGAGATCAGCCGGCGCAGCGCCGCGTTCGGGCCCGCCGAGGCGAGCCAGGCGTCCGTCGCGTCCAGGGTGGACGGGGAGACCTGGAGGGACGGGTAGAGGCCGACCGCGATCTGCTGGGCCATCTCGTGGGAGCGGGACTCCCAGACGTCCGCGACCGCCGCGAAGAACTTCTCCGTGTACGGCGCCAGCAGCTCACGCTGGTCGGTCTGGACGAAACCGGCGATCACCGCCTCCTGGAGGGCGTT
Organism: Streptomyces sp. NPDC002018; assembly: GCF_042890865.1. NCBI lineage: Bacteria > Bacillati > Actinomycetota > Actinomycetes > Kitasatosporales > Streptomycetaceae > Streptomyces > Streptomyces sp. NPDC002018. Next base: position 349,232 of record NZ_JBIASO010000003.1, read on the forward strand.
CGGGAGCTTGTCGCTCTCGACCACCGAGGCCCATGCCTCCGCCTTGGCCTCGGCCAGCGGACGCGCCGAGCGCGCCGCCGCCGCGTGGCGCTCGCCCGCGGCCGTCCTGTCGCGCTCGTACTCGGCCGCGATCTCCTCCTCGTCGTGCAGACCGACCGCCGCCAGCCGGTGGACGAGCGCCCAGCGCAGCTCGGTGTCCACCGCCAGGCCCTCGATCGTCTCCGTACCGTCGAGCAGGCCCTGGAGCAGATCGAGCTGCTGCGGTGTGCGCGCGGTCGCCGCGAACGCCCGTGCCCACGCGAGCTGGTGGTCACTGCCCGGCTCGGCCGCGCGGAGATGCGCCAGCGTCGCGTCCGTCCACCGCGTCAGACCCGTCTCGCGCCACGCGGGCGCCGCGTACAGGTCGAGCGCCAGCTTCACCTGGCGGTGCAGCGACTGCACCACACCGATGTCCGACTCCTTGGCGATGCCCGAGAGCACCAGCTCCAGATAGTCGCGGGTGGCCAGCTCGCCGTCCCGGGTCATGTCCCACGCCGACGCCCAGGACAGCGCGCGCGGCAGCGACTCGGCGAAGTCCCCGAGGTGCTCGGTGACGACCCGCAGCGACTCCTCGTCCAGCCGGACCTTCGCATAGGTCAGATCGTCGTCGTTGAGCAGGATCACCGCGGGACGCGGGGTGTTCGCGGGGAACGGCACGTCCGTGCGCTCGCCGTCCACGTCCAGCTCGATCCGGCTCGTACGGACCAGCTTGCCGTCCGCGTCCAGGTCGTAGCAGCCGATCGCGATCCGGTGCGGGCGCAGGACGGGCGCGCCCTTCGCCCCGGCGGGCAGCGCGGGCGCCTCCTGCCGTACGGCGAACGACGTCACATGGCCCGACGCGTCCAGCTCGATCTCCGGACGCAGGACATTGATGCCGGCCGTCTCCAGCCAGGCCTTCGACCAGGTCTTCAGATCACGTCCGGAGGTCTCCTCCAGCGCGCCCAGCAGATCGGACAGCCGGGTGTTCCCGTACGCGTGCGCCTTGAAGTACGCCTGGACGCCGCTGAAGAACTCGTCCTGCCCGACGTACGCGACGAGCTGCTTGAGCACGGACGCGCCCTTGGCGTACGTGATGCCGTCGAAGTTGACCAGGACATCGTCCAGATCACGGATGTCCGCCATGATCGGATGCGTGGAGGGGAGCTGGTCCTGGCGGTACGCCCAGGTCTTCATGGAGTTCGCGAACGTCGTCCACGACTGCGGCCAGCGCGAGCCCGGCGCGGCGGCCAGGCAGGCGATCGAGGTGTAGGTGGCGAACGACTCGTTCAGCCACAGGTCGTTCCACCACTCCATGGTGACCAGATCGCCGAACCACATGTGCGCCAGCTCGTGCAGGATCGTCTCGGCCCGCGTCTCGTACGCCGCGTCCGTCACCTTCGAGCGGAAGACGTACTGGTCGCGGATGGTCACCGCGCCCGCGTTCTCCATCGCGCCCGCGTTGAACTCCGGCACGAAGAGCTGGTCGTACTTGGCGAAGGGGTAGGCGTAGTCGAACTTCTCCTGGAACCAGTCGAAGCCCTGCCGGGTGACCTCGAAGATCGCGTCCGAGTCCAGGTACTCGGCGAGCGAGGGACGGCAGTAGATGCCCAGCGGCACCGACTGCCCGTCCTTCTCGTACGAGCTGTGCACCGAGTGGTACGGACCGACGATGAGCGCCGTGATGTACGTCGAGATGCGCGGGGTCGGCTCGAAGCTCCAGACGTTCTCCTTGGGCTCCGGCGTCGGCGAGTTGGAGATCACGGTCCAGCCCTCGGGGGCCTTCACGGTGAACTGGAACGACGCCTTGAGGTCCGGCTGTTCGAACGAGGCGAAGACGCGCCGCGCGTCCGGCACCTCGAACTGCGTGTAGAGATAGGCCTGCTGGTCGACCGGGTCGACGAAACGGTGCAGACCCTCGCCCGTGTTGGTGTACGCGCAGTCCGCGACGACCCTCAGCTCGTTCGGGCCCTGCTGGAGATGCGGCAGCGCGATCCGCGCGTCCCGGAAGACCGCGGCGACATCGAGCGCGGTGCCGTTCAGGACGACCTCGTGCACGGCGGGCGCCACCAGATCGATGAAGGTCTCCGCCCCGGCCTCCGCGCTCTCGAAGCGCACCGTGGTCACGGACCGGTAGGTGCCGCCCTCCTGCGCGCCGCTGAGATCGAGATCGATCCCGTACGAGTCCACGGTGAGCAGGCGCGCACGCTCCTGCGCCTCTTCACGGGTCAGATTTGTGCCTGGCACCCGGGTCATCTCCTCGGTTCGTGACGTTTGGGCACATCCTTCCACGCGGACCGGGCCGCCCGCCCGGGAGTAATCCACCGGGCGGGCCGCCCGCCCGGGAGTAAACGGCGGGCTCCGCCCGGCGCCCACGACGGCGGGGCGGGATTCCCGTACCGCCCGTGGGAATCCCGCCCCGCCGATCAGGCCGCCGTGCCCGGCGTCAGCCGTTCAGCTCGGCCGCCACCAGCTCCGCGATCTGGACGGCGTTGAGCGCCGCGCCCTTGCGGAGGTTGTCGTTGGAGACGAAGAGCGCCAGACCGTTCTCCACGGTCTCGTCGGCCCGGATACGGCCGACGTACGAGGCGTCCCGGCCGGCCGCCTGGAGCGGGGTGGGGATCTCGGACAGCTCCACGCCCGGCGCGTCCTTCAGCAGCTCGTACGCGCGCTCCACGCTGAGCGGACGCGCGAACCGGGCGTTGATCTGGAGCGAGTGGCCCGAGAAGACCGGCACCCGGACACAGGTCCCGGAGACCTTCAGCCCGGGGATCTCCAGGATCTTGCGCGACTCGTTGCGGAGCTTCTGCTCCTCGTCGGTCTCGAAGGAGCCGTCGTCCACGAGGTTGCCCGCGAGCGGCACCACGTTGAAGGCGATCGGCCGCTGGTAGACGGTGGGCTCGGGGAAGTCGACGGCCGCGCCGTCATGGGTGAGCCGGTCCGCCTCGGCGACGACCTTCTGCGCCTGGCCGTGCAACTCGGCCACCCCGGCGAGACCGGAGCCCGAGACGGCCTGGTAGGTGGCGGTGACCAGCGCGGTCAGTCCGGCCTCCGCGTGCAGCGGGCGCAGCACGGGCATGGCGGCCATCGTGGTGCAGTTCGGGTTGGCGATGATGCCCTTGGGACGGTCCTTGATCGCGTGCGCGTTGACCTCGGAGACGACCAGCGGGACCTGGGGGTCACGGCGCCAGGCGGAGGAGTTGTCGATCACGACGGCGCCCTGGCCGGCGACCTTCTCGGCGAGGGCCTTCGAGGTGGCGCCGCCGGCCGAGAAGAGCACGATGTCGAGCCCGGTGTAGTCGGCCGTGGAGGCGTCCTCCACCGTGATCTGCCGGCCCTGCCACTCGATGGCGGAGCCCGCGGAGCGGGCGGAGGCGAAGAGCCGCAGCTCCGTGGCGGGGAAGGCCCGCTCGGCCAGGACGCTGCGCATGACCGTGCCGACCTGACCGGTGGCTCCGACGATTCCGACCTTCACTGGGGCTCCTTACTCGCGACTGTCCCGGGGAACGCGTTCCCTCATCATGCGTCCGACCCCGGCCGGGTTGTCCAATCCATTGTCCGAAGGACGGAACACCTGGACAGGAACGGGACCGGAACGCCGGGGCCGGGGCGCCGGGACCGGAACACCTGGGCCGGGAGGCCGGGAGGCCGGGCCGGAACGCCGGAGGGGCGGGTGTCCGCGTGGACACCCGCCCCTCCATTACCGCACGGGTTACGGGGTGACGCTCTCGATGATCACACTGCCGGTGCCCGCGGCAGTGCCGCGCGCGTTCAGCAACCGCACCTCACCGAAGAACTGCCGGCCCGCCGGGGCCGCGCTCTTCACCAGCACCTCGGCCGCGACCTGCGCCGACGCACCGCTGTCGAGCTTGATCGTCCCACTGGCGCCGACCGTGCCGAGCGTGTCCGAGTAGTACACGTCGCGGTAGTCGTACGCCGTGCTCCCGGCCGGGACCGAGTAGCCGTCCACGATGAACGTGTACGTACCGGCGGCCGGCCTGGCCAGGCTGACCGTCTCCTCCGCGCTGGCGCTCGTGGAGGCGCCGACCTGCACGCCGTCCCGGTAGACCAGCAGGTCCAGGTCGGCCCCCGTGTCGGAGGCACCGCCGATCGAGACGTCGAGCTTCTCGACGCCCGCGCCCAGGGTGAGGGTGGTCTGCTGCTGCTCGCCGTCCGCGATCGTCGGGCGCGCGACCTTCGCCGAGCCCAGCGAGCCGCCGGCGAGCTTGCCGTCGATGGCGGCGGCGCTGTTGGTGACCTTCCACTCGACCGGAGCGGGGGTACCGATCCGGGCCGAGGGGATCGTGGTGACCGACGGGTCGAAGACCGCGCCGAGGATCGACACGTCCAGCGTGTACGGGTTGTCGAGCAGCGGCGACGTACGGCGCGACTCGACCTCGATCTCCCAGACGCCGGGCTGCGGGTTCGGGTACGAGCGCAGGTCCGGGCGGCAGGTGTTGTTCGGGTTGTTGTAGTTCGGGTAGCAGAACGTGGTCGAGCTGTCCTCCACCTGCACGCCGTACGGGTGGATGGAGATGAACCGGGTCTGGCTGCCCGTGGCGAGCCCGCCCAGCGCCACCTCCAGCGTCTGCGCGCCCGCCGGAACCGTCAGGAAGTACGACTTCGAGCTGTTGCGCTGCACGGAGTCCGTCGCCGAGAACGCGTACGAGGGCTTCGCCAGCGGCTTCGAGACGACCACGGTGGCGAGGATCTGCTTGTCCACACCCTCCGTGTCACGGTCGTCCAGTTCCAGGATCGCGCTGTGCACCCCGGCGGAACCGGGGCTCGCCTGCACCGGGATGGTGACCGGCTGGTTCAGCGGCAGGTCGATCCGGTGGCTGCGGAGGAACTGGAAGGTGTCGTCGTCGTTGTACTTCCACTTCAGCCGGTGCTCCACCGGGCCCGCGGGGCCGGTGGTCCGGGTGATGGTGACGTCGTACGTCTTCTTCTGGCCCGCCTGGAGGCCGCCCTCGCGGTCGTACAGACCCGTGCCGAAGCCCGGGGTCTCCAGGAACTCCTCGATCGCGGTGTCGACCGGGGCCTTCACCGCGTACTCGTACGAGCTGACACCGCGCTGGATGGACTTCCACGCGGCCACGACATCGATCAGACCCGCGCCCTGCTCATGCGCCTGGAGACCGTCGATCGGCTCGGCGGTGCTGGTGAGCGCCGTCCGCAGCTCGGCGGGGGTGAGGCTGATGTGCTTCTGCTTGGCGGCGGAGATCAGCAGCGCGCTGGCGCCCGCGGCCTGCGGGGAGGCCATCGAGGTGCCCTGGAGCATCGAGTAGCCCGGCGGCAGCGCGTAGCCCGCCTCGGCGACCGGCGAACCGGGGGCCCAGGTCTGGGTGCTGTTGATGGCCGCGCCCGGGGCGGTGAGGGTCGGCGTGAAGCCGCCGTCCTCGCGCGGGCCGCGGGAGGAGAACGGGAGCAGCCCGTACTTCTTCGTCACACCGGAGCCGTAGTTGGCGGCCCAGGTCTCCTTGGAGATCGACGCGGCGACCGAGATGACCTTGTCGGCCAGGGCCGGGTCACTGATGGTGTTCGTACCGGGGCCGTCGTTGCCGGCCGAGATGACGAGCTGCACGCCGTAGGTGTCGATGAGCCGGGTGTACAGCTCGGCACGGGCGTTGTTGCCGTCGTTCAGCGGGGGCAGACCGCCGATCGACATGTTGACGATGTCGACACCGCGGTTGACGACGAGGTCGATCATGCCCTCGGTCAGCGCGATGCTGGTGCAGCCGCCGCTCCAGGAGCAGGCGCGCGAGGACACCAGCTTGGCGCCGGGGGCGGCGCCGCTCATCTTGCCGCCGAAGAGCCCGTTGGCGGCGGTGATACCGGCGACGTGCGAGCCGTGCGCGCCCTCGATGACACCGATGCTGACGAAGTCGGAGGTCGCGCCGGCCGCGTTGTAGACGACGTCCTTGCGGATCTCGACCACGAACGGGATGCGCTCGGCCACCGGGGTGGCCGGGTTGTCCGTGCCGAAGTAGCCGACCTGGAAACCGTCCTTGTACGGCTTCAGCGCCGTGTCGTCGGAGAAGTTCCCGTTGTTGTCCAGATCGACGCGGACGGTCCCGGCGGCCGGGTCGTAGAGCACGCCCCAGACATCGGTGGTGTCACCGTCACGGTTGAGGTCGCCCGCCATCTCGCCGCCGAGCGTGGCGTTCTCGCGGAACAGGTTGAACTTGTACGAGCCGGCCGGAGCCGTCCACGTACGCCCGCTCGCCGTGAACGTCGGACCGGACACGGCGGCGTTCATGATGCGCCAGGTGCCGTCGCCGTCGGAGACCGGGTCCGTGGCCGTCACCCAGTCGACGATCTTGCGCTCGCCCGTGGTGGTCTTCTGGAGCGCGGGGTGGCCCAGGTCGACGCCCGAGTCCAGGATGCCGATGGTGACACCGCGGCCGTCGGCCGTGGGGTTCTTCCTGACGAAGTCCACCGCGCCCGTCTCGAAGGACGGGTTGTAGGGGTTCTCCGCCTTGGTCGTGCTGTCCGGCGCCGGGTACTTCTCGACGTCCGCCTTCGTGGCCGTGGCCCGCGCACCCTGGTCCGCGTCCCCCGCGGGCCTCGGGTCGTCGAGCTCGATCTCCTGGTTGAGATCGATGCCGTGCACGGAGGAGAGCTTCTGGGCCGCCTTGATCGCGGCCTCCGCCCTGGCGGTGGGGAGCGTCGCCCGTACGTAGCCGAGCTTGTCGTACGTCTTGCCGACCACGGCGCCGGGGACGGCGTCGAGCTGGGCGGCGACCTGCTCGGTCGCCCCGGGAGCGGTGGCGACCATCAGGGAGATGTTCTTCTCGCCCGCGGCCTGGGCCTCGGTGAGCAGATCGGCGTCGGCCGACCCCAGTTTGTCTGAGGAGGACTTGACGGGAGCGGGGGCGGCCGGGTCGTCGGCGCCTGTGGCGGAGAAAGCGGGCACCGCACCGGAGGCGATCAGCGCGGCCACCAGGCCGGCCGCCGCAGCGACCCTGGCCACGCGTCTCGGTCCGGATATGGAGCGCTCGGATTCGGAGGTCATCAGCATCCCTGTTGGTGAAAGAGACAGTCCGGAATTCGGTACCGGATGACCGCTCAGCTTTTCCTAAGTGACAGGGGTTTGTGGAGTGCTGTCGGAGATGTGATGTGGTCATGGCGTACATCCGCCAGCGCGGCGGTTGCGCCATGGAGGACCAATCGGACACATCCCGCGGAGCCCCGGGCCGATGGGCCGGCATGGTTCTACCCTCTCGGGATGAACCAGGAGCTACGAGTCGCCGCCTACGCCGTGTGCGTACAGGACGAACGGATCCTTCTCGCACGGTGGGTGGCACGCGACGGCACCAAGCGCTGGACCCTCCCCGGCGGCGGCATGGACCACGGCGAGGACCCCGTGGACACGGCGGTCCGCGAGGTCGAGGAGGAGACCGGCTACGCCGCCGAGATGACGGCGCTGCTCGGCGTGGACTCGATCCGCCGCCGCTACCCGCGCAAGCTGGGCAGCTTCGCGGACTTCCAGGGCCTGCGCATCATCTACGAGGCCCGGATCACCGGCGGTTCCCTGCGCGCCGAGACCGGCGGTTCCACGGATCTGGCCGCCTGGTACCCGCTCGACGCGGTCCGGGACCTGGACCGCGTCGAACTGGTCGACACCGGCCTGGGACTGTGGCGTGAGCGACCGGCTCTCGGCCGTTTCACCGTGAACGGCTGAAAGCGGATCAACCCGGCGGGAGCGGGCGACCCGGGCCCTGCCACCCGGAGTCCTGTCCGCCGATCGCACTCGTATCCAGGGGAGTTGGCATGGCGGCACGCACGGTCAGGACCGCGTGGACGGGAACACTGGCGGCGGTGGCCGTCGCGAGCACCGCGCTCATCAGCCCGGCGGTGGCCGGACCGGCGACGGAGCCCGGCGGATCCGCGTCCGCCCACCGCGCCGCCCAGCGGGCCCTCGACGCCGCGGTGGAGGAGGGAGTGCCGGGAGCGCTGGCCGGGGTGAGCGACCGCACGGGTGTCTGGAACGGCGACGCGGGAGTCGCGGACCGGACCACGGGCCGCGCACGCCTTGCGCGAGACCGTTTCCGCGTCGGGTCCGTCACCAAGACCTTCGTCGCCACGGTCCTGCTCCAGCTGGAGGCGGAGGGCACGGTCGATCTGGACGACACCGTCGAGACCACACTGCCCGGACTGGTACGCGGCAACGGCCACGACGGCCGCGGCATCACCCTGCGGCAGTTGCTCAACCACACCAGCGGCATCTACAACTACACCGGGGACGACGAGTTCGTCAGAAAGGTCTTCGGGGACGGCTTCCTCGAGCACCGCTACGACACCTGGAAGCCACGCGACCTGGTCGGGCTGGCCATGCGCCACCGCCCGGAGTTCCAGCCCGGTACGGAGTGGAGCTACTCCAACACCAACTACGTCCTGGCCGGGCTGGTCATCGAGAAGGTGACGGGCCGCTCGTACGCCACCGAGATCGACCGCCGCATCCTGCGCCCGCTGCGACTGCGCGCCACCGGCGTGCCGGGCACGGACGTCCGGATGCCCCGTCCGTCGGGCCGTGCCTACTCGACGCTCTCCCCGGACCCGGCGGCCCCGGTGCACGACGTCACCGAACTCGACCCGACGGTGGCGGGCGCGGCGGGCGCGATGATCTCCAGCACCGCCGATCTGAACCGCTTCTACAGCGCGCTGCTCAGGGGCGAGCTGCTGCCGAAGCGGCAGCTCGACGAGATGAGGACCACCGTCCCCCTGGGCGACGACGCCCCGCCCGGCGTCGGCTACGGCCTCGGCATCGAGTCGCGCGTGCTGCCCTGCGGCACGGAGGTCTGGGGCCACGGCGGCGGGATCCACGGCTCCTCCTCCGGCGCCGCGACCACGGCGGACGGCAGCCACTCGATCGCCGTGAACCTCAACGCCGACTGGACGGGCGACCCGGACAAGGTCGTCGAAGCGGAATTCTGCGGCTGACCGTCCGCGCCCCGTGACACGAGGCCGGGCGGACCGGCCCCGCGCCACGGGGGGTGCGGGACCGGCCTCACGCCACAGGAGTGCGGGACCGGCGCCGCGCCCCAGGGGCGCGTTCACGCCCCCGGAGGGGCGCACCGCGCGTCTATCTCGGCAGGACCACCACCGGCGCCGCCGGATCCCTGTCGTCCGCCGCCATCAGCGCCGTACGGACCACCGTCGCCTGCTGTTCCAGCGACTCGCGCAGCTTCCTCGGGGTGAGATGGACGACGGTGATGCCCAGCCGCTCCAGCCGCTCGCGCTTGCGGACCGCCTCCGACCACTCGATCTCGTCCTCCGCCGTCCCGGCCGCGCTGTCGCCCCGTCGAGGCGTCCTCGTGTCCAGCTCCACCGCGACCGCGAACTCCGGCCAGTACGCGTCCGCGCTGCCCAGGGACGCTCCCCCCGGCAGCCGCAGCTCGACGTTCCACACCGGCTCGCACAGCTCGAACGCCCGCACCATCTCGTACAGCCGCCCCTCCGCCAGCGTGCGCCCCTCCGCGAGCAGCGAGTCCACCGCCTCCACCACGGGGGACCGGGCCAGCAGCCCGGAGAGGTTCAGCTCCCGTACCACCACGGCCGGTTCGCACCGCCCGCCGCGTACCGCCTCGGTCAGCAGCGCGACCACCGCGCGCGCGTCGGTCAGTTCCGCCACCGCGTCGGCCACCGCGCGGGCCACCGGCGCCACCGGCACCCCGGTGACCTGCTCGGGCCGGGGCAGGGAGTGCGTGCGGATCAGCCGGGCGCACCCCGTCGACCGCAGCCGCCGGGTGGGCGGGACCAGCACATCAATCTGCTCCAGCGAGAGCAGCCCCGGCGTGGACGAGAAGCCGTACAGGGCCAGCGCCGCCAGCCCCGTGATCATCACGGACTCGTACGGCGCCGGGCACGACGGCGGCGGTGACGGCAGCGTGGCGGCCGGCGACGACGGCCCCGGCTGCTCCGGCACCGCCTTGGCGCTCGGCCGCCCCGCGTACAGCAGCACCGCGTGCAGCCGCTCCTCGCTCGTCGGCGTCCCCGGGTGCAGCAGATAGACGCCCGGCAGCAGTTGCTGCCAGGGGCCACCGGGACGGCACTGCGCGGCGGCCCGGCCCGCCGCCACCCCGCGCTCGCGCAACTGGGCGAGCGAGAGCACACGGCCGCGCACATCGCCGCGGCCGGCGAGGTCGCTGAGGGGGCAGGGGGAGAGGGGGGTGGTGTTGTTGTTCATGACCCCGTCCTCCCCGTCCTGTGCCACCCCTCTAACCCCTGTGACGAGTTCGTCGACAAAATTGGACAAGCTCGGCCTAAAGTACGAGCGTTCGACTGCCGATCAGGAGGGACTCCTCATACGAATCAGAGGCCCTCACAGGAGGCCGGTCGTCGCACGCGCTGCCGCCGTGTCGCACTCCTGTCCCCGCAGCGCCCGCGCCAGATCGTCGCCCGCCTCCAGCACCAGCCTGCGCAGCGCGGGCGCCGCGTCCCGGTGCGCGTCGAGCCAGGCCTCCGTGGCGTCCAGGGTCGTCCGGTCGCCCTGGAGCCCCGGGTACAGCCCCCGCACCACATGCATGGCGATCTGGATCGAACGCTCCGCCCAGACCCGCTCGATGACCTCGAAGTACGTCGCCGCGTACGGGGCGGTCAGCTCCCGCTGGCCCGGCTGGGCGAAACCGGCGATCACCGCTTCCACCAGCGCGTTCGACAGCGCGTCCGACTCGACGACCTGGGCCCACGCCTGCGCCTTGACCGCCGCCGAGGGCCGCGCCGCCAGACAGCGCACCTGGTGGCGCCTGCCCGACGCCGTGTCGTCCAGGGCCAGTTCCGCGTCAATGGCCGACTCGTCCGCCGCCCCGTGCGCCGCCAGCGGCTCCAGGAAGGCCCAGCGCAGCTCCTGGTCGACCCCGAGACCGTCGATCTTCGCCGTGCCGTCCAGCAGTCCGCGCAGAAGCTGGAGGTCCTCGTCCGCGGCCGCCACGGCGGCGAAGAACCGCGCCCAGGTGAGCTGGTGCTCACTGGCCGGCTCGGCCGCGCGCAGCTCCCGCAGCGCGTTCCCGGCCAGCAGCCGCCTGCCCTCCTCACGCCACTGGGGCGCCGCGTACTGGGTGAGCGCGGACCGTGCCCAGGCGTGCACCATCTGGAGCACGCCGATGTCCGTCTCCCGGCCCGCGTGGTCCCGCACCAGGGCGATGAAGTCCCGGGCCGGCATGAGCGCGTCGCGGGTGAGGTTCCACGCCGCCGACCAGCACAGGGCACGGGCGAGCGGATCGGTGAGATCGCCCAGATGCGCGCGCAGGGTGTCCAGCGACTCGGCGTCGAACCGGATCTTGCAGTACGTCAGGTCGTCGTCGTTGACGAGGATCAGATCGGGGTGTTCGGCCCCGGCCAGCTCGGTGACGACCGTACGCGGCCCGGCCAAATCCGTCTCGGCGCGCGCGTACCGTACGAGATCGCCCTCCGGCGTGCGCCGGTACAGCCCCACCGCCACCCGGTGCGGGCGCAGCTCGGGGTGCGACTCCGGCGCGTCCTGCACCACGGCCAGCTCGGTGATCCGCCCGTCGGCGCGGTAGATGGCCTGCGGCGTGAGGGAGTTGACCCCGGCCGTCTGGAGCCAGGAGCGGGCCCAGCCCGCCATGTCGCGCCCGGACGTCTCCTCCAGCACGGAGAGCAGGTCCCCCAGCCGGGTGTTGCCGTACTCGTTCCGCTTGAAGTAGCGCCGGGCGCCCTCCAGGAACGCGTCCTGGCCGACGTACGCCACGAGCTGCTTGAGCACCGAGGCGCCCTTGGCGTAGGTGATGCCGTCGAAGTTGAGCTTGGCGTCCTCCAGGTCACGGATGTCGGCCGTGACGGGGTGGGTGGAGGGGAGCTGGTCGGCGCGGTACGCCCACGCCTTGCGGTTGTTGGCGAAGGTGATCCAGCCGTTGCTGAAACGGGTCGCCCCGACCAGTGAGAACGAGCCCATGAAGTCGGCGAAGGACTCCTTCAGCCAGAGGTCGTCCCACCACCGCATGGTGACCAGATCGCCGAACCACATGTGCGCCATCTCGTGCAGGATCGTGGTCGCCCTGCGCTCGTACGACGCCCGTGTCACATAGCCGCGGAAGATGTACTCCTCGCGGAAGGTCACCAGGCCCGGGTTCTCCATCGCGCCGAGGTTGTACTCGGGCACGAACGCCTGGTCGTACTTGCCGAAGGGGTACGGGTAGTCGAAGTGGTCGTGGAAGAAGTCCAGGCCCTGCTTGGTGATGAGGAAGATGTCGTCCGCGTCGAAGTGCCGGGCGAGCCCCTTGCGGCACATCGCGCCGAGCGGGATCTCCAGGACCGTGCCGTCCTCGAACGTACGGCGGTAGGAGTCGGTCACATAGTGGTACGGACCGGCGACGACGGCCGTGATGTAGGTGGAGATCGGCTTCGTCTCCGCGAAGTGCCACACACCGTCGGTCAGCGTGCCCTCGCCGTTGCTCCAGACCGTCCAGCCCTCGGGCGCGGTCACCTCGAAGCGGTACGGGGCCTTGAGGTCGGGCTGCTCGAAGTTGGCGAAGACGCGGCGCGCGTCGGCCGGCTCGTACTGCGTGTAGAGGTAGACCTCGCCGTCCTCGGGGTCGACGAAGCGGTGCAGGCCCTCACCGGTGCGGCTGTACGCGCAGCGCGCGTCCACGGTCAGTACGTTCTCGGCCAGGAGGCCGTCCAGGGTGATCCGCGACCCGTCGAAGACGGCGGCCGGGTCCAGCTCCGTCCCGTTGAGCGTCACCGCGGTCACGCCCGGCGCGACCAGATCGGCGAAGGTCGAGGCGCCCGGCCGCGCACAGCGGAACCGGATCGTCGTCACCGAGCGGAAGGTCCGCGGCGCGGCGGGAGTCCCGGGGGCGGCGGGCACCTCCGGGGCGCCGGACGCGTCCGGCGCGGCACCCCCCGGACCGTCCGGCGTCCCGTCCACCGCCGAGCGCAGGTCGAGGCGGACCTCGTACCCGTCTACGGACAGCAGGCCGGCCCGCTCACGGGCCTCGTCGCGGGACAGGTTCTCACCGGGCACGGTCACTCCTTCGGGGCTCGCCTCACGGCTTGTCTCATGGCACGTCGAAATCCGACCGATCCTCCCATGTGCCCCTGGCGGGCGGCATCAGGGAATGCCCCCGGCCGTCCGGGACGTTTGCGCAAGGAGGTGTGTCCGAGGTGTTCACCGCCTTTATTGAGGAGAGTCATGTCCGACAAGACCCCCGTCGATTTCTGGTTCGACCCGCTGTGCCCCTGGGCCTGGATGACCTCGCGCTGGGTCCTCGAAGTGGAGAAGGTCCGTGACATCGAGGTGCGCTGGCATGTGATGAGCCTGGCCGTCCTCAACGAGGACAAGGATGTGCCGGAGGAGTACCGCGAGGGCCTCGCCAAGGCCTGGGCCCCGGTCCGTGTGGTGATCGCCGCCCAGCAGAAGCACGGCGACGAGGTCGTCGGCAAGCTGTACACCGCGCTCGGCACCCGTTTCCACAACCGTGGCGAGGGCGCCACCCGCGAGGCCATCGCCGGTGCGCTGGACGAGGTCGGCCTGCCCGCGGATCTGCTCGACTACGCCGACACCGACACCTTTGACACGGAGCTGCGCGCCTCCCACAAGGAGGGCATCGACAAGGTCGGCCAGGAGGTCGGCACCCCGGTCATCGCCGTCCCCGGCGCGGACGGCGGGCAGATCGCCTTCTTCGGCCCGGTCGTCACCCCGGCCCCCAAGGGCGAGGAGGCCGCGAAGCTCTGGGACGGCACGCTGATGGTGGCGTCGATCCCCGGCTTCTACGAGATCAAGCGGACGCGTACCCAGGGCCCGATCTTCGACTGAGCCCCGGCACGGACCCCACACGGAAGGACCCCCGCGAGTCATGTCCTCGCGGGGGTCCTCCCTCTTTCCGGCCCGCGCGTGAAGGGTGAGAAGACGATCACGAGCAGGACGTCAGCGGCCCCGGACGGGCTCGGCGGGCCGTGGCCGGGCGACGGCGGCCCGCCGGGCCTCAGGGGGCGAGCAGCAGATTGTTCGCGCGCTCCTTGGCGGCGGTGTAGCGCTTCGCCACGTCCTGCCAGTTGACGACCCGCCACATCGCCTCGATGAAGTCCACCTTCTGGTTCTTGTACTGGAGGTAGAAGGCGTGCTCCCAGGCGTCGAAGACCAGGACCGGCACCGAACCCTGGCCCACGTTGCCCTGGTGGTCGTAGACCTGCTCGACGATCAGCCGTCCGCTGAGCGGCTCGTACGCGAGCACCCCCCACCCGGAGCCCTGCGTCGTCGCCGCGGCCTTGGTGAGCTGGGACTTGAAGCCCGCGAAGGAGCCGAAGGACTCGGTGAGCGCGTCCGCCAGCTCACCGACCCCGTCCTCGGCGAGCGGCTCGCCGCCGCCGTCACCGCTCATGTTGTGCCAGTAGATGGAGTGCAGGATGTGGCCGGAGAGATGGAACGCGAGGCTCTTCTCCAGTCCGTTGATCGCACCCCAGGACTCCTTGTCGCGTGCCTCCGCGAGCTGGTCGAGCGTGTCGTTGGCGCCCTTGACGTAGGCGGCGTGGTGCTTGTCGTGGTGCAGCTCGATGATCTGCGGGTTGATGACCGGTTCGAGCGCCGCGTAGTCGTACGGGAGTTCAGGAAGCGTGTACGTGGCCATGTGTCCGAGCCCTCCGACCTCTTATTGCAAGTCTTATGCAAGTGCACGCTAGCAGCAAGAGGGCGGAGGGGTGGTGCGGGTGGTGCCACCGTGCGCCGGCCGTGTCACCTGTGCGGGGTGGCACGATGTGCCGCCCCGACAAGCCCCTGACCTTCGCTTTGTGGACGGTCGACGGAGAAATGGCACGAACCGGTGGGTTACCGTCGGGCTGTCCCGACCATCCTCGACCGCGGAGTCCCCATGACCACTGCTGCCGCAGCCCCCCGTACCGGAGCGGTCCTCGCCGATCTGCTTCCCGCCACCCGCGCCCGGGACATCGCCCTGGTCCTCGGGGGCGCCGTGCTCACCGGCCTCGCGGCGCAGATATCCGTACCGGTCCCCGGCTCCCCGGTCCCCGTCACCGGGCAGACCTTCGCCGCGCTGCTCGTCGGCACGTCTCTCGGCGCGCGCCGGGGCTTTCTCTCGCTCGCGGTCTACGCGCTGGTCGGCTCGGCCGGCATGCCGTGGTTCTCGGCCGGCTCCTCCGGCCCCGGCGGTGCCTCCTTCGGCTATGTCCTCGGCATGCTGCTCGCCGCCACGGTGGTGGGCGCGCTGGCCCGCCGTGGCGGCGACCGTTCCGTGCTCCGCACGGCGGGGACGATGGTGGTGGGCTCCGTGATCATCTACGCGGTCGGCGTCCCCTACCTGGCCGTTTACGCCGGGATGTCACCCGGTGCCGCGATCTCGGCGGGTCTGGTGCCCTTCCTGCTCGGTGACGCGCTGAAGGCGGCGCTGGCGATGGGCGCGCTGCCCGCCGTCTGGAAGCTCATCGGCCGTCGCGGCTGACGCCGTCCGGGCCGACGCGGTCGTGTCCGACGCCGGGGCCGGCGTCCGTTCCGGCTCCGGCCCTCCCGGCTCCGGTACCGGCACCCGCCTCGGCACTCCCGGCGCCGATACCCGCTCCGGCGGCCGCCGGTGTCCGCCGCCCGCGTGACTCCCGTACCAGCGCGATCCCCACCACGACCGCCGCCACCAGCAGCGACAGCAGCACCTGCTCGCGCGCGTCGTCGTCCGTGAGCATATAGACGAGCACGAACAAGATCATCGCGATCGTCGCCCAGGTCAGATACGGGAAGAGCCACATCCGTACGACCAGTTTCCCGGGCGACTCGCGCAGGATGATCCCGCGCATCCTGAGCTGGGTGCAGCAGATGACCAGCCAGACGAACAGCGCCACCGCGCCCGACGAGTTGAGCAGGAACGCGAAGACCGTGTCCGGCCAGCGGTAGTTGAAGAAGACGGCGACGAAGCCGAACAGGACGGACGACAGGATCGCCGCCCTCGGCACACCCCGCGCGCTCGTCCGCGCGAAGGCCCGGGGCGCGTCACCGCGCCGGCCGAGCGAGAACGCCATCCGGGACGCGGTGTACAGACCGGAGTTGAGACAGGACAGCACGGCCGTCAGCACGATCACGTTCATGACCTGCCCGGCGTGCGGGATGCCGATCGAGTTCAGGGCCGCGACATACGAGCCGTCCTTGACGATCGACGGATCGTTCCAGGGAAGCAGCGTCAGCACGACGAAGATCGAGCCCAGATAGAAGACGGCGATCCGCCAGATCACACTGTTGGTCGCCTTGGAGACGGCCCGCTGCGGATCGGCGGACTCCCCGGCGGCGAGCGTGACGATCTCGCTGCCCATGAACGAGAAGACGACCATCAGCACACCGGTCAGGATCGCGCCTGGCCCCTCGGGCAGGAAGCCGCCGGTGTCCGTGAGATGGGCGAAACCCGCGCCGGGGTTGTCGGAGCCGGGCAGCAGCCCGAACACCGCCAGCAGACCGATGACGACGAACGCGCCGATCGCCACCACCTTGATCCCGGCGAACCAGAACTCGAACTCCCCGTACGACGCCACGGAGGCGAGGTTCGTGGCCGTCAGCACCACCATCACGATCAGGGCCCAGGCCCACTGCGGTACGGCCGGGATCCAGCCCTCCAGGATCTGCGCGCCCGCGGTCGCCTCCACGGCGAGCACCACGACCCAGAAGAACCAGTAGAGCCAGCCGATCGAGAACCCCGCCCAGTGGCCCAGCGCGCGGTCCGCGTACGCCGAGAAGGAGCCGGACGTCGGCTGCGCCGCGGCCATCTCGCCGAGCATCCGCATCACGAGGACGACCATCAGGCCGACCAGCGCGTAGGACAGCAGGATGGCGGGTCCCGCGGCGGCGATCCCGGCTCCGGAGCCGACGAAGAGCCCGGCGCCGATCACCCCGCCGATCGCGATCATGGACAGATGGCGGTTCTTGAGTCCGGCCCGGAGGCCGTCCCCGTCGCCGGGGCCGGCGGAACCGCTGGAGGAGGGGGAGTGAGGATTCCCAGGCTCGCCGGGGTCTCCGTCTGCCTTTATGGGGGATGGCAGTGAGGTCATTCATCAATCCTTATGCAAGCCGTCGACGCGGATCGTTTCTCCGGAGGCCGTGGCACCGTGCCACGGCCACGACCCCGCTGACCGCTACCCACCGTCCCGCGTGCCACACTCGGACCATGCGCGTGTATCTCGGTTCCGACCATGCCGGCTTCGAACTCAAGAACCACCTCGTCGAATGGCTCACCGCACACGGTCATGAGCCCGTCGACTGCGGTCCGCACATCTATGACGCCGAGGACGACTACCCGCCGTTCTGCCTGCGCGCCGCCGAGCGCACGGCCGCGGACCCGGACAGCCTCGGCATCGTCATCGGCGGTTCCGGCAACGGCGAGCAGATCGCCGCGAACAAGGTCAAGGGCGTACGGGCGGTGCTCGCCTGGAGCGAGCAGACGGCGGCCCTCGGGCGCGAGCACAACAACGCGAACGTGATCTCCGTCGGCGGCCGTATGCACAGCCGCGACGAAGCCGTCTCGTTCGTCGAGGTGTTCCTCAAGACGCCGTACTCGGGCGCGGAGCGGCACGCCCGCCGGATCGAGATGCTCACGGAGTACGAGGCGACGCACGAACTGCCCCCGATCCCGGCCCACCACCCGCGCCAGGACTGAACGGACCGCGTGCCGCCGGGCGGATTCCGGCGGCACAGCCATGCCCCGGGCCGCGCCGAAGCCCCGGCCCCCGTGCCCGGCGGGCCCCCCACGCCGATCCGCGCACCCGTCAGACCCGTACCGACAAGCTGTACAAGCACCCGTACAAGCGCCCGACCGACAAGCAGGAGAAACCGTGCCCGAGGGGCATACGATCCACCGCCTCGCCGAGGACCATCTCGACCGCTTCGGTGGCGGCGCGGTACGGGTCACCAGCCCGCAGGGGAAGTTCTCCGACAGCGCGGCCCTGCTCGACGGCCGGGTCCTGGAGGACGTGGACGCCCACGGCAAACACCTCTTCCTCGGCTTCGGCGAGGACACCGGCTGGGTCCACATCCATCTCGGGCTCTTCGGCAAGGTCGGCTTCGGCGACGCGCCCGCCCCGCCGCCCACGGACACCGTCCGGCTCCGGATCGCCTCCGGCACGGCGTACATGGATCTGCGCGGCCCCACCACCTGCGCCCTGATCACCGCCCCCGAGAAGCAGGCGATACACGACCGCCTCGGCCCCGACCCGCTGCGCCCGGCCGACGACGGGGAGAAGGCCTGGGCCCGTGTCTCCCGCTCCCGTACGACCGTCGCCGCCCTGCTGATGGACCAGAAGGTGATCGCGGGCGTCGGCAACGTCTACCGCGCGGAGGTCCTCTTCCGCCACGGCATCGACCCGTACCGCGCGGGCAAGGACCTCACCCGCAGCGAGTGGGACGCGGTCTGGACGGATCTGGTGGCGCTGATGCGCGAGGGCGTACGCCACAACCGCATCGACACCGTCCGCCCCGAACACACCCCCGAGGCGATGAACCGCCCCCCGCGCGTGGACGACCACGGCGGGGAGGTCTACGTCTACCGCCGTGCCCGGCAGCCCTGTCATCTCTGCGCCACCGAGATCCGCACGGCCCCCCTGGCCGCCCGCAATCTCTTCTGGTGCCCCACCTGCCAGCGGCGTTAGCAGGGCCTGGACCCTGCCCTCGGACGCGCGGGCGTCAAAGGTCCTGTCCGGTTCAGAAGCCGTGGGGGAGCCAGGGCAGGGGGTCCGACCCGAAGGCCGTGGAGGCCTCCGCCAGGGTGCCGGGACGGGCTTCGCGGACCCGGCCCGCCAGGGCCAGGGAGGTCAGGGAGATCCCGCCCAGATAGGCCGCCCCGAGTTCGGTGGCCGAGAGGACGAGATCGGGTTCCTCGGCGGTGCGCTTGCAGGACGCGCCCTTGGCATCGCCGGTCAGCCGCCAACGGCCCTCGTTCCAGGGACAGAAGGCGTCCTCCACCTCCAGCACCACATCGACGGGGGTGCGGTACGCACGGGCCTCCAGCGCGGCCCCCACCTCCACCAGCCGTACATACAGCGAGTCCCGCAGGGTCAGACGGCAGCGGCGCACGTCGGAGACGAGGTGCTGAAGCGGGTCGTCCACCGGCCGGTTGCGGACGCTGAGCGTCGAGGTCAGGTCGATCTCGGCGAGGAAGCGCCAGAGCGACGCGTAGGTCACCGGGTCCATCGCGTACAGATCCTGGAGCTCGATCGTCCCCTTCGGACCCGACGCGTCCCATTCGGGGAGGTTCCTGAAGAGTGTGAATCCCACCACCTCACCGTCCCGCTCCGCCAGGACGCACTGGAGCGGCGACGCCCCACCGGTCGCCTTCTCACCGTCGACCACCGGCAGCCGCTCCCAGCCCGGCCGGCGCGCGAGCATCCCCGGGCGGACGGCGACCTCCGCCGCGTACACCGCCTCGCAGGCCTTCCGTACGGCCGGATCGTGCGGCTTCACCCGGCGCAGCCGTACCTTCTCCGCCCCCTCGGGCACCGAGATCCGCACCCGCGCCGTGTCGATCTCCGCCCTCAGCTCCCGCGTCGCGGCGCCATATCCGTACCGCCCGTAGATCGCCGGCTCGGACGCCGTCAACACGGCGAGTGATTCTCCCCACGTCCGTACGTCGTCGAGCTGGCGGCGCATCATCGAGGTGAGCGTCCCGCGCCGGCGGTGGGTCGCCGCGACGCTCACCATCGTGATCCCGGCCGTGGGTACCAGCGCGCCACCGGGCACCGCGAGCCGGAAGCTGAACGCCCCGGCCGTGCCGACGCATTGGTCCCCGTCCCACACCCCGATCGAGCGCTCGCACTCGGTCAGCGACTCCATCAGCGCGCGCTTCTCCGGCGTCTCCACGACACCGCCGAAGGCGACTTCCAGCGCCCCGTACCAGCGGTCCCACTCGGTCGGCCTCAGTACCCGGAGATCAGTAGTCATATGCCATCAGTACCAGGGGGATGTCGACGAAGCGACCCGATTTCGAACGCAATGTCATGGGGTCCCCCTGCACGGCCCACGAGCGGATCGATAGGGTCCACACGATGGCCGGTGTCGCGCGAGCGGAGTCGCATTCGGCCCGGTTGCGCAGGAAGCTGCACCGGGCCCGCAACGGCGTGCGCAAATCCGGCGTCGACTACTTCCGCGGGGACGGCTCCGACTGGATCGCCCTCGCCGGTCTGCTGCTGACGATTCCGGCCATCGCGCTCACCACGATCGCCGTCCCCGTCTGGTGCTCGCCCTCCGCGCTCGTCCTGCCGATCGTGGCCGGCGGGCTGCTTCTGCGGCCCTCCAGCCTGCTCAGCCTGTACGCCGCGGCGGCGGCCGCGCTGATCGTCGAGTCGATGGTCCTCGGCCCGTACCCGGGCGGGCCCGCGCGGGTCACCCCCGGCACGGTCCTGGTGGTGGCCGCCTGCGGTCTGTTCGGACTGCTGATCGCCCAGTTCAGAGCGCGGGTCGGCGTGCCCTGGCGGCGCGGCGGCACCATGCTCTTCGACCTGCGCGAACGCATCCGGGTGCAGAGCGCCCTGCCCCGACTGCCCAAGGGGTGGCACCGCGAGATGGCGCTGCGCCCGGCGGGCGGCCAGTCCTTCTCCGGCGACTTCGTCGTGGCGGCCCGTACGAACGGCGGGCGCACCCTCGAAGTCGTCCTCACCGATGTCTCCGGCAAGGGCATGGACGCGGGCTCCCGCGCGCTGCTGCTCTCCGGCGCCTTCGGCGGACTGCTCGGCTCGCTCCCGCCGCACGGATTCCTTCCCGCCGCCAACGGCTATCTGCTGCGCCAGGACTGGGACGAGGGCTTCGCCACCTCCATCCATCTCGTCCTCGACCTCGACTCGGGCGACTACGAACTGCTCTCCGCCGGCCATCTGCCCGCACTCCAGCTCCACGCGGGCAGCGGCCGGTGGGAGGAGAAGTCGGGCGAGGGACCGCTGCTCGGGGTCTACGACGGGGCGCAGTTCGACTCGGCCAAGGGCTCGCTGCGGCCGGGCGATGTGCTGATGCTCTTCACGGACGGTCTGGTGGAGGCCCCGGGCCGCGATCTCGGCGAGGGCATCGACCGGCTGACGGGCGAGGCCGACCGCTATGTGGCACCGGGTTTCCAGGGCGCCGCGTGGCACCTGATCGAGGCGGTGGCGAAGGATGTGAACGACGACCGCGCGCTGCTCCTGATCTGCCGCGAGGCCTGACGCAAGGAGTCCGCCCCCACGGGTGGCCGGATTTACCAGGAGGCCTCCTGGGCGCCCTGGGCGCGGTCCAGCGCCGCTGGGAACGGGGCCCGGTGGGCCGGGGTGTTCCGGGTCGTCCTGGGCGTTCCACGAGGCCACAGTGACCTCGGAGCCGCCGCCCGGACGTTCACGCGATGGTGGCCAGGTGGTCCGCGGTGCCGCCGCGCCACTCGATGAGGAAGAGCGTCGCGTCGTCGCTGGTGCGACCGCCCCGTTCCCTCTTCAGCGCGTGGGAGATGGCACGGACGACCGCGCGTACCCCTTCCCCGGTGCGCTCGATGCGGTTGACACAGTCGATGAGCTGCCTCTCGCCGAACGGCTCCGCGCCGGCCTCGTGCTCCTCGATGAGACCGTCGGTGAAGCACAACACCCGGTCACCGCGTTCCAGTTGCTGCTCGGTCACCAGGGGATCGGCGCCGCCGAAGCCGACCGGCAGGGTCGTCGGGCTCTCCAGTTGCTGGATCACCCTGTGGCCGCGGATCAGCAGCGGGGCCGGGTGGCCCGCGTTGACCCACTGAAGATGGCCCGTCGAGATGTCCAGGGACATCATCTGCGCGGTGACGAAGTGGTCGGGGCCGAACTGTTCCGCGATGGCCTTGTCCATGAACGCGTACATCCCGGCGAGGCCGATGTCGGAGCGCCTGGCGTGCCGGTAGGCGCCGATGGCGACCGTCGCCATCGTGGCGGCGTCCAGACCGTGTCCCATCGCGTCGATCATGGCCACATGCAGCGTGTCGTCGTTGAGCGCGTAGTCGAAGCTGTCGCCCGCCACCTCGTACGCGGGCTCCAGGATCCCGGCCACCTCGGCCTGCGGGCAGGACATCGTCAGCGGAGGCAGCAGCGACCACTGGATCTCCGCGGCCACGCCCATCGGCGCGCGGCGCCGGGCCTGGAAGAACCGGTCGGTGTAGGTGTCCTTGGTGACGATCATGTCCGCCACCAGACCCGCGAGCCGTCGCAGCAGCCGTCGGTCGTCGTCATCGACGGAGTCCAGGGTCAGGGCCATCACCCCGACCTGGTCGCTGCCGTCCAGCAGCGGCAGATACATCCGTACGCCGTCGCTCTGCCGTACCTCGATCGTGACCCCGCGCAGGAAGGCCGCTCCGGCGGGCGAGTCGTTCACCGACTCGGGCTCCCCGACGGTCAGCCCCCTTCCCGGCAGGGGCACCAGGACCAGTTGTTCGTAGTCCTGGAGGAGGATCGAGATGTCACGGCCGCCGACACTGGTCACCTCTTCCGCGATGAGCGGGGCGATGAGCTGGGGCGCCATCTGATGGGCCCGGTCCAGCAACACGCCGAGGAGCCGCTCACCGAATCCCTCGGACCGGTCCACATCGGCTTTCCCGGGCTGCCGCTCGCTCTTCGCCATAGTTGCCCACTCCACCACATCAGGCACATTTCCTCTCGGACGACCCGTCAGGGGACACACGGATGACAGGGAGGCGCTCGCCCCGGGGGGCGCTGGTTGACGCACAGGTTTATCCGTCATACTTCGGCCGTGGAGCAGCGCACAGGTCCGTTCACCCCGCCCGTGCACGCCGTCGGAAACGATCCGGCGTTCATCCCCGGGCTGATGTCGTCGTCCTCTTCAGAGCCTCTGCCGGAGGCGGAGGAGGGCGTCCCGAAGCAGGCGGCCGCGGCGGCCGAGGAGCCGCCCGCCGACGCCTCCGTGCCGAGCGTGCCGGCCGACGCCGTGGAGGAGTGGCCCGCCGTACCGGACGACGGCCCGGTCTTCGAGGCCGCCGACCACCGCGGCGCGATCATCGCCGACCAGGGCGGGATCATCCTGCGGCTGGACGGCGAGGAGGCCCGGTTCCGCTGGGACGAGATCGGCGCGGTGGAGATCGTGACCACGCGGTTCAGCCGCTGGTTCACCATCAGGGTCTATGTCAGCAGCCGCCGTTGGTACGACGGTGATGTCATCGCGTCCTCCCGGCAGCGGGTCAAGGAGTGGACGGCGGCACTGGACGCGGTCCTGGACGCCCGCTTCGAGGAGCACGCCGACCCCGAGGGCGCTGACGGCGCTGACGATCCCGAGACCGCCGAGGGCTCCGCCGGTTCCGGTGGCGTGGAAGAGCCGGGATCCATCACCAAGCCCTAGCGGGACCGGCCGCCCAGCAAAAGCCCTAAAATCGGTCAAGCCGGATATAGCATGCCTCCGAGTCCGGCAA
Source organism: Streptomyces sp. NPDC002018 (assembly GCF_042890865.1). Taxonomy (NCBI): domain Bacteria; kingdom Bacillati; phylum Actinomycetota; class Actinomycetes; order Kitasatosporales; family Streptomycetaceae; genus Streptomyces; species Streptomyces sp. NPDC002018. The sequence goes on from NZ_JBIASO010000003.1 coordinate 372,589, forward strand.
TCACCGCGCCCCTGTGCGAGCGGGGGAGCCTCGTCGCGCGTCGGCGGGCACGATTCAGGAGGCGACATGGCTGCTAAACCCCCGGTCCCGCCGTTCACCCGCGAGAGCGCCATCCAGAAGGTCCGAGGCGCCGAGGACGCCTGGAACACCCGCGATCCCGAGCAGGTCTCCCTCGCCTACTCGACGAACTCGCACTGGCGCAACCGTGTGGAGTTCATCGAGGGACGGCAGGACATCGTCTCGTTCCTGACGCGCAAGTGGCAGCGGGAACTGGAGTACCGGCTCATCAAGGAGCTGTGGTCGTTCGACGGCAACCACATCGCGGTCCGGTTCGCCTACGAGTGCCACGACGACTCCGGGAACTGGTTCCGCTCCTACGGCAACGAGAACTGGGAGTTCGACGACGACGGCCTCATGCGCCGACGGCTCGCGTGCATCAACGACCTCCCCATCGAGGAGTCGGAACGCAAATACCACTGGCCGCTGGGCCGCCGCCCCGACGATCACCCGAGCCTGAGTGACCTGGGCCTCTGACGGCTTGGCGCGGAGGCGCTGCGACTGTCAGTTGGGGGAGGGGGGCCGGGGTGGGCCGGGTGGTTTCGTCTCGGGTGGGGGCCGCCCCTCAAGGTCTGAGTTTCGCGACTCCGGGCCGGGCGTCAAGGGCGCTCCTTCGTCGCGTCGGCAAGCCGATGACCTCCGGTCACCCTTGACCCCCGCCCCTCCGTCGCAACTGCGGCTTTGCGGGAGGGGCGGCCCGGGGGAAGGGGTCCCCGGGGGAGATCCGTAGCTGTCCGGTCGTCTCCCGGCCTGCGGACCCATGGGCCCTGCGGGGCACGCGGCAGTGGAATGGGGCTTCCGGGCTCTGCTCAGCGTCTGCCCGTCGTCTGTCGGTGGAGGCACAAGCTGGTGTCTGTGCTGAGTGGGCGGTGGGGCGGGTGTGTCTGACGGGGCGTGTGTGGGCCTGCGGAAGGCCGGCCTGTGTTCGGAGATCCGCTGAACCGGACTCCTGACACATGACCACCCCGCCGAGCCCTCAACCCCACACGCAAAAGGGACATCGGCGGCATTGGCGCGCCACCCTCCGGGGCCTGCCCGTGGATCGCGTCGAACGACGCCCTCCGGACGTCTCTTGCGTCCTACTGACGCGAGAGACGTCTCACCGGGCTTGGGCGGGGCGGAACGACCGCCCGGAACTCGGGGAGTCACGTGGTCACAGATCTCGGACACGGTCCTGAACCTCGACAGACAGCGGACGGTCCGGCGCCGATCCGGTGCCGTCACCGCTCCATTCCACTGCCGCGTGCCCCGCAGGGCCCGCGGGTCCGCAGGCGGCAGAGGCCCTCCGCCGTCTACGGATCTCCCCCGGGGACCCCTTCCCCCGGGCCGCCCCTCCCACGAAGCCGCAGTTGCGACGGAGGGGCGGGGGTCAAGGGTGACCGGAGGTCATCGGCTTGCCGACGCGACGAAGGAGCGCCCTTGACGCCCGGCCCGGAGTCGCGAAACTCAGACCTTGAGGGGCGGCCCCCACCCGAGACGAAACCACCCGGCCCACCCCGACAGCCCCGACCACCTGTGGGAAGACTCCCGCGGCGGTGACGAACAGGAGGGGGCGACGGCGAAGGCGAAGGGCAGGGCCCGAGGGGTCTTCGCGTCGCGTACGGCGGCGACGGCGGCGACGCCGGCGACGGCCTCCATGCCCTGCCGTAACCACGGTGGAAGTTGGCTCTTCAGCGCCAGGAGGCAACAGCCGTGTGGATGTCCCTCACGTCCCCACCGTCTCCAGCGCCGCGTCGACCGCCTCCGAAAATGGCGTGGTCGGTACCTTGCGCGCCGTCTCGACAGCCTCCAACGTCACGGAGCGTTCCGATCGTTCCGTAGCCGAGAGTAGTTGCGCCATCGCAGTCTTGCGGGGTGAATTCCACAATCCATCCCCGCCGACCAGGAGTTAGCGTGCAGACGAGCGCCGAGTACCCACCCACGTGCTATGGCATGAGTTTTACTGTCGGTGAGCACTCGGCCCGTCATTTGCGTCGCATCGTGCGCACGTATCTCTGTGCCTGGAACCTCGAAGAGCTGTGTGACGCGGCCGAGTTGGCGCTCACCGAACTGCTCGCGAACGTGGTCCGGCATGTGCCGGGGCGGGGGTGCGCCGTGCTGTTCGTGTGGCGGCCGGGCGCTCTGCGCGTCGAGGTGACGGACAGGGCGCCCGGCGTGCCCCGTGTGAAGCAGCCGACCTCGGCCGGGGAGGCCGCCGGGGGGACCGCCGGGGCGCCGGACGATGAACTCGCCGAGGGCGGGCGGGGGTTGCTGCTGGTCGAGGCCGTGAGCGACCGGTGGGGCGTGACGCCGCTGGCGAGTGGCGGGAAGACGGTCTGGTTCGAGTGCGTGGCGAAGGTGGAGACGCCGGAGTCAGCTCGTCGCTGACGCCTCCTTCAGGCGGGCGGGTCCGTCGTCCCTCCCGCCGCCCTCGTCGTCGCCCCGGCCGCCGCCCGGCAGGATGCGGGCCAGCCAGTGCGAGCGGCCGGCGGCCAGGGGGCCGAGTACGGCCAGGATCAGCACGTACCCCGCGATGAACGGAGCGAGCCGCGCGTCGAGGCTCGCTCCGGCCGCCATGGTGGCGAGGATCAGCGCGAACTCGCCGCGTGCGAGCAGCGTGGTCGAGATGTTCGCCGCCGGGCCCGCTCCGAAGCCGAAGACCTTGGCGGCCGAGAGGCCCGCCAGGACGTTCATGACCAGGGTCACGGCGACGGCGGCGAGCACCGGCCAGAGCACGGTCGGCAGGTCACCCGGGTTGATCGACAGACCGAAGGCGAAGAAGAAGATCGCGCCGAAGGCGTCGCGCAGGGGGTGGACGAGTTTGCGTATCCGGTCGCCCGAGGTCGTACCGCCGAGCATCAGGCCGACCATGAACGCGCCGATGGCGTCCGCGACCCCGAACCACTCGGAGACGCCCGCCACGAAGACCGCGATGCCGAGGAAGGAGATGACGAGCAGCTCGTCGTCCTTGGTGGCGATGAACCGGCCCACCAGCCGGGTGCCGTAGCGCGCCGCGGCCGCGAGGGCCAGCAGGAAGCCGAAGGCCTTTCCGCCGTCGACCACCGCTGCCGCGAGGCTGTCGGCGCCCGACAGGATCGGTTGCAGCGCCGCGAGGTAGAGGGCCAGGAAGATGTCCTCGACCACGATGATGCCGAGGATCGGCTTGGTCTCGGGGTTGCCGATACGGCCGAGGTCGACCAGGACCTTGGTGACGATGGCGGACGAGGAGATGCCGAGCACACCGGCCAGCACCAGCGCCTCGCTGGTGCCCCAGCCGAGCGCGAAGCCGAAGGCGAGTCCGGCACCGACGTTCAGGACCAGATAGGTGCCGCCGGCGAGGGCCATCTTCCGGCCGCCCGCCTTGAGGTCGTCCAGATGGAATTCGAGGCCCAGGTAGAAGAGGAGCAGGACCAGACCCAGGGCGGAGAGCATCTCCAGGTCGTGCGGGTCGGAGACCAGCACGATTCCGGGGGTGTGGGGGCCGAGGAGGATCCCGGCCAGGATGAACAGGGGGATCGTGGGCAGCTCGATACGGCTGCCCAGCCGGGCGAGTACGGCGGCGGCGAGGAAGGCGCCGCCCATGGCTATGAGCGTCTCTGCGTGTCCGATGGGATCGTTCCTCCGTCATCGAGTCAAGGAAGCGTCAAGAACTCGTCAGTAATTAGTTTACCAAACGATTTACTGAGCAACCTTTGGCGCCGGAGGGCGCGGGTTGACGGGCGATGGCCGGGTCGGCATCGGCGTGTCGGCCACTGCGGGCCATGGGGTGATTTGTCCGGAGGGAAGCTCTGAGCTGGCCCTCAGGGTGACGGACGGGGTGGTACGGGCGCGGCGCGCCGGGCGCGTGAATGGCGTGATCCCGACGGTGAGGAAGCGTCACCCGGCCACACCCGTACGGCGGTTGATGGCACCATGGTCCAGCGGGTGTGAGGTGCCGCGCGGCTCCCGCGCGGCAGGCTAGGCGGACCGACCGAGGGTGTGATCAGTTGTGGCCATTTCGCTGTCTGTGGTGCTTCTCTTGGCGATCATCATGGTGGTGTTGATCCGCGGTGGTTCCCTCAAGGGGGGCCCGGCCGTCGTGGCGATCCTCTTCGGGTTCTTCCTCGCGTCCACGAACATCGCGCCGTCGGTGAACCGGTTCCTCAACTCGATAGCCGACACCATCAACCAGATCAGCTTCTAGCGCCCGCGCCCCCCGCGCGACCGGCGCGCGGCGCGCGGTGGAAGTGATCGCACGCGACCGCGGGGCAGGTGTACAGGTCCGTGAACGCCACCGGCCCGACCGGTGGCATACGCACACGGTCGGGCCGGAGGTGGTGGAGCGGGCGACGGGAATCGAACCCGCGTAGCTAGTTTGGAAGACTAGGGCTCTACCATTGAGCTACGCCCGCGCAGCGTGTGCCGTGGACCCTGGGGCTCGCGGCACGGACAACATCGTAGCGGGTCCTGACTGTTCGCCGCACACCTGGCGAAGAGGCCGACGTGGCGCCCCCGGGCATGTACCCTACGTGTCGCACCGACGGGGTGTGGCGCAGCTTGGTAGCGCGTCCGCTTTGGGAGCGGAAGGTCGTCGGTTCGAATCCGGCCACCCCGACCATTCACGCAGGACCGCGGCACCGGATCGCATTGTGGGGGCCTTCCCGCTTGCGGTTACTATGCAAGCTGCGTGCCCGTGTGTCTGAAGAGTCTCTGATGAGCCGGGCCGATCCGCTGGGCCGCCGGAGAGCGGCGGACACAGCAGAACCCCAGAATCAGCCACCAAGGAGACCGAACCGTGAAGAGCGCCGTGGAGACCCTGAACCCGACTCGGGTTCGGCTCACTGTCGAGGTGCCCTTCGAGGAGCTCAAGGACAGCCTCGACGCGGCGTACAAGAAGATCAACCAGCAGGTCACGGTGAAGGGCTTCCGCAAGGGCAAGATCCCGGCCCGGATCATCGACCAGCGGTTCGGGCGTGGTGCTGTGCTGGAGGAGGCCGTCAACGACGCCCTCCCGAAGTTCTACACCGACGCGGTCAACGAGGGTGAGCTGAATGTCCTCGGCCAGCCCGACGTCGACATCACCGAGCTGAAGGACGGCGAGCTGCTCGCCTTCACCGCCGAGGTGGACGTCCGCCCGGTCATCGAGATCCCGGACTACTCCGGCATCGAGGTCACCGTCGACGCCGTCGAGGTCACCGAGGAGGACGTGGACAAGGCCGTCGAGGCCCTCCGCGACCGCTTCGCCTCCACCAACCCGGTCGAGCGCGCCGCCGCCGAGGGCGATGTCGTGACGATCGACCTGGAGGCCAAGGTCGACGGCGAGATCCTGCCCGACGGTGTCGCCGACGGCGTGCAGTACACCATCGGCTCCGGCGAGCTGCTCGACGGCATCGACGAGGCCGTCACCGGTCTGGAGGCCGGCGGTGAGGCCACCTTCACCTCCGAGCTGAAGGGCGGCACCGCCGAGGGCAAGGAGGCCCAGGTCTCCGTCAAGGTGACCCAGGTCGCCGCGCGTGAGCTGCCCGAGCTGGACGACGACTTCGCGCAGATGGCCAGCGAGTTCGACACGCTGGAGGAGCTGCGCGCGGACAGCCGCAAGCGCCTGGAGAACAACCGCCAGTACGACCAGGCCACCCAGGCCCAGGAGCGGGTCCTGGAGGAGCTGCTGAAGCTCGCCGAGGTGCCGATCCCCGAGAAGCTGCTCGCGGACGAGATCAACACCCGTAAGCACAACCTGGAGCACCACCAGCTCGGCCAGATGGGACTCGACCTCGCGAAGTACCTGGAGATCCAGGGCAAGACCGAGGAGGAGTTCGAGGCCGAGACCAAGGAGCAGGCCGAGAAGGGCATCAGGACCCAGTTCATCCTGGACGAGCTGGTCAACAAGGAGAAGCTGAACGTCAACCAGGAGGAGCTGACCGAGCACCTCATGCGGCGCGCACAGTCCTCCGGGATGTCCCCCGACGAGTTCGCCAAGGCGGTCGTCGAGGGCGGCCAGGTGCCGATGCTCGTGGGCGAGGTCGCGCGCGGCAAGGCGCTCGCCGTGGTGGTCGAGTCCGCCAAGGTGACCGACACCAACGGTGAGCTGGTCGACCTGAACGACGACGATGACGAGGCGGCCGACGAGACCGACGCCGCCGAGGGTGCCGCGACGACCGAGGCCGCCGCCGAGGAGCAGGGCGACACCGAGACCAAGGCCGAGGCCGCCGAGACCGCCGAGAGCAAGGACGGCAAGACCGAGGCCTGAGCCGTCCCGCCAGGACCGGCTCCCGTCGGACCGGGTCTCCTCGGACCGGCCGTCCCGCGCCCGCGCCGGGCCGCGACGCCGGACACGCCGTCGGCTCCGACGGACCGGGCGGTGCCGAGACCGCTCCGTACACCGCTCTGAACGCCAGGAAGGGCCCCGGACGCACCACGCGACCCCGGGGCCCTTCCCGTCGGGGCGCGGCCCGCACGGAGCCGTACGGAGCCGCGCGCCCTTCAACTACCTTGCGCTCCCAGCGAACAGCCACGGAACCGGGATGGCGCCCGCCGACCAGCGCGTTAGGGTCCATGAATACGAGGGCTGGGGAGTCTCCCGTCCCCGGTACGAAGACGCTGAGACGGCCAAAGCCGTCAGAGACGAGCAGGTGTATACGTGACGAATCTGATGCCTTACGCCGCCGGTGAGCCGTCCCTCGGTGGTGGCCTCGGCGACCAGGTCTACAGCCGGCTGCTCGGAGAGCGGATCATCTTCCTCGGCCAGCAGGTCGACGACGACATCGCGAACAAGATCACGGCGCAGCTCCTCCTCCTCGCGGCCGAGCCCGAGAAGGACATCTTCCTTTACATCAACAGCCCCGGTGGGTCCGTGACGGCAGGCATGGCCGTCTACGACACCATGCAGTACATCCCGAACGACGTGGTGACCATCGGTATGGGTCTCGCCGCCTCGATGGGCCAGTTCCTGCTGACCGGTGGCACGGCGGGCAAGCGCTTCGCGCTGCCGCACACCGACATCCTCATGCACCAGGGCTCCGCCGGCCTCGGCGGCACCGCCTCCGACATCAAGATCCAGGCCGAGCAGCTCCTCCGTACGAAGAAGCGCATGGCTGAGATCACCGCCCGCCACTCCGGCCAGACCGTCGAGGCGATCATCCGCGACGGTGACCGCGACCGCTGGTACACGGCGGCGGAGGCCAAGGAGTACGGCCTCATCGACGAGATCATCTCCGCCGCTTCGGGCGTTCCGGGCGGCGGCGGCACCGGGGCCTGAGCACCGTCGCCCCGCGTCAGCCGCACCCGCCGCATCAGCCCACCGAACGCCACAGGATGGTGAACACCCACATGAACAACTACTCCGCGAGCCACTCGGCGAGCGCCTCCGCCGGCCACTCCGCGAGCGGCCTCTACACCGGCCCGCAGGTGGACAACCGTTACGTCGTCCCGCGCTTCGTGGAGCGCACCTCGCAGGGTGTGCGTGAGTACGACCCGTACGCGAAGCTCTTCGAGGAGCGAGTGATCTTCCTCGGTGTGCAGATCGACGACGCCTCCGCCAACGACGTCATGGCGCAGCTCCTGTGCCTGGAGTCGATGGACCCCGACCGGGACATCTCGATCTACATCAACAGCCCCGGTGGTTCGATGACGGCCCTCACGGCCATCTACGACACCATGCAGTTCGTGAAGCCCGACATCCAGACCGTGTGCATGGGCCAGGCCGCCTCCGCCGCCGCCGTCCTGCTCGCCGCGGGGACCGCCGGCAAGCGGCTCGCCCTGCCCAACGCGCGCGTGCTGATCCACCAGCCGTCCAGCCAGACCGGCCGTGAGCAGCTCTCCGACCTGGAGATCGCGGCCAACGAGATCCTCCGGATGCGTGCCCAGCTCGAAGAGATGCTGGCCAAGCACTCCACCACGCCGATCGAGAAGGTCCGCGACGACATCGAGCGTGACAAGATCCTCACCGCCGAGGACGCGCTCGCGTACGGCCTGGTCGACCAGATCGTGTCGACCCGCAAGACCACGGCCGCTGCGGCCGCCTGACACACCCGGCGCCCTTGGCGCGGTGCGCGCATGAGCCCCGTGGGATCCCCGAAGAGACCGTGACGAGATCCCACGACCATGTGAACCGCGCCAAGGGGGGCCCGAACGGGGGCCCGAGCAAGGTACCGTCGGATATGAGGCACAGGAGCCGCTGAACCAAGGCTGCTCCCAGGCGAAGGGGAAGCACCTCGTGGCACGCATCGGTGATGGCGGCGATCTGCTCAAGTGCTCGTTCTGCGGGAAGAGCCAGAAGCAGGTGAAGAAGCTCATCGCGGGTCCCGGTGTGTACATCTGCGACGAGTGCATCGATCTCTGCAACGAGATCATCGAGGAGGAGCTCGCGGAGACCTCCGAGGTGCGGTGGGAGGAACTGCCCAAGCCGCGCGAGATCTACGAGTTCCTCGAGGGGTACGTCGTCGGTCAGGAGCCCGCCAAGAAGGCCCTCTCGGTGGCGGTGTACAACCACTACAAGCGAGTGCAGGCCGGGGAGACCGGTGGCGCGTCCGGACGCGAGGACGCGATCGAGCTGGCGAAGTCGAACATCCTGCTGCTGGGCCCGACCGGCTCCGGCAAGACGCTCCTCGCCCAGACGCTCGCCCGCATGCTGAACGTACCGTTCGCCATCGCGGACGCGACGGCGCTTACGGAGGCCGGCTATGTCGGCGAGGACGTCGAGAACATCCTGCTGAAGCTGATCCAGGCGGCCGACTACGACGTCAAGAAGGCCGAGACCGGGATCATCTACATCGACGAGATCGACAAGGTCGCCCGCAAGAGCGAGAACCCGTCGATCACGCGTGACGTGTCGGGCGAAGGTGTCCAGCAGGCGTTGCTGAAGATCCTGGAGGGCACGACGGCCTCCGTACCGCCGCAGGGCGGACGCAAGCACCCGCACCAGGAGTTCATCCAGATCGACACGACGAACGTGCTCTTCATCGTGGGCGGCGCCTTCGCCGGCCTGGAGAAGATCATCGAGTCGCGGGCGGGCGCCAAGGGGATCGGCTTCGGGGCGACGATCCGCTCCAAGCGCGAGATCGAGGCGAGCGACCAGTTCCAGGAGGTCATGCCGGAGGACCTGGTGAAGTTCGGGATGATCCCGGAGTTCATCGGCCGGCTGCCCGTGCTGACCTCCGTCCACAACCTGGACCGCGAGGCGCTGCTCCAGATCCTGGTCGAGCCGCGCAACGCGCTGGTGAAGCAGTATCAGCGGCTCTTCGAACTCGACGGCGTGGAGCTGGACTTCGACCGCCCGGCGCTGGAGGCCATCGCCGACCAGGCGATCCTGCGCGGCACGGGCGCGCGTGGTCTGCGCGCCATCCTCGAAGAGGTGCTCCAGTCGGTGATGTACGAGGTCCCGTCCCGCAAGGACGTGGCCCGGGTCGTCATCACGGCCGAGGTCGTCCGGGACAACGTGAACCCGACGCTGGTGCCGAGGGAGCCGAGGATCGTGAAGAACGACGGCCGCCACGAGAAGTCGGCGTAACGGCCACCACGACACACAGGGGCGCCCGGCCAGTCGGACTGGCCGGGCGCCCCTGTGGGTTGGGTCCGTGGTGCGGGTCAGAGTTTGACGCGGACGTCGTTGCGGACCTGGGCGGCGAGCGTGGCCGCGTCCTCCAGTGAGGTGGCCTTGCCGGTGGCCAGTTGGGACAGGTCGATCGAGAGCACATAGACGACGGTGCTGTGGTCGGCCCAGATGCAGGTCGGGAAGGACGAGGTCTTCCCGCCGTCCGTGATCTTGGCCTCCTGGCACTTCATGACACCGTTCGCGAACCCGGCGGGGGTGAACTCCTCCGGGCTGCCGACCAGTTCGCCCTCGCCGGACTTGTCCTGGGAGGCGTCCGCCTTCATCTTGGCGAACAGCGAGTCGACGACCTTCTCCGGATCGTCGATCTCGCCGTAGACACCGCTGAAGCTGAGCTGCTTGCCCGTCAGGCTGTCACCACTGGCGGCGGAGGAGTAGCCCGCGCCGACGTCCTTGGCGTTCTTCACGCCCCAGCTCTCGATGTCCTTGAGGTCGCTCTCGGACATGCCGGTGTCCCCGGCGCTGCCGGAGTCGACCTTCTTGTACGTGCCGTCGATGATCGCCGCGGGGGTCGTCAGCTTGTGCGGGCCGTCGTCCGCGATCGAGCCACCGCCGCCGCCCGAGGTCAGGAGGTACGCGCCGCCGGCTATCACCGCGAGCGCGACGACGACACCGATGATCAGGCCGGTCTTCTTCTTGGGCGCAGGGCCCGGGGGAGGGGGCGGGTACTGGCCGCCGCCGTACGGGCCGGGCTGCTGCGGGGGCCCGCCGTACGGGCCCGGCTGCTGACCGTACGGACCGGGCTGCGGCGGATAGCCGTACCCGGGCGGCGTTCCGGGCGGCGGCGGGCCCTGCGGAGGCCCCTGCGGCGGCACGCCCTGGGGGGCCTGCGGATAACCGTAGCCGGGCTGCGGCGGCCCCTGCGGCGGCTGCTGGCCGTACGGGCCGGGCTGCGGCGGACCGTACGGTCCCGGCTGCTGGGGCGGCTGGCCGCCGTACGGGCCCGGCTGGTGGTAACTCATCTGCTCTGTCCCCTCCGGAAACTTATGCGTTTCGAACATCCTGACGGACAGGACAGTGACCTGGGCCACCCGGGGGCGCTCCGTTACCGAACAATCCCGTTTCAGTACGCGTCCGTGACACCTCTAAACTGACCCCGTGACCGAGAACACTCAGCAGCAGCCAGTCAGCGACCCCGAACTGCCGACCCAGTACGTGCCGGCCGAGGTGGAGGGGAAGCTGTATGAGCGCTGGGTAGAGCGCGGTTACTTCGAGGCGGACGAGAAGAGCGACAAAGAGCCGTACACGATCGTCATCCCGCCGCCGAATGTCACGGGCAGCCTGCACCTCGGGCACGCTTTCGAGCACACGCTCATCGACGCCGTCACCCGGCGCAAGCGCATGCAGGGCTACGAGACTCTGTGGCAGCCCGGCATGGACCACGCGGGTATCGCCACGCAGAACGTGGTCGAGCGTGAACTCGGCAGGGAAGGGAAGTCCCGGCACGACCTGGGGCGCGAGGCGTTCGTCGAGCGTGTCTGGCAGTGGAAGAACGAGTCCGGGGGGCAGATCTCCGGGCAGATGAAGCGGCTCGGGGACGGCGTCGCCTGGTCTCGCGAGCGCTTCACCATGGACGAGGGCCTGTCCAAGGCCGTTCAGACGATCTTCAAGAAGCTCTACGACGACGAACTGATCTACCGCGCCGAGCGCATCATCAACTGGTGTCCGCGCTGTCTCACCGCGATCTCCGACATCGAGGTGGAGTACCAGGAGGACGACGGCGAGCTGGTCTCGCTCAAGTACGGCGACGGTGAGGACTCCGTCGTTGTCGCGACCACCCGCGCCGAGACGATGCTCGGTGACACGGCCGTCGCCGTCCACCCCGACGACGAGCGGTACGCACATCTCGTCGGCAGGCGGATCAGGCTGCCGCTCACCGACCGCACGATCCCGGTCGTCGCGGACACGCATGTCGACCCCGAGTTCGGTACGGGCGCGGTCAAGGTGACCCCGGCGCACGACCCGAACGACTTCGAGATCGGTCAGCGGCACGGCCTGCCGAACATCACCGTCATGGACGAGCGCGCGGTGATCACCGTGCCGGGTCCCTTCGAGGGACTCGACCGGATGGAGGCGCGCAGCGCCATCGTCGCCGCGCTGCGGGCCGAGGGCCGGATCGTCGCCGAGAAGCGTCCGTACACGCACTCCGTCGGACACTGCTCGCGCTGCAAGACGACGATCGAGCCGCGGCTGTCGCTCCAGTGGTGGGTCAAGGTCGAGCCGCTGGCCAAGGCCGCCGGTGACGCCGTCCGTGACGGGCGGGTCGACATTCACCCCAAGGAGATGGAGTCCCGCTACTTCGGCTGGGTCGATAACCTCCACGACTGGTGCATCTCGCGCCAGCTCTGGTGGGGCCACCGCATCCCGGTCTGGTACGGCCCGAACGGCGAGACCGTGTGTGTCGGACCGGACGACGAGGCGCCCACGGGCGAGGGCTGGCGGCAGGACTCGGACGTCCTGGACACCTGGTTCTCGTCCGGCCTGTGGCCGTTCTCCACTCTGGGCTGGCCCGAACAGACCCCGAGTCTGGAGAAGTTCTATCCGAACTCGATTCTGGTCACCGGGTACGACATCCTCTTCTTCTGGGTCGCCCGGATGATGATGTTCGGTCTGTACGCGATGGACGGCACGCCGCCGTTCCACACGATCGTCCTGCACGGCATGGTCCGCGACCAGTTCGGCAAGAAGATGTCGAAGTCCTTCGGCAACGCGGTCAATCCGCTCGACTGGATGGACAAGTACGGTTCGGACGCGGTCCGGTTCACCCTGGCCCGCGGCGCCAATCCGGGCGTCGACGTGCCGATCGGTGAGGACTGGGTCCAGGGTTCCCGGAACTTCGCCAACAAGATCTGGAACGCCACACGCTTCGCGATGATGAACGGTGCGACCGTCGAGGGCGGGCTGCCCGAGGCGGCCGATCTCTCCGCCGCCGACCGGTGGATCCTGTCGCGGCTCAACACCGTGGTCTCGGAGGTCGACGCGCTCTACGAGGACTACCAGTTCGCGAAGCTCTCGGACACGCTGTTCCACTTCGCCTGGGACGAGGTCTTCGACTGGTACGTCGAGCTCTCCAAGACCACCTTCTTCGAGGGCGGCGCGCAGGCGCGGGTCTCCGGGCGGGTGCTGGGCGAGGTCCTCGATGTGATGCTGCGGCTGCTGCACCCCGTGGTCCCGTTCGTCACGGAGACCCTGTGGACGACGCTCACCGGCAAGGAGTCGGTCGTCATCGCGGACTGGCCGGTCGACAGCGGGTTCCGTGACCCGGAGGCCGAGCGGGAGATCGGCCATCTCCAGCAGGTGATCACCGAGGTCCGGCGGTTCCGGGCCGACCAGGGGCTTCAGCCGGGTCAGAAGGTGCCGGCGCGGCTGGATCTGTCGGGTACGTCGCTGGCGGCGCACGAGGCGGCCATCCGCCAGCTTCTGCGGCTCCAGCCGGAGGGCGAGTCCTTCCACGCGACGGCGACGCTGCCGGTCGCGGGGGCGAGGGTGGCGCTGGACCTGTCGGGCACGATCGACGTCGAGGCGGAGCGCAAGCGTCTGACGAAGGACCTCGGCGCGGCTCAGAAGGAGAAGGCGCAGGCGGAGGCGAAGCTCGGCAACGAGGCGTTCCTCGCGAAGGCGCCGGACCAGGTGGTCGAGAAGATCCGGGTCCGCCTGTCCAAGGCGGAGGCCGACATCGAGCGCATCACGGCGCAGGTCGCGGCCCTGCCCCAGGGCTGACCCCCGGGTCCGTCCCCCGGCGCGCCCGCCGCGACCGCCGCGTTTTCCGGGACCCCCGGCCCCTCACGGGCCGGGGGTCCCGCCCTGTCCCGGGGACGGGACGGGGACGGCGGACAGGACGGGGACGGAGCGGCGACGGGGCGGGACGGGTGGGAGGGGGCGCGGGGCGGGCTCCGTAGACTGTGGGTGTGAGCGAGCAGCGTCCATTCGACCAGCCCGGTGAGCACGACGATTTCGATGAGATCATCGCCGCCGAGACCGACCGCGACCCCGACCTGGCGGTGATCGAGGCCGGCAGCCGTACGCTGCGCGCCCAGGCCGGGCCCGCGCAGGGGGACGGGGTTCCGGGGCGGCCCGAGGACCCCGAGACGGACAAGGCGCTGCGCGCCGTGGAGCAGGAGCTGGCCGGGCGCTGGGGCGAGACGAAGCTCGACCCGTCGCTGACCCGGATCGCCGCGCTGATGGATGTGCTGGGGGACCCGCAGCGCTCGTATCCCTCGATCCACATCACCGGGACCAACGGCAAGACGTCCACGGCCCGCATGATCGAGGCGCTGCTCGGCGCGTTCGATCTGCGCACCGGCCGGTACACCAGCCCGCACGTCCAGTCGATCACCGAGCGGATCAGTCTGGACGGCGCCCCGGTCACGGCCGAGCGGTTCATCGAGACGTACGAGGACATCAAGCCGTATGTCGAGATGGTCGACGGCACGCAGGAGCACCGGCTCTCCTTCTTCGAGGTGCTGACGGGCATGGCGTACGCGGCGTTCGCGGACGCGCCGGTGGATGTCGCCGTGGTCGAGGTCGGTATGGGCGGGAGCTGGGACGCGACGAATGTCATCGACGCGGCCGTCGCCGTGGTCACCCCGATCGATCTGGACCACACGGACCGGCTCGGCGGCACACCCGGTGAGATCTCCGTGGAGAAGTCCGGGATCATCAAGCAGGGCGCGACGGTGATCCTGGCCCAGCAGCCGGTGGACGCGGCGCAGGTGATGCTCAAGAAGTCCGTCGATGTGGACGCGACGGTCGCCCGTGAGGGCATGGAGTTCGGTGTCGTGGCCCGGGAGGTGGCGGTCGGCGGGCAGTTGCTGACCCTGCGCGGCCTCGGCGGCGAGTACGAACAGGTCTTCCTTCCGCTGTACGGCGCCCATCAGGCGCACAACGCGGCGGTGGCGCTCGCCGCGGTCGAGGCGTTCTTCGGGGTGGGCGCCCAACAGGCGAATCCGTTGGACATGGAGACCGTCCGCAAGGCGTTCGCCTCGGTCTCCTCGCCGGGCCGGCTCGAAGTCGTACGCCGTTCGCCCACGGTGGTGCTGGACGCCGCGCACAATCCGGCGGGGGCCCGTGCCGCCGCGGAGGCCGTCACCGAGTCCTTCGGCTTCAGCCGGCTGATCGGTGTGGTGGGCGCGAGCGAGGGCAAGGACGTGCGCGGGGTGCTGGAGGCGCTGGAGCCGATCTGCGCGGAGCTGGTCGTGACCCAGAATTCGAGCTACCGCGCGATGGACGCGGACGAGCTGGCCGCCGTGGCGGTCGAGGTCTTCGGCGACGACCGGGTGCAGGTCGAGCCGCGTCTCGACGACGCGCTGGAGGCGGCGGTCACGCTCGCGGAGGACGAGTCGGAGTTCGCGGGGGCCGGGGTGCTGGTGACCGGTTCGGTGATCACGGTCGGCGAGGCCCGGCTGCTGCTGAGGAGGGGCTGAATCCCATGCGTACGCTCTGCGCTTCGACGCTGATCGCCGAGATCTTCGTGATCGGTTTCGCCGGTCTGGTCGCGATGAAGTCGGACGATCTGTCGGTGGGGACGGTCTGGACGGTCTGCGGTGTCGCGATGGTGCTGTGTCTGCTGCTGTGCGGGATGATCACCCGTCCCGGCGGTGTGCAGCTCGGCTGGGCGCTCCAGATCGCGTTGATCGCCAGTGGTGTCGTGGTGCCCGCGATGTTCGCGCTGGGCGCGATCTTCGCGGCCCTGTGGTGGGCGTCGGTGCACTACGGGCGGGTGATCGACCAGGCCAAGGCGCGCTGGGCCGCACAGGCCGAGGCGGCGGAGGCCGAAGGAGCGGCCGGGGGAGCGGCCCAGGAGCGGGCCCCGGGGCAGGCCTCGGCAGAGGCTGACGCTGTGTAATCGAGGCGGGCCGGGCCCTGTAGCCTCTGAGGTCCTGCATCCCGCACAAGAAGGAGCCTGTACCGTGACCGAGCGCACTCTCGTCCTCCTGAAGCCCGATGCCGTCAGGCGCGGGCTGATCGGCGAGATCATCGGCCGTATCGAGCGCAAGGCGGGATGGACCATCACCGCTCTTGAGCTGCGCACGCTCGACCAGGAGACGCTGGAGCAGCACTACGGCGAGCACAAGGGCCGGCCCTTCTACGAGCCGCTGCTCGGTTTCATGGCGTCGGGTCCGGTCGTCGCTCTGGTCGTCGAGGGCGAGCGGGTCATCGCGGGTGTGCGTGCCCTCGCGGGGCCGACTGACCCGATCGCCGCAGCGCCGGGCTCCATCCGGGGGGACTTCGGCACCATTGTCCGGGAGAACCTGATCCACGCCTCGGACTCCGAGGAGTCCGCCATTCGGGAACTGAAGATTTTCTTCCCGGGACTTTCCTGACCTCCAGTCAGCCGATCGGCGCTGACGGCCCGAGGCGACCGAAGGAATTCGGTCGCCTTTGGGCATATGCGGGGCAATTCCGGGAACGCATCGGGCCGACTCTTCGTCACCCTTACTGAGGTGGGCCAGCGAGCGGACGTCGCACAGGCGTGACTACGATGGAAGCCTCCAAGCCACAGCACCCACCTCGCCATCCTGAGAAGCCATCAAAGCTCTATTTGGGAAGGCCAGACGCATCCTCATGGGGAACAACATGTCGTTCATCGGCCGTGACATGGCTGTCGACCTCGGGACCGCCAACACGCTGGTGTACGTCAGAGGCCGGGGGATCGTACTCAACGAACCGTCCGTCGTAGCCATCAACACCAACACAGGCGGCATTCTCGCGGTCGGCGCGGAAGCCAAGAAGATGATCGGCCGGACACCGGGCAACATTGTTGCCGTCCGGCCACTGAAGGACGGCGTGATCGCCGACTTCGAAATCACCGAGCGTATGCTGCGTTACTTCATCCTCAAGATCCACAAGCGTCGCTATCTGGCCAGGCCGCGCGTGGTCGTCTGTGTGCCCTCGGGCATCACGGGCGTCGAGCGCCGTGCCGTCATCGAAGCTTCCACCCAGGCCGGCGCGCGACAGGTGCACATCATCGAAGAGCCGATGGCCGCGGCCATCGGCTCCGGACTCCCGGTCCACGAGGCCACCGGCAACATGGTGGTCGACATCGGCGGCGGTACCACCGAGGTCGCGGTGATCTCCCTCGGCGGAATCGTCACAGCGCAGTCGATCCGGGTCGCCGGGGACGAGTTGGACAACGCGATCATCCAGCACGTCAAGAAGGAGTACTCCCTCCTCCTGGGTGAGCGGACCGCCGAGAGCATCAAGATCACCATCGGTTCCGCATACGACCTCGACAAGGACGAGCACACCGAGATCCGCGGGCGTGACCTGGTCTCCGGGCTGCCGAAGACCGTGGTCATCTCCGCCGCCGAGGTCCGCAAGGCCATCGAGGAACCGGTCAACTCGATCGTCGACGCCGTGAAGACGACGCTCGACAAGTGCCCGCCCGAGCTGTCCGGCGATGTGATGGACCGTGGGATCGTGCTCACCGGCGGCGGCGCGCTGCTGCGCGGCCTCGACGAGCGGCTGCGCAGGGAGACCGGAATGCCCATCCATATCGCCGAGGACCCGCTGGACTCCGTCGCGCTCGGAGCCGGCAAGTGCGTCGAGGAGTTCGAGGCGCTCCAGCAGGTGCTGGACGCCCAGCCCCGCCGATGACACGACTCTCCGTATCCTCCCCCCGGGCCCCGCGGTCCGGGGGGAGTACCGGTACGGGCCATCACCTCCCGTACGGCGGATCGTCGACATACCCAGAGAAACATTCCTACGAGGAAGGCACGGCCGCCGCACGTGAGGGACACACGAGAGAGCCGGCTGCTCCTGGTGCTGCTGATCGCCATCGCGTTCGCACTGATCACGGTGGACATCCGCGGCGGTGAGGGGTCACCGGTCGACGGCGCGCGGCGGGTCGCCGCGACGGTCTTCGGCCCGGTGGAGAGCGGTGTGGCGTCCGCGGTGAATCCGGTCGGCCACGCCATAGGAGCCGTAAGGGACTCCGGGGCGCGGCACGACCGCATCGCCGCGCTCCAGAAGGAGAACACCGCGCTCAAGACCCGGCTCGGCAGCGACGCCCGCAACCGCAGCCGGGTGCGTGAGCTCGACAAGATGCTCAAGAAGGCGGGCGCGGGGCAGTACGGCCTCAAGGGCGCCGAAGTCATCGCCATAGGAGCCGCCCAGGGTTTCTCCTGGACGGTCACCATCGACGCGGGCGCCGATGACGGCATCACCCGCGACATGACGGTCATCAACGGGGACGGCCTGGTCGGCCGTGTCACCACCGTCGGTCCGGGCACCGCGACCGTACTGCTCGCCAACGACCCGGACTTCACCGTCGGCACCCGGATGGAGACCACCGACGAACTGGGCTTCGCCACCGGGCAGGGCGACCGCCCGCTCTCCGTCCAGCTCCTCAACGGCAAGGCGAAGGTCAAGAACGGCGACCGGCTGGTGACCTTCGGGTCCAGCAAGGACAAGCCCTTCGTGCCCGGTGTGCCGGTCGGCGAGGTCGTACGGGTCGACCCGTCCGGCGGCAACCTCACCCGGACGGTGTACGTACGGCCCTTCGTCGGGTTCACCAAGCTCGACATCGTCGGTGTGGTGGTCGAGGCGCCCCGGACGGACCCCAGGGACACAGTGCTGCCGCCCAAGCCCAAGGCCGAGCCGACGCCCACCGTCACCGTCACGGTGACCCCGTCGCCCAACGGTGAACTCGAAGCCAACGGCGAGGCCGCCGACGTCGTGGGCGACGGCACGGATCCGGGCAACCCGCCGGGCAACCCGCCGGCGGATCCACAGGCCGACGACAACGCCCAAGGCAATGCCGACGGCCCAGCGGACGACGACCAGGAGTAGGGCTGATTCCCATGCGCTTCAACCGGATTCTGCTCTCCACCACGCTCGTCGTGGTCGCCATGGTCGTCCAGGTGTCCGTCCTCGCCAGACTCCAGCTCCCCGGCGCCGTCCCCGATCTGACGCTTCTCGTCGTACTCGCGCTGGCCTTCGTGTACGGCCATGTCAGCGGCGCGTTCATCGGCTTCGGCGCCGGACTGCTGGCCGACCTGGCACCGCCCGCCGACCACGCCGCCGGGCGCTACGCCCTGGTGCTCTGTGTCATCGGCTATCTGGCGGGGCTCGCCCGGCCCGAGAAGGGCCAGATGAGATCGGCGCTCGCCCCGATGGGCGCGGTCGTGGTCGCGGCCATCGGTTCGACACTGCTGTACGCGGCGGTGGGCGCCCTCGTCGGCGACACCGGCGCCCGCCATGTGGGCCTCGCGAGTCTGCTGTTCACGGCCGCGATCTACGATCTGCTGCTCGCGCCGTTCGTCGTTCCCCTGATCATGTGGCTGGCCAGACGCGCCGAGAACGATCCGCTCGCCGATACCCAGAGCGGCGGCGGTTCCGATGTGGCGGCGAGCTGGCTCGCCTCAGGCACGGGGCTGCGGATCGGCGGCCAGCGCAGCGGACTGTGGGTCAGGGCCGCGCGTAACCGCGCGGCCAGGGCGGGACGTATCAAGGGGGTCAAGCGGCTTTGAGCAATATCCCGGAGACCGGACGGACCCCGCGGGTCCAGATCCGGCTCATCGTCATCCAGGTTCTCGTCTTCTCCCTTCTCCTCACCCTCGGCGGCCGGCTCTGGTACCTCCAGGTCCGCAACGGCCAGGAGTACACGGACGAGGCGAAGAGCAACCATGTGCAGCAGGTCGTCCAGCCGGCCGTGCGCGGTTCGATCCTCGACACCCGGGGTGTTCCGCTCGCCGACAACGAGACCCGCCTCGTCGTGTCCACCAGCCGTACCGACCTCATGAAGATGAAGGACGGCGGCAAGGGCGTGCTGACCCGGCTCGCCGGTGTCCTCGGCATGAAGCCCAAGGACGTGATGGACAAGGTCAGGCTCTGCGACTCGAAGACCCCGAAGCCCTGCTGGAACGGCTCGCCCTACCAGCCGATCCCGATCACCGACGAGGCCACCACCCAGCAGGCGCTCCAGATCCGCGAGCGCACCGAGGACTTCCCCGGCATCACCGCCGAGCCCACCGCCGTACGCCGCTACGCCGCGCCCGGCCTCGCCAACACCGCCCAGGTGCTGGGGTATCTCTCGCCCGTCACCGACGAGGAGATCACCAAGGCGCAGGACAGCGACTCACCGTATCTGCGCTCGGACCAGGTCGGCCGGTCCGGCCTCGAGCGCACGTACGACAAGGAACTGCGCGGCAAGGCGGGCGTCACCCGCTACGAGGTCGACAACCTGGGCCGGGTCATCGGGCTGGCCCGCAGCGACCAGGCCGAGCCCGGCGCCCATGTCGTCACCTCCATCGACGCGCGCGTGCAGGCCGTCGCCGAGTACGAGCTGAACGAGGCGATGAAGGCCGCGCGCAAGGAGATGGACCGCAACACCAACCAGCACTACAAGGCGGACTCCGGAGCCGTCGTCGTCATGGAGGCGAAGACCGGCCGGGTCGTCGCGATGGCCTCCCAGCCGACCTACGACCCCAACGCCTGGGTCGGCGGCATCTCCGCCAAGGAGTACGCCAGGCTCACCGGCAAGAAGTCCAACTTCCCGCTGCTGAACCGGGCCATCCAGGGCCAGGCGGCGCCCGGCTCGATCTTCAAGGTCGTCTCCTCGACCGCCGCGGTCAACGCCGGCTACGACTTCAACGGCAGCTACCCCTGCCCCAGTTCGTACAGCATCGGCGGTCAGGTCTTCCAGAACTTCGAGTCCAGGGGCTACGGCAGCATCAGCCTCGGCAAGGCGCTCGAAGTCTCCTGCGACACGGTGTTCTACGGTCTCGCGCACAAGGAGTGGCTGAAGGACGGCGGTCTGAAGCCGAAGAAGGACGCGAAGAACTGGTTCTACCGGACGGCCCACCAGTTCGGCCTCGGCAAGGAGACCGGTATCGACCTCCCCAACGAGGTCACCGGCCGGGTCCCCGACCGCCAGTGGAAGCAGAAGTTCTGGGAGGCCAACAAGGACGGCTGGTGCAAGCAGGGCAAGAAGGGCGGCACCTATGTCGAACGGCTCGCCTACGAAGGCTGCCTCGAAGGCAATCTGATGCGCGCCGGTGACTCCGTCAACTACTCGATCGGCCAGGGCGACATCCTCGTCACCCCGGTCCAGATGGCGACCATCTACTCGGCGATCTCCAACGGCGGCACCCTCTACAACCCCGTCGTCGGCAAGGCGATCGTCAGCGCCGACGGCAAGCACACCCGGCGGATCGAGCCGAAGTCCCACGGCGAGCTGCCGTTCGACAGGAAGACGCGCGACTTGATAGACCGAGCTCTCGCGGCCGTCACCACCACCGGCTCCGCCGCCTGGCGCTTCGGCGGCTGGCCGCAGAAGCAGATCCCGATGCACGCCAAGACGGGTACGGCCGAGGTCTACGGCAAGCAGACGACCTCCTGGTTCGCGTCGTACACCAGGGACTACACGATCGTCATGACCATCTCCCAGGGTGGTACGGGCTCCGGGGCCTCGGGGCCCGCCGTGCGGAAGATCTACGAGGCGATGTACGGGCTGAACCCCAAGGGCGAGCAGGATCTCGGCAAGGCCCTGATGCCCGAGCCGCGCACGGACCTCCCCAAGATCCAGCCGGACGGTTCGATCGAGGCGCCGAGGATCAGGCCGTACGAGCCGCCGAAGGAGGAACCGCTGGACGAGCAGCTCCTCGCGGGTCCGCCCGCGACCACCGCACGGAGGGACTGAACGATGGCCGGCCCAGGTGGCTTCACGGTCTCCGGTTACGGTCCGCAGCGCGGCACGTGGACCCGGCTCGCGGCGCGCGACTCGATGGTGCGCAGGCTCGACTGGCCGCTGCTCTTTTCGTCGCTGGCGCTGTCACTGCTGGGCTCGCTGCTCGTCTGGTCGGCGACCCGCAACCGTACCCAGCTCAACCAGGGCGATCCCTACTTCTTCCTGGTGCGTCATCTCTTCAACACCGGTATCGGTTTCGCCCTGATGGTCGGCACGATCTGGCTGGGGCACCGCACCCTGCGGGGCGCCGTACCGGCGCTCTACGGGCTCTCCCTCGTGCTGGTCGTGCTGGTCCTCACCCCGCTGGGCGCGACCATCAACGGCGCGCACGCCTGGATCCTGCTCCCCGGGGGCTTCTCGCTCCAGCCGTCCGAGTTCGTGAAGGTCACGATCATCCTCGGCATGGCGATGATGCTGGCGGCCCGGGTGGACGCGGGGGACCAGGACCATCCGGACCACCTGCTCGTCGCCAAGTCGCTCGGTCTCGCGGTGGTCCCGATGATCGTCGTGATGATGATGCCGGACCTCGGTTCGGTGATGGTCATGGTGGTGATCGTCCTCGGGGTGCTGCTCGCCTCGGGCGCCTCCAACCGCTGGATCTTCGGTCTGGTCGGTGTGGGAGCGGTCGGCGCGGTCGCGGTCGCGGCGCTCGGCGTGCTCGACGAGTACCAGATCAACCGATTCGCGGCCTTCGCCAACCCGAATCTGGACCCGGCGGGCGTCGGCTACAACACCAACCAGGCGCGCATCGCGATCGGCTCGGGCGGGCTGACCGGCACCGGGCTCTTCAAGGGCTCGCAGACCACCGGCCAGTTCGTGCCGGAGCAGCAGACGGACTTCGTCTTCACGGTCGCCGGCGAGGAGCTGGGATTCGTCGGCGCGGGGCTGATCCTGCTGCTGCTCGGTGTGGTGCTGTGGCGGGCCTGCCGGATCGCCCGGGAGGCGACCGATCTGTACGGGACGATCATCGCGGGCGGGATCATCACCTGGTTCGCGTTCCAGTCCTTCGAGAACATCGGGATGACGCTGGGCATCATGCCGGTGGCGGGGCTGCCGCTGCCGTTCGTGTCGTACGGCGGTACGTCGATGTTCGCGGTCTGGATCGCGGTGGGGCTGCTCCAGTCGATCCGGGTGAAGCGGCCCCTGGCGGCCCTGTGACCGGCGGTTCCCGGCGGTTGTCCGGCAGGTCCCGGGGCGGGGATTTTCCGGCAGCCCTATGAAGTGAATTCCCGGGTATGTTCCAGATATGGCGGAAACAAAACGAGAGATCGAACGCAAGTACGAACTCCCGAGCCGCTCCGGAGCCGCCGGACCGGCGGCGTCCGGCGCATCCCCCGGACTGCCGGATCTGACCCGGGCCAAGGGAGTCGACTCCGTCCGGGACGACGGCGTCGTGGAACTCGACGCGGTCTACTACGACACGCCGGATCTGCGTCTGGCCGCCGACTCCCTCACCCTCCGCCGCAGAACGGGAGGCGAGGACGCGGGCTGGCATCTCAAACTGCCTGTCTCGCGTGGCGTCCGTGACGAGATCCGGGCGCCCCTCACGGACACCGTTCCCGAGGAACTGACCACGCTGCTGCGCTCCCGGGTCCGCGACGCCGAGCTGGTCCCCGTCGTACGGCTGCGCACCTCGCGCGACATCCGCCGGCTGCTCGGCGGCGACGGCGCGCCGCTGGCGGAGGTCAGCGTCGACACCGTGCGCGCGCAGCGCCTCGGTGACGCGGTCGTCGCCACCTCGTGGACCGAGGTCGAGGTGGAACTGGCCGACGACGCCGATCCCGCGCTGCTGGACGCGGTGGACAAGAAGCTGCGCAAGGCGGGGCTGCGGCCGGCGTCCGCCGCGTCGAAGCTGAGCAGGGCGCTCGCGGAGACGGCGCCGACGGAGAACGCGGGAAAGCGGGCCGGAACGGCCGGGGCCGCGCCCCCGGGAAAGGCTTCCGGAAAGGGCGCGGGGAAGCGGGCCGCGAAGGGTGCGGGAAAGGGCGCGGGAAAGCGGGCCGGGAAGGGCGTGGGAAAGGCCTCCACGAAGGGTGCGAAGGCGCGGGCCACCGCCGCGGACCAGGTCCTCGCCTATCTGCGGACCCAGGCCGACGCGATCGTCGCCCAGGATCCCGCCGTCCGCCGCGACCTGCCGGACGCCGTGCACCAGCTACGGGTTGCCACCCGGCGGATGCGCTCCGCGTTCCGTACCTACGGCAAGGTCATCGACCGGTCCGTGACCGATCCGATCGGCGAGGAGCTGAAGTGGCTCGCGGCGGAGCTGGGCGTCGACCGCGACCAGGAGGTCCTCAACGAACGGATGCGCTCCCGGATCGCGGAACTGCCCGGGACGCTGCTGCTCGGCCCGGTGAGCGCGCGGCTCAGCATCTGGAACGCGGGCCGCCGTGCGGGTTCGCGCAGCAGGACCGTCGCCGTACTGGACAGCGAGCGGTACCTCGCCCTGCTGGAGCGCCTCGACGTGCTCCTCCGGGACCCGCCGCTGCGGTCCGCCGCGGCGAAGCGGCCCGGGAAGGTCCTGCCGGCGGCGATCCTCAAGGACTACCGGCGGCTGGCGGGCCGGGTCGAACGGGCGCTGGAGCTGCCCCCGGGCGAGGAGCGGGACATCGCCCTGCACAACGCCCGCAAGGCGGCCAAGCGCGCACGCTACGGGGCCGAGGCGGCCAAGCCCGCCCTGGGCAAGGCGGCCAAGCGGTTCGCCAAGCGGATGAAGGCCCTCCAGACCGTCCTCGGCGACCACCAGGACAGCGTGGTGGCCCGGGAGGCCCTCCGCGACCTCGGCGTCCACTCCCATGCGGCGGGCGAGTCCGCGTTCACGTGGGGCCTGCTGTACGGCCACGAGGAGGCCCAGGCGGCGCGGCGGGAGCGGGAGATGCCCCAGGTGTGGGCGAAGGCGGCCGTGCCGAAGCTGCGGGCCGCGCTGGCCGGGTGAGAGACGGGCCTGCGGCCGGCCGGCGGGCGGTCCGTGGCCGCTCGGCCGGCTGGCCGGTGACCGGGTGGGACCGGGGTAGTCTGGATGGCCAGCCTTGTCGGTCCACGAAAGATCCGTGATGCCTGAATCGGTCTTCCCACAGCTCGAAGCCCTGCTCCCGCATGTGCAGAAGCCGATCCAATACGTCGGCGGCGAGCTGAACTCCACCGTCAAGGACTGGGACGCGTGCGAGGTCCGCTGGGCGCTGATGTACCCGGACGCCTATGAGGTCGGGCTGCCCAACCAGGGCGTCATGATCCTGTACGAGGTGCTGAACGAGCGCGAGGGCGTGCTCGCCGAGCGCACGTACAGCGTCTGGCCGGACCTCGAAGAACTGATGCGCGAGCATCGGGTGCCCCAGTTCACGGTGGACTCGCACCGCCCGGTCTCCGCCTTCGACGTGTTCGGACTGAGCTTCTCCACCGAGCTGGGCTACACGAACATGCTGACCGCCCTGGACCTCGCGGGCATCCCGCTCGCCGCCCGGGACCGCACCGTCGACCACCCCATCGTGCTCGCGGGCGGCCACGCGGCCTTCAACCCCGAGCCGATCGCGGAGTTCATCGACTGCGCGGTCATCGGCGACGGTGAGCAGGCCGTTCTGGAGATCACCGAGATCGTCCGGGCCTGGAAGGCGGAGGGCCGTCCCGGCGGGCGCGAGGAGGTCCTGCTCCGGCTCGCCAGGACCGGCGGGGTGTACGTCCCGGGCTTCTACGACGTCGAGTATCTGCCGGACGGCCGGATCGGCCGGGTCGTACCGAACAGGAGCGGGGTGCCGTGGCGGGTGTCCAAGCACACCGTCATGGACCTCGACGAGTGGCCGTACCCGAAGCAGCCGCTGGTGCCGCTCGCGGAGACGGTGCACGAGCGGATGTCCGTGGAGATCTTCCGCGGCTGCACGCGCGGCTGCCGCTTCTGCCAGGCCGGCATGATCACGCGCCCGGTGCGCGAGCGCAGCATCACCGGGATCGGCGAGATGGTCGAGAAGGGGCTGAAGGCGACCGGCTTCGAGGAGGTCGGCCTGCTCTCGCTCTCCTCCGCCGACCACAGCGAGATCGGTGACATCGCCAAGGGGCTCGCCGACCGGTACGAGGCGGACAAGGTCGGGCTGTCCCTGCCGTCCACCCGGGTCGACGCGTTCAATGTCGACCTGGCCAACGAGCTGACCAGGAACGGCCGCAGGTCCGGTCTCACCTTCGCCCCCGAGGGCGGCTCCGAACGCATGCGCAAGGTCATCAACAAGATGGTCTCGGAGGAGGACCTGATCCGTACGGTCTCCACGGCCTACGGCAACGGCTGGCGGCAGGTGAAGCTGTACTTCATGTGCGGTCTGCCGACCGAGACCGACGAGGACGTCCTCCAGATCGGTGACATGGCCGTCAAGGTCATCGCCGAGGGCCGGAAGGTCTCCGGGCAGAACGACATCCGCTGCACGGTCTCGATCGGGGGATTCGTGCCCAAGCCGCACACCCCGTTCCAGTGGGCGCCGCAGCTCAGCGCCGAGGAGACCGACGCGCGGCTGGAGAAGCTCCGCGACAAGATCCGCGGCGACAAGAAGTACGGCCGCTCGATCGGCTTCCGCTACCACGACGGCAAGCCCGGCATCGTGGAGGGCCTGCTCTCCCGTGGCGACCGGCGCGTGGGCGCGGTCATCCGCGCGGTGTACGAGGACGGCGGCCGCTTCGACGGCTGGCGCGAGCACTTCTCGTACGACCGCTGGATGGCCTGCGCGGAGAAGACACTGCCCCAGTACGGCGTGGACGTCGCCTGGTACACCACCCGCGAGCGCACGTACGAGGAGGTCCTGCCCTGGGACCACCTGGACTCCGGTCTCGACAAGGACTGGCTCTGGGAGGACTGGCAGGACGCCCTCGACGAGACCGAGGTCGAGGACTGCCGCTGGACGCCGTGCTTCGACTGCGGTGTCTGCCCCCAGATGGACACCTCCATCCAGATCGGCCCGACGGGCAAGAAGCTGCTGCCGCTCACCGTCGTCAAGTGAGCGCCGGATGAGCGCCGGGTGAGCCGGCGGGCCCATCTGGTCCGGGGCCGGCCCGCCCGGTCACGGTCGCGCGTGGCCGGTCACCGCTTCGCGCGTGGCCGGCCGGGTGGGGGTGGCGGCAGAATGGGGGGATGCCGCGGTTCATCGCTCCCGACGTCCGGATCCAGGCCTCCTTCCTCGACGCGATGACGGAGTTCGTCGCGGAGGGCGCCGGTGAACGGGCCCTGCTTCTCCACGAGATGGAGGAGTTCGCGGCGCGCTGGCACCGGCCCGAGGTGTTCACGAGCTATGTGGACCGGCTCAACGCCGAACCCCTGGAGGAGACCCCGCGTGTCCGGGGCTGGGTGCCCAACACCACGCTCTGGTACGTCGAGGGCGACACGTTTCTCGGGCGCCTCGCGATCCGCCACCGCCTCAACCCGTTCCTGCGTGAACTGGGCGGCCATATCGGCTATGCCGTACGTCCCAGCGCCCGGCGGCGCGGCCACGCGACCGCCATGCTCGCCGAGGCCATCCCGGTCGCGCGGGACCTCGGGATCGAGTCCGTGCTCGTCACCTGCGACACCACCAACACCCCCTCGCGCAAGGTGATCGAGGCGGCGGGCGGAGTGCTGGAGGACGAACGCGGCGGGAAGCTGCGCTTCTGGATCCGAACAGCCGTCTGACGTGTCCGCTCCGGCAGGGAGCAGGACAGATCGTCGCGGGCAGTCGCTGGTGCGTGACGGGCTGGTGGTGCGGGTGAGCCGGGTGTGGCGTGGTGTCCCCGTCCCGACGGGGCGGGGAACCGGCGCGGCGATCACCGTGGTGCGGCGTGCGCCGGCCGGGGCGGCGCGTGTCCACAAGCCTGGGGAACTGCCGGAGGGCCTTACGCGTACTCTGGGTAGTACAACGATCGTCCCCGGCGCGGAGCCCGCACCCGAGATCTCCTTGCGGAAGCGGGGCTGAGCCGGGAACCGGGGGCAACCCCACATCCGAGGGCGGCGCGTCACCGCGTACCGCCCGCACCGAGGAGAAGAAGCACTGGGCAAGCGACAGCCCGAAGGCCCGCCACCCGCACCGGCGGTGCAGCGCATCCGACTGCGCTACACCAAGCGCGGCCGCCTCCGGTTCACCAGCCACCGTGATTTCCAGCGCGCCTTCGAGCGGGCGCTGCGCCGCGCCGACGTACCCATGGCGTACTCGGCGGGGTTCACCCCGCATCCCAAGGTCTCGTACGCCAATGCCGCACCCACCGGCACGGGCAGTGAGGCCGAGTTCCTGGAGATCGCCCTGGTGGAGGCCCGCGACCCGGACAAGCTGCGTGAGCTGCTGGACGAGTCGCTGCCGGCCGGGCTCGACATCATCGACGCCGTCGAGGCCCGTACGCCGGGGCTCGCCGACCGGCTGACCGCTTCCGTCTGGGAGCTGCGGCTGGACGGTGTGGAGCCGCGGCGGGCGGACGAGGCCGTGGCGGCTTTCCTCGCCGCCGGGGCGGTGGAGGTCGAGCGCCGTACGAAGAACGGTCTGCGGACCTTCGACGCACGCGGCGCGGTGGTCGCCCTGGAGTCGGTTCCTCCACTGCCCGATAGGCCGGGGGACGGGCCCTGTGCGATACTGCGCCTGGTTGTTCGGCACGCAACACCCGCCGTGCGACCCGACGACGTCCTGTCCGGTCTCCGAGCTGTGGCCGACCTGGCGCCGCCGGTCCCCGCAGCGGTGACCAGGCTGGCGCAGGGGCTCTTCGACGAGGAGACCGGCACGGTGACCGACCCGCTCGCGCCCGACCGCGAGGCAGTACGGCCCGCCCCGTTCAAGGCCGCCGTACTCGCCGCCGCGAAGGCGCCGGAAGGTGCAGGTTCCGCGTAGGGCGGTCGTTGTAGCGCAGCCCTGGGACTCGGGAGCCACCTGGGTCGGGCCGCGCACTGACCAGAAGACTTTCGCCAGGCCGTACGTACATCGCGTAGGGAACCGGCGAGCCAGACATAACAGCTCCCGTGCGGCGCCCGCGCCCCGGACGGCGGCATTCGCGCATCGCGCGGGCCGCGGCCGGACCGGATTCAGGCGTGGCGCCCGGGAGCGTGACGGGAGACACCCCCGCATGCTTGAGCCCATCGAAGCCGGAAACCCCGGAAACACCGGAAATTCCGACACCGCCGACAACATCGACAACATCAACAACACCGCCAGCATCAACGAAGAGAACAACTCCCCCAGCGACACGCTGCCGCCGCGCCGCAGGCGCCGCGCCGCGTCGCGGCCCGCGGGCCCGCCGGCCGGGGGCGCCGAGAACGGCGCCGCCGTGAGCGTGGCCGAGACGGTCGTACCGGCCGCACCGGCTGCCGAGGCGGCCGTGGCCGGGGACACGGCACAGGACGCCGGGGCGCCCGTGGCCGAGGAGGCCGCGCCGCCGCGTACGCGCCGCCGTGCGACCCGCAAGGCCGCCGCGCCCGAGGT
Source organism: Streptomyces sp. NPDC002018 (assembly GCF_042890865.1). Classification (NCBI taxonomy): domain Bacteria; kingdom Bacillati; phylum Actinomycetota; class Actinomycetes; order Kitasatosporales; family Streptomycetaceae; genus Streptomyces; species Streptomyces sp. NPDC002018. The sequence goes on from NZ_JBIASO010000003.1 coordinate 401,306, forward strand.
CACCGCGGACGGCACGGCCGGATCCGTGGCGAGCGCGGAGAGCGGTGAGGCGCCGGTGGCCGAGGAGGCCGCGCCGCCGCGTACGCGCCGCCGCGCCACCCGTAAGGTCGCCGCGCCGGAGCCGACCGGGTCCGAGGCGACGGCCGAGGCCGCGCGGACCGTGACGAGCGCGGCCCCCGCCGTGGAGAGCCCGGCCGAGGAGCCGGCGTCCGCCGAGGCCGAGTCCAAGCCCGCCCCCCGTACGCGTCGCCGCGCCACCCGCAGGGCCACCGCGCCCGAGGCCGCGCCCTCGGAGACCGCCGCGTCCGAGATCGTCGAGCCCGCGCCCGCCGTGGAGCCGGAGGCCGTCGCGGCCCCCGCCGTGGAGAGCCCGGCCGAGGAGCCGGTGCCCGCCGAGGCCGAGTCCAAGCCCGCCCCCCGTTCGCGCCGCCGCGCCACCCGCAGGGCCACCGCGCCCGCCGGTGCGCCGGGCGCCGACGAGAACGGCGCCCAGGAGGGCGAGGGACTGCCGCAGGACACCGTGGCCCAGATCAGCGCCGACGAGGAGCATGTCCGGGCCGCGGAGAAGGCCGCCAGCCGTGGCCGTACGCGTCGCAGGGCCACCGCGCCGGAGACCACCGCCCCCGAGCCCGTGACCGCGTCCGTGCCGGAGCCCGCCGCGGCGCCCGAGCGCTCGCGCCGTCGCACCGCCCGGCCCGCCGTGGCCGTCTTCCAGGCGCCCGTCTTCACCGAGCCGATGTTCCAGACCCCGGAGACCGCCGCGGCGGCCGCGGCCGCGGTCAGGCCCGCGTACGACGACGTCTACGACGACCCCTACTTCGACCACAACGACCACACCGCCGACCCCGCTGACACCGCCGAAGACGAGACCGAGGCCGAGACCGTGGCGGCGGCCGAGCCCGTCGCCCCGCCGGAGACCTCCGGCCGCCGTCGGCGCCGCCGCCGCGGCGAGTCCGCCGAGCCCGTGGAGAGCGCCCCGGCCGCCGAAGAGGCGCCGCACGACTCCGTGGACGAGAGCGAGACCGAGACGGAGCAGTCCGAGGGCGACGACTCCGACGAGTACGAGGACCGTCCCTCGCGCCGTCGTCGCCGGGGTGGCAGGCGCCGCCGTCGCGGTGAGTCCGCCGAGGCCGACGAGACCGGCGACGAGCAGCACGACGACGTCGTCGAGCCCGTCGAGGACGCCGACCACGAGAGTGACCCGGACGACGAGGACCACGACGAGACCGAGACCGCGGAGTCGTCCGGAGGTGGCGGCTCCTCCAGCAGCCGGCGTCGCCGCCGCCGTCGCCGTCGCAGCGGTGACGGGGCCACCGAGGCCGAGTCGGGCGGCGACGACCCGGAGCGTACGGTCGTCAAGGTCCGCGAGCCGCGCGAGCGGCGCACCAAGGACACCGAGCCCGGCACCGGCGCCGACGAGGTGCAGTCCATCAAGGGCTCGACCCGGCTGGAGGCCAAGAAGCAGCGCCGCCGCGAGGGGCGCGAGCAGGGCCGCCGCAGGGTGCCGATCATCACCGAGGCGGAGTTCCTCGCCCGGCGTGAGGCCGTCGAGCGGGTGATGGTCGTCCGCCAGAACGGCGAGCGCACCCAGATCGGTGTGCTTGAGGACAACGTGCTCGTCGAGCACTACGTCAACAAGGAACAGGCCACCAGCTACGTCGGCAACGTCTACCTGGGCAAGGTGCAGAACGTCCTGCCGTCCATGGAGGCCGCCTTCGTCGACATCGGCAAGGGGCGCAACGCCGTCCTGTACGCGGGTGAGGTCAACTTCGAGGCGCTGGGCATGGCCAACGGCCCCCGCCGGATCGAGAGCGCCCTCAAGTCCGGCCAGTCGGTGCTCGTCCAGGTGACGAAGGACCCGATCGGCCACAAGGGCGCCCGGCTCACCAGCCAGGTGTCGCTGCCCGGCCGCTATCTGGTCTATGTGCCCGAGGGCTCGATGACCGGCATCAGCCGCAAGCTGCCCGACACCGAGCGGGCCCGGCTGAAGACCATCCTCAAGAAGATCGTCCCCGAGGACGCGGGCGTCATCGTCCGTACGGCCGCGGAGGGCGCCAGCGAGGACGAGCTGCGCCGCGATGTCGAACGGCTCCAGGGGCAGTGGGAGGACATCAAGAAGAAGGCGAAGAGCGGCAACGCGCCGACCCTTCTCTACGGTGAGCCCGACATGACCGTCCGGGTCGTGCGTGACATCTTCAACGAGGACTTCACCAAGGTCATCGTCAGTGGTGACCAGGCGTGGCAGACCATCCACGGCTATGTCGCGCATGTCGCGCCGGATCTGTCCGACCGGCTGTCGCGCTGGACGGGCGAGGCCGACGTCTTCGCGACGTACCGGATCGACGAGCAGCTCATGAAGGCGCTGGACCGCAAGGTCTGGCTGCCCAGCGGCGGTTCGCTGGTGATCGACAAGACCGAGGCCATGGTCGTGGTCGACGTCAACACCGGGAAGTTCACCGGGCAGGGCGGCAATCTCGAGGAGACCGTCACCAGGAACAACCTGGAGGCGGCCGAGGAGATCGTGCGCCAGTTGCGCCTGCGCGACCTGGGCGGGATCGTCGTCATCGACTTCATCGACATGGTGCTGGAGTCCAACCGGGATCTGGTGCTGCGGCGGCTGCTGGAGTGCCTGGGCCGGGACCGTACGAAGCACCAGGTCGCCGAGGTGACCTCGCTGGGTCTGGTCCAGATGACCCGTAAGCGGGTCGGCCAGGGGCTGCTGGAGTCGTTCTCCGAGACCTGTGTGCACTGCAACGGCCGCGGTGTGATCGTCCATATGGAACAGCCGACGACGGCCGGTGGCGGTGGCAACGGCAAGCGCTCGAAGAAGCGCGGCCGTGGCGGCGCGGCCGGTACGGACCACGAGCACGAGCACGACCACGAGCAGATCGAGATCGTGGCGGAGACCGGGGCCGAGGACGAGACGGAGGCGGAGGTCGCCGCGGAGGTGGCCGTTCCGGCCGCTCTCGCGGAGCCCGCGTTCGCCCCGGACGAGGAGCTGTTCAGCAGCGTCGCGGAGGCCGAGGCGTCCGTACGGGGACGTTCGCGCCGCCGTGCGTCGCGCAAGGCCACCGCTCCGGCGGGTTCGCCGAGGGCGGTGCGGGCCGTGGAGCCGGAGGCGCCGGAGGCGGCCGTGGCGACTCCTGTCGCGGAGTCCGTGGCCGCGGAGTCCCCGGTGACCGAGCCCGTGGCGGCGGAGCCCCGGGCCGAGGCCGTTCAGGACGAGGCGCCCAAGGGCCGTACGCGCCGCCGGGCCACGCGCAAGGCGACGGCTCCGGCCGGTTCGCCGAAGGCCGGGGACGAGGCGGCGGCGGCCGAGGTGGTCGTGCCCGCGTCCGAGCCGGTGCCCGTGCGGGCCGAGCCCGAGGCCGTGCCCGAGCCCCGCGCGGCCGAGCCGGCCGAGGCCGGGGAGCCGGCGCCGCAGGAGGTGCCCGTGGCGGCGCCGCCGCGTGCGCGCCGCCGGGTGACCCGCAAGGTCACCGCGCCGGCCGGGTCGCCCTCGGGCGCCGAGGACGCGGCGGTCGTCGTGGTGGCCTCGGGGACATCGTCGGTGAAGGCCGACGAGCCCGCCGGAGCCGTGGAGACCGCAGCGACGTCCGTCCAGGAGGTCCAGGACGGTCAGGACGCCTCGGAGGCCTCGGAGGAGACGGCGCCCGCGAAGAAGACGGCACGCAAGACCGCCGCCAAGAAGGCGCCCGCGAAGAAGACGGCCGCCAAGAAGGCGACGGTCAAGAAGACCGCGGCGAAGAAGACGACGACGGCCAAGAAGACGGCCACGAAGTCGACGGCGACGGCCAAGAAGACCGCCGCGAAGTCGACGGCGAAGAAGACCGCGGCGGCCGAGCAGCAGACGCCCTCCGGCGTCACGGCCTCCACGGAGGAGTAGGGCGCCCCGGCCCCCGGGACCACCGGGGGCCGGGGCCGGCCGCGGGTGACCCGGGGCCGGCACCGGCCGTGCCCGGCCGCCGGACGGGCAGGTTCCCCGGCCCGTCCGGAGCACCGTCCGGAGCGGGGGAGCTGGTTTGACCCCCTGGACAGCGGCCCCGTACTCTAAACCTTCGGCGTGTTCCAATGCGCGCCCACTCCTGAGCACCCACCTCCCGGACTTCCGGGGGAGGCCGCTCGTCCTGTCAGGATCGCCATGGGCCCCCGGCCTGTGCGAGCGGCTGGCATCAGGGGTTCCGTTCCGAGCGAGAGTGAGATCCGCGTGTACGCCATCGTGCGCAGCGGTGGTCGCCAGCACAAGGTTGCTGTCGGCGACATCGTTGAGGTTGACAAGATTTCCACCGCCAAGGTCGGCGACACAGTGGAGCTCAGGACCCTGCTCGTGGTCGACGGCGACGCCGTGACCAGCGACCCGTGGGTGCTGGACGGCATCAAGGTCACGGCCGAGGTCGTGGACCACCACAAGGGCGCGAAGATCGACATCCTTCGCTACAAGAACAAGACCGGCTACCGCCGTCGCCAGGGTCACCGTCAGCAGTACACGGCGATCAAGGTCACCGGTATCCCCGCGGCTGCGAAGTAAGGGACTGAGGAGACATGGCACACAAGAAGGGCGCATCGTCCACTCGGAACGGGCGCGACTCGAATGCTCAGCGGCTCGGCGTGAAGCGCTTCGGCGGTCAGGTCGTCAACGCCGGTGAGATCCTCGTCCGCCAGCGCGGCACGCACTTCCACCCGGGCTCCGGCGTCGGCCGCGGCGGCGACGACACGCTGTTCGCGCTGAACGCCGGCGCGGTGGAGTTCGGCACCAGCCGTGGCCGCAAGGTCGTGAACATCGTTCCGGTCGCCCAGTAATCAGGCACCCGTAGAGCGGTTTTCCTCGCGAGGGCGGACCTCACTTCCCGGCCGGGAAGCGGGTCCGCCCTTCGCTTGTTCCACAGAAGACATTTCCGTATGTACTGGAGGCAACCCCCATGACCACCTTCGTGGACCGCGTCGAGCTGCATGTCGCCGCGGGTAACGGAGGCCACGGCTGCGCCTCCGTACACCGTGAGAAGTTCAAGCCGCTGGGCGGCCCCGACGGCGGCAACGGCGGCCGCGGGGGCGATGTCATCCTGGTCGTCGACCAGTCGGTGACGACCCTGCTGGACTATCACCACTCGCCGCACCGCAAGGCCACCAACGGCAAGCCCGGCGAGGGCGGCAACCGCTCGGGCAAGGACGGCCAGGACCTGGTCCTGCCGGTGCCCGACGGCACGGTCGTCCTGGACAAGCACGGCACGGTCCTCGCCGACCTGGTCGGCGAGGGCACCACCTATGTGGCCGCCGAGGGCGGCCGTGGCGGCCTCGGCAACGCCGCGCTGGCCTCGGCCCGCCGCAAGGCTCCCGGCTTCGCGCTGCTCGGTGAGCCCGGCCGCGCCGGTGATGTGGTGCTGGAGCTCAAGACGGTCGCCGATGTGGCGCTCGTGGGGTACCCGAGCGCCGGCAAGTCCTCGCTGATCTCGGTGCTCTCGGCGGCCAAGCCGAAGATCGCGGACTACCCGTTCACCACCCTGGTGCCCAATCTGGGCGTGGTCACGGCGGGATCGACCGTCTACACCATCGCGGACGTCCCCGGACTGATCCCCGGCGCCAGCCAGGGCCGTGGTCTGGGGCTGGAGTTCCTGCGCCATGTCGAGCGCTGCTCCGTGCTCGTCCATGTGCTGGACACGGCCACCCTGGAGTCCGACCGTGACCCGCTCACCGACCTCGATGTGATCGAGGAGGAGCTGAAGCAGTACGGCGGCCTGGGCGACCGGCCGCGGGTCGTCGTCCTCAACAAGATCGACATCCCGGACGGCCTGGATCTCGCCGAGATGATCCGGCCCGATCTCGAACAGCGCGGCTACCGGGTCTTCGAGGCCTCGGCCGTGGCCCGTACGGGGCTCAAGGAGCTGTCCTTCGCGCTCGCGGAGGTTGTCGCCAAGGCCCGTGCCGACCGGCCGAAGGAGGAGGCGACCCGGATCGTCATCCGGCCGAAGGCCGTCGACGACGCGGGGTTCACCGTCACCCTGGAGGACGACGGGATCTACCGGGTGCGCGGCGAGAAGCCGGAGCGCTGGGTGCGTCAGACCGACTTCAACAACGACGAGGCCGTGGGCTATCTGGCGGACCGGCTGAACCGTCTCGGTGTCGAGGACGCGCTGATGAAGGCCGGGGCGCGGGCGGGCGACGGGGTCGCCATCGGGGCCGAGGACGACGCGGTCGTCTTCGACTGGGAGCCCACGATGATGGCGGGCGCGGAGATGCTCGGCCGCCGTGGTGAGGACCACCGGCTCGAAGCGCCGCGTCCGGCCGCGCAGCGGCGCAGGGACCGGGACGCGGAGCGGGACGAGGCACAGCAGGAGTACGACGAGTTCGAGCCCTTCTAGGCGTTGTCGGGCCGGGATTTCCAGGTCCTGCCGGGCCCGGGACCCGCACCGGAACCGGCATCCGGCTCGCGCGGGGCCGGGCGGAACGGTTCACCGAGGGGCGGTCACGGCGTTCTGCCGTGACCGCCCCTTCGCTGTCCGTGCGCGGTGTCGCGGTCGGTGACGGGCGGGTCGCGGTCCGTACGCTCTCATGTGGGACGGGCCCCGCTCCGAAGTGAATCTTGTGTGGTGTCCTTCACGTCCGGCGCCCGGCGCGGTACCTCAGGTGTACTAGTGTTCCCAGGTGAATCAGGGGTTGCGTGCCGATGTCGCTGGGCTGTGGTCCACCTTGCAACAGGATTGCCGTGGGTGGGACCATCGCCTCATCCTCTGAGCCCGCAAGGTAGGTCAGTTCTGTGTCTGCAACTTCCGTGCCGCCCGCGAAGCCCCGTACCACCGCTGTCGTCCTGGCGGGCGGCACCGGTCAGCGTGTGGGCCTGTCGATCCCGAAGCAGTTGCTGAAGATCGCGGGGAAGGCGGTCATCGAGCACACACTGTCGATCTTCGAGCGCAGCGACTCGATCGACGATGTGATCGTGCTGATGGCCCCGGGCTATGTGCCCGACGTGGAGAAGATCGTCGCGAAGGCCGGACTGACCAAGGTCAGCCGGGTCATCGAGGGCGGCGCGACACGGAACGAGACCACCGAGCGCGCCATCGCGCTCCTGGGTGAGGGTCTGGCGGAGGGGGAGGACCGCAATGTCCTCTTCCACGACGCGGTGCGTCCCCTGCTGTCGCAGCATGTGATCAAGGACTGTGTGGACGCGCTGGAGCGCTACCAGGCCGTGGACGTGGCGATCCCGTCGGCGGACACGATCATCGTGACCCGTACGCACGGCGAGGACGGCGAGTTCATCACGGACGTGCCCGACCGCTCCCGGCTGCGTCGCGGCCAGACCCCGCAGGCGTTCAAGCTCTCCACCATCCGCAGGGCGTACGAGATCGCCGCGGGCGACCCCAACTTCCAGGCGACCGACGACTGTTCGGTGGTGCTGAAGTATCTGCCGGACGTGCCGATCCATGTCGTGGCGGGCGACGAGTTCAATATGAAGGTGACCCAGCCGGTCGATGTCTTCATCGCCGACAAGCTCTTCCAGCTCGCCTCCGCCGCCGCGCCCCAGCAGTCCTCCGACGACTCCTACCGTGAGCTGCTGGCCGGCAAGACGCTGGTCGTGTTCGGCGGCTCGTACGGGATCGGCGCGGACATCGCCCGGCTCGCGGAGGGCTTCGGCGCCACGGTGTACGCGCTGGGACGCTCCACGACCGGTACGCATGTCGAGAACCCGGAGCACGTCGACGACGCGCTCTCGCGCGCCTACGGCGAGACCGGCCGTATCGACTACGTGATCAACACCGCGGGCGTGCTGCGTATCGGCAAGCTGGCCGAGACGGACAACACGACCATTCAGGAAGCGCTGAACGTCAACTATCTCGCGCCGGTGCAGATCGCCCGCGCCTCGTACAAGTATCTGGCCGAGACCAAGGGCCAGCTTCTGCTCTACACCTCCAGCAGTTACACACGCGGCCGTGCCGAGTACAGCCTGTACTCGTCCACGAAGGCCGCCATGGTGAATCTGACCCAGGCCCTCTCCGACGAATGGGCGGGCGACGGGATCCGGGTCAATTGCGTGAATCCCGAGCGCACGGCCACCCCGATGCGCACCAAGGCGTTCGGCCAGGAGCCCGAGGGGTCGCTGCTCTCCTCCGAGGCCGTCGCCAGGACCTCGCTCGACGTCCTGCTCTCCGAGCTGACCGGCCATGTCATCGACGTACGCCAGCAGGACCCGACCCGCGGTGCCTCCGAGGCGTCCGACTTCGAGCAGGCGCTCGCCGCCGTACTGGATCGTCAGGGAGATGTGTAATAATTCCTGACAATCTCTGATCTGGGCCTCTGTGGTCGCCGCTGTGCGAATCACGGAGGCCCGAGTTCGTGAAGTCCCGTCTTCACAATTTCCTTGCAAGGTCAACAGCAGGCACGGTCTGGAGCAGGTTTTCCGTGATTTCGACAGCCATTCGCGTGGCCCGTGTGGGCAGCGGATCAGAGCTGGCAGCCGCACTACTCCTGGGAATCGCATTCCCGTGCGTCATGCTCGCCGCGATAATTCCCCATCTCTGGCTCTTCGCGGCGGCGGCCGCCGTGACCTATCTCGCGGACACCTTCCTGCACCGGCGCGGCAGCTATCTGGTGAACCGGCTGGCCAAGGTGCGCGCCGGTCTGTCGATCCGCTTCCTGATCCGGCAGATGCTGCTGGTGCTGCTGGTCGCGCGCTCGGGACTCGGTGAGGACCGGATCTTCTATGTGACCGTGGTCGCGGTGCTGGTGTTCTACGGGCTCCAGGCACCGCACGGCGCGATCGTCACCCTGCTCAGGCTGCGCCGCAGGCTGCCCGTGGTCACCCGCAACATCGATCTCGGTGCCCTCCGGATCCCGGACGCCCCGCCGCCGTGGCTGCTCAACCGCTCCGCCGAGAAGATGCTCCATCTGGACGTCTTCGCCATGGTGGGGGTGCTGATCACCCTCCAGACCCGGGACAACCTCTACGGCTTCGCGGGCCTCGGCCTCTCGCTGCTCCTCGCCGTCGGCTATATCGCGGCCCTGCTGCCGTATCTGCGCCCGAGCCGGCTCGTACCGTCCGCCGACAAGGTGCTGAAGGCGGTCGACGGCTGGCTGGCCGACTACCGGCCGACCGTGATGCTGTACTTCTCCGGCTCCAAGGAGTCCGCGTACCAGGTCAACATGTGGCTGGAGACGATGGACCAGATCGAGGGGCGCCCGCTGATCGTCCTGCGCGAGCGCGTCATAGCGCAGCAGCTCGCCCCGACGGCCGTGCCGGTGCTCTGTGTCCCCGGCGGGGTGCACCTCATGAACCTGGACCTGTCGACCGTGCGGGTCGCGCTGTACGCGGCCAACGTCGGCAAGAACATCCATATGCTGCGCGTCCCGACCATGCGCCATGTCTTCATCGGGCACGGCGACAGCGACAAGCTCGCCAGCGTCAATCCGTTCAGCAAGGCGTACGACGAGGTGTGGACCGCGGGCCGGGCCGGCCGCGACCGCTACGCGCTGGCCGACGTCGGGGTGCGGGACGAGGACATCGTCGAGGTGGGCCGTCCGCAGCTCGCCCCGATCGAGGCGGCGAGCGGCACCACCCGCAATCCCGTCCCGACGGTGCTGTACGCCCCCACCTGGGAGGGCTGGGACGACAACCCCGGCAACACCTCGCTGCTGCTGGCCGGCGAGAACATCGTGAAGAAGCTGCTGACGGCGGAGCCGCCCGTCCGGGTGCTGTACAAGCCGCACCCCTTCACCGGGACCCGCAGCGCCAAGGCGAAGGCCGTGCACGAGCGGATCGTGGCGCTGGTGGAGAAGGCCGCCGCCGAACGCGTCACCGATGCCCGCTGGGCGGAGCAGCGGGCGGCGCTGCGCGACGGACAGGGCGCGGCCCGGGTCGAGCTGGCCCGGATCGAGGCGCGGCTGTCCACGCTGTCCGGAGTGGCGGACGCGAGCAGGGACGAGGCGGAGGAGTCGCGCGACGCCAAGGCCGACCCGGCGCGGCAGGCGGAGCTGACACGGCTGCGGGACGAGTGGAACAGCGCGTACTGGCGCTCCTTCGGCTGGTGGGAGCACCGGGTCATCACCGGCGCCGAGCCGCGGCTGTACGACTGCTTCAACGAGTCGGACGCGATGGTCTCGGACATCTCCAGCGTGGTGTCGGACTTCATCGCCAGCGGCAAGCCGTACGCGGTCAGCGACTCGGCGGCTCTGGGCCCGGAGGAGTTCAAGCGGCAGAACACCGCCGTACGGGCCGCCGTGATCCTCTCCAACAGCGCGCGGGAGCTGGACCAGTTGCTCGCCGCGGTGGCCGATCCGTCGGCCGACCCGCTGGCGGCCGGCCGGCGTGAGCTGAAGCGGTATCTGCTGGGGCCCGACGAGCCGTCGTCGATCGAGCAGTTCAACGCGGCGGCGCACGCGCTGGCGGCGCGGGCCCAGGCGCGCAATGTGGCGGTGGAGCAGCGTCTCGGGGCGCCCGAGGAGGCCGCGGCGCCGGACGACTCCGCTCCCGAGAGCACGGATCTGGACTCCCCGGTACGGGGCTGAGTCCCCTAGGGCTCGCCAGGCCCGGCGGTGCGTCCTCGGACGCGCCGCCGGGCCTTTTCCGTAAGGGAGTTGATACGCCGTTACGGCGCGGCGGTCGCCCACTGTGACGCGCATCACGGATACTGAAGATCGTGACAAGACAACCAACATCCGATGCCGATTGTCTTGAATTCTGATGAACGAAATTCCAGTTCCTGACGTTAGCGTGATCGTCGGGGCGTATGAAGCGATGCCTTATCTGATTCGCTGCCTGGAATCGGTGGAGGCCCAGACGCTGGGGGCCGACCGAATCGAGATCGTCGCCATCGATGACGGCTCGACCGACGGCACGGGGGAGTATCTGGAGGAATTCGCGGCACGGACAGCCATCCCGACCAGGGTGGTGCGCCAGGCCAATTCGGGCGGTCCCAGCGGACCGCGCAATGTGGGTCTGGGACTGGCCAGAGGGCGCTATGTCTTCTTCCTCGACGCGGACGACTACTTCGGCGAGGAAGCGCTGGAGCGGATGGTCACGATGGCCGACCGCGCCGGTACGGATGTGGTGCTCGGCAAGGTCGTGGGGGTGAACAGGGGCGCTCCCGGCTCCATGTGGCACCGGACGGCCGAGCGCGTGGACATCTACAGCTCTCAGGTGATCTTCACGCTGAGCGCGCAGAAGCTCTTCCGGCGTGAGCTGCTCGAACGGCTCGGGCTGCGGTTCGACGAGACCTTCAAGACCGGGGAGGACGCGCTCTTCACCATGGAGGCGTACATCCGGGGCAGGGGTGTCTCGGTGATCGCCGACTACACCTGCTACTACCTCGTCGGCCGGGACGACGGCAAGCATGTGACCAAGAGCGGCAGCTACACGCTGCGGTTCGAGGCCGCGGGCGCTCTCATGGATCTGATCGCCGAACTGGTGCCGGCGGGACCGAAGCGCGACCGGCTGATGGTCAGACCGTTCACGGTCGGGCTGATCCAGCAGTTCGCGCACGGGCTCATGAAGCAGCCGGAGGAGATCCAGCGGCACAAGCTGGAACTGGCCGCGCCGCTGATGGCCCGTCACTGGACGCCCTCGGTGGCCCGCCGCATCAAGGTCGCCGAGCGGCTGCGGCTGGAGTGCGTGGCCCTGGGGCGGCTCGATCTGCTCCGCGACATGCTCGACTTCATCAAGGCGGAGACCAGACCCGAGGTGGTCCGCAGGGGCCGCGCCCGTACGCCGTATCTCGCCTTCCCGCACTTCGGGGACCGCGGGAGCGGTATCCCGGACGCCTCGTACGAGGTCACCGTGCCGGACTGGGTGGGCAGACCGGGCCTGGAGCGCATCGAGGCGCCCCGGGCCGCGCGCAGACGCAGATCACTGCTGCTCCGGGTGGCGCGGCGGGTGCGTACACAGCTCAGGACCCGGTACGCGCTGACGTCGTCCTAGCGGACAGGGCCTGGGTGCCTCCGTCGCGCCGGGCGCGCCGACCGGCCCGGGTGCGCTCCTCGGCCCGGGTGCGTCCGTCCGGGGGTGCGTCCGCCCCGGGAGCGCCCGCGCACACATGAGCCCCGGGGCGTACAACCGCACACCCCGGGGGGCCGGAATGGTTCGCTCAAGGTGTCCAACGACGGGCCGTGCCGGAAATCGTAGGTAAAATCATGCTGTCGGGCGACGCCCGGACAGCATCGGAATCTCAGCATGGGATAGGGAATGTGAAGGCTCTCGTACTGTCCGGCGGGGCAGGCACCCGTCTGCGGCCCATTACCCACACCTCCGCGAAACAGCTCGTGCCCGTTGCCAACAAGCCCGTGCTCTTCTACGGCCTCGAAGCCATCGCCGAGGCGGGCATCACCGAGGTCGGCGTCATCGTCGGCGACACCGCGGAGGAGATCCGCGAGGCGGTCGGCGACGGGTCCAAGTTCGGCATAAAGGTCACCTATCTCCAGCAGGACGCGCCGCTCGGACTGGCGCACGCGGTGCTCATCGCCCGTGACTTCCTCGGCGACGACGACTTCGTGATGTACCTCGGCGACAACTTCATCGTCGGCGGCATCAGCGGACTGGTCGACGGCTTCCGCGCGGAGCGCCCCGACGCGCAGATCCTGCTGACCAAGGTCCCCAACCCGACCTCGTTCGGGGTGGCCGAACTCGACTCCGAGGGCCGGGTGGTGGCCCTGGAGGAGAAGCCGAAGGAACCCAAGAGCGATCTCGCGCTCGTCGGTGTCTATCTGTTCACCCCGGCCGTCCACGAGGCCGTGCGCTCCATCGAGCCGTCCTGGCGGGGCGAGCTGGAGATCACCCATGCCATCCAGTGGCTGATCGACCAGCGTCGCGACGTCCGCTCCACGACCATCTCCGGGTACTGGAAGGACACCGGCAACGTCGCCGACATGCTGGAGGTCAACCGCTCGGTGCTGGAGACCGTCGAGCCGTCCCGCGACGGATCGGTCGACGAGGCGACGGAGATCATAGGGCGGGTCAGGATCGAGGCGGGCGCGCGGGTCACCCGCAGCCGGATCGTGGGTCCCGCGATCATCGGCGCGGGCACGGTGATCAGCGACGCCTACATCGGTCCCTTCACGTCGGTCTCCGAGGGCTGCCGGATCGAGGACAGCGAGATCGAGTACTCCATCGTCCTGCGGGGCTCCTCCCTCACCGGTGTGCGCCGGGTGGAGGCGTCGCTGATCGGCCGTGATGTCGAGATCACCCCCGCTCCCCGCAACCCGTCCGCCCACCGACTCGTCCTCGGCGACCACAGCAAGGTGCAGATCTCTTCATGACCCACAGGATTCTCGTGACCGGCGGTGCCGGTTTCATCGGCTCGCACTACGTCCGTACGGTGCTGGGGCCCCAGGGCCCCGGCGACGTCGAACTGACGGTGCTGGACAAGCTCACCTACGCGGGCAATCCGGCCAACCTCGACGAGGTCCGGGGCCATCCCGGATTCGCCTTCGTCCAGGGCGACATCTGCGACGCGGAGCTGGTCGCCAAGCTGATGGCCGAGCACGACCAGGTGGTGCACTTCGCCGCCGAGTCGCACGTCGACCGCTCCATCGACGGCGGCGCCGAGTTCGTCCGGACGAATGTGGTGGGCACCCACACCCTGATCGACGCGGCGCACCGCGCGGGTGTGAAGACCTTCGTGCACATCTCCACCGACGAGGTCTACGGCTCGATCGACGAGGGCTCCTGGCCGGAGACCCATCCGCTGGAGCCCAACTCGCCCTACTCGTCGGCCAAGGCGTCCAGCGATCTGATCGCTCTCTCCTACCACCGCACCCATGGCCTCGATGTGCGGGTGACCCGCTGCTCCAACAACTACGGGCACCACCACTTCCCCGAGAAGGTCATCCCTCTCTTCATCACCAATCTGCTGGACGGCAAGAAGGTCCCGCTGTACGGCGACGGCGGGAACATCCGTGACTGGCTGCACATCGACGACCATGTGCGGGGCATCGAACTGGTCCGTACGAAGGGCCGGGCCGGCGAGGTCTACAACATCGGCGGCGGTACGGAGCTGTCCAACAAGGAGCTGACCGGGCTGCTGCTGGAGGCCTGCGGAGCCGACTGGGACACCAGCGTCGAGTACGTCACCGACCGCAAGGGCCACGACCGCCGCTACAGCGTCGACTGCGCCAAGATCCGTACGGAGCTGGGGTACGAGCCCCGTAAGGACTTCGCCACGGGCCTCGCGGAGACCGTGGCGTGGTACCGCGACAACCGCGCCTGGTGGGAGCCGCTGAAGGGGCGTGCGGCGCTGTGAGCGGCGGCTGGCTCGTCACCGGCGGCGGCGGGATGCTGGCCCAGGACCTGCTGGACCGGCTCGGGGCCGCGGGGGAGCGCGCGGTCGGCCTGGACCGTACCGCGCTGGACATCACCGATCCCGCCGCGGTGCGCGCGGCCCTGGCGGCGCACTCACCGGCCGTGGTGGTCAACTGCGCCGCCTGGACGGCCGTGGACGACGCCGAGGCCAGGGAGGCCGAGGCGCTCGCGGTCAACGGCACCGGCCCCCGGGTCCTCGCCGAGGCCTGCGCGGGGTCGGGCGCCGTCCTGCTCCAGGTCTCCACGGACTATGTCTTCGACGGGGAGGGGCGGACGCCGTACGGGGAGTACGACCCCACCGGCCCGCGCAGCGCCTACGGCCGCACCAAGCTGGCCGGGGAGCGCGCGGTGCTCGACACCCTCCCGGAGACCGGTTACGTGGTCCGTACGGCATGGCTGTACGGAGCGGGCGGCGGGAACTTCGTCCGTACGATGATCAAACTGGAGTCCGTCAAGGACACCCTGGACGTGGTGGACGACCAGCGCGGCCAGCCGACCTGGACCGCCGATCTCGCGGACCTGCTGGTGCGGCTCGGCGGGGCGGCGCTGGAAGGGGCGGCCGAGCCGGGGATCTACCACGGCACCAGCGGCGGTGAGACGACCTGGTTCGGCTTCACCCGGGAGATCTTCCGGCTGCTCGGCGCGGACCCGGAGCGGGTCCGTCCGACCACCAGTGCGGCCTTCGTACGGCCCGCGCCCCGGCCCGCGTACAGCGTGCTGGGACACGAGGGGTGGAAGCGGGCCGGGATCGACCCGATCAGGGACTGGCGCGCGGCGCTCGGAGAGGCATTTCCCGCCCTGGTGGCGGCGGAGCGCCAAACGGGTGTTACTGACCAGTAGATGTTTACGTACAACCTCTGGGCCCACTAAGTTCACTGAGAATCAATCCCCAGTTTTTGATTCTCAGTGAAGGGCCCTTACGTGGATCGCCACGGCTTCCTGCGCCAACTGCACCGTGTGTACAAACCCCGCAACTATCTGGAAATCGGGGTCAATGACGGGCGCAGCCTGGCACTGTCCCGGGTTCCGTCGGTGGCCGTCGACCCGGCGTTCCGGGTTGTCACGGACATCAGTTGTGATGTCCATCTGGTCAAGGCCACCAGTGACGACTTCTTCGCGCGCAAGGATCCTCTGATCCATCTGCGCAACGGCCGTAATCCGTTCCGTGCGCTGGCCCGCCGGGACCCGGTCAATCTTCTCGGCGGCGACCCGAAGCTGGAGCTGTCGTTCATCGACGGCATGCACCTGTTCGAGTTCGCGCTGCGCGACTTCATGAATGTGGAGAAGCACTCCCGCTGGTCCAGCGTGATCGTCCTGGACGACATGCTGCCGCGCGATGTCGACGAGGCGGCGCGTGACCGGCACACCAAGTTCTGGGCCGGCGACGTCTACAAGGTCGCCCAGGTGCTGCGGCGGTTCCGCCCCGATCTGCTGGTCGTCGATGTCGACACCGAGCCGACCGGGGTGGTGGCCATCTTCGGCGCGAACCCCGAGAGCACGGTGCTGAAGGACGCGTACGACAAGATCATCGAGGAGTATGTCGTACCGGACCCGCAGAACGTGCCCGACGAGGTGCTGGTCCGCAAGAACGCGGTGCGGCCCGAGGCGCTGCTCGGGGCCGGTTTCTGGCCGGCGCTGGCGCGGGCCCGTAATCTGCGCCGTCCCCGGTCGGCCTTCGCGCCGCTGCGCAAGCAGATCGAAGCGGTCTCCGGCTGACGCGCGCACCGCGGCCACCGGAGCCGCGGAGGAGTCATGGAAGAGGGGCCCGAGCGATCCAGGATCGCTCGGGCCCCTCTTCTGTGCCGTTCCTGTGCCGCTGTCCGTGGGTGGCAGGCGGCCGGTCAGCTCCGGGCGGCCAGCTCCGTGTAGTACGCCCGGCACTCCTCGTACGAGGGCAGCAGGCCCTGGGCCTCGGCCTCCGCGAGGGTCGGGGCCTGTGCGTCCCTGTCGGAGAGCAGCGGGGTGATGCCCTGGGGCCACTCGATGCCGAGCGCCGGGTCCAGCGGATTGATGCCGTGCTCACGCCCGGGGGCGTACCCCTCGGAGCAGAGATAGACCACCGTCGCGTCGTCCGTCAGCGCCATGAACGCGTGGCCGAGCCCCTCGGCGAGATAGACCGCGTGATGGTCCACATCGTCCAGCCGTACGGCCTCCCACTGACGGTACGTCGGGGAGCCCACGCGGATGTCCACGATGACATCGAGCACCGCGCCGCGCACACACTTCACATACTTGGCCTGGCCGGGAGGCACATCGGCGAAGTGGACACCGCGCAGCGTGCCACGGCTGGACACGGAGCAGTTGGCCTGGGCGAGACGCAGCGAGTGGCCGGCCGCCCCGGTGAAGTCGGAGGCCTTGAACCACTCGTGGAAGCTGCCACGGCTGTCCGGGAAGACCTTCGGTTCCTGCACCCAGGCGCCTTCGACGGAGAGCTGCCGCATGTGATCACGTCCTTGTTCTTGTCGCACGGTCTTGTCGCACGGTGTTCTGGTCGCACCGCGCGTATCGCTCGGGGAAGACGCGGGCGGGTCGGGCCGCGTCGGGGTCGGGGCCGGGGCCTCAGAAACGGGCCGCGAGACGGCGCACCCGCTTGCGTGCCGCGGAGGGGAGCCGCCGTACGATCGGCCCGCCCGCCGAGCGCAGCACCCGGCGCAGGGTCGCCCTGCGGCGCTGCACCGTGACCACCCGTACGAGCGCGGCGTCGACCACGGCCAGGTCGCTGTGGTCGAGCCTGATCCGGCCGCCGGCGCCCACGGGCACCTCGCAGAGCGGCAGTTCGGGACCCTTGGGGCCGTCCAGCCGCGCCGACAGCCGCGCCGGGCCGGCCGGCAGATCCGGCACGCGCGCCGGGACGGCGAGATGCGCCCGGCCGTGGTCGGGGCGCAGGGTGGCGGGCAGCGTACGGACGCTGCCGTCCGCGGCGGTCACGATCAGCTCGACTGCCCGGGAGCCGGACTTGGGGCCGGTGAACACATCGAGACGCAGCTCGGGCCGGCTGCCGGGCATCCGCCGCACCGGCCGGTCCGCCAGATAGGTGGCCAGCTTCTTGGCGCGGCCCGCGACATCGAGGGTGAGATTGCCGTGCGGGTCGGTGAAGTACGGAATGACGACGCGCGCGGGTGAACCGAGCACGGCGGGCAGGCACGCGGCGTCCACGCGCGGATCGCGGTCGGCGCCGAGCCGTGCCTTCCGTACGAGCCCGAGTCCGCGCAGCGGCACCCAGATGTCCCAGAAACCGCGGGAGACCCGGCCGCGCCCCTTGACCGCCTCGCTGGTGACATGGCCCCGGCCGCGCAGCACGACCTCGTACGTGTCGCCGTCCAGCTTCGCGATCTCGGAGGTGTAGTCGACGGGGCAGGCCCACTCGACGGCGGTCTCCCGGTTGCGCAGGGACAGTTCGCCCTTGAAGCCGTCCATGTCGTCGGTGACATCGAGGAGTTCACCGGCGGGCAGCAGCCCCTCGGTGATCCCCGGGTGCAGGAAGTACCGGTCGTCGCGGCGGACGAGACGCAGTGGTTCCTTGTTCTCGCCGTGGACCAGCCGGCCTGTCAGCGTGAGCGCGATCCTGCCGTCGGACTCCCAGGCGAAGTCCTCCAGGCGGGCGGCGCCCTTGATCGAGGAGGCGAGCCGGGCGAGCCTCATCAGCCCCTCGCGGTCGTCGGACCGCAGCAGGGTGGAGCGCAGCCGGGTCAGCGCGCCCAGCCCCTCGTGCACGGCGTCGTTCATGAAGTCGTCGGCGAGCGGGCGGATGGCGTCGCACATCTCCTCCAGGTACTCCGGGGTGAAGTTGAGCACACCCGGCTCGCTCAGCCGGCCGAGCATCTCGACCCGGTAGAAGCGGCGCAGCAACCGGTCCCGGAATTCACCCGGTTCGGTGTTGTCGACGACGACCTGGAGGACCTCGCGGAGGTTGCCGTAGTACCCGGACGGCACCAGCTTGGCCGAACCCGCGTTCTGTCCGTCGTCCCGCTTCGAGTAGTAGTAGCAGGTGTAATTCCCCAGGATCGAGACGACCTTCGCGGGGAAATACGACTGCATCATGTAGAGCTGGTCCTCGAGGCGCCGCTTTCCCTCGGGGTACGCGATGTTGTTCTCGCGGAGGAACTCCGTACGGAACATCTTGTGCGGAGTGAGGCTGTCGTAGAGCGGGGCATTGGTGAGATCGCACTTCTCGCGGTTCGTCCTGAACACGCCGTGCGGAACGCCGCGGAAATTGGACGCGACCTTGCCGATCACGATGTCCGAGCCGTTGCGGTGGCCCATCTCGTACAGCCGTCGCAGGGCGTCGGAGGCCAGGTGGTCGTCCTGGTCGACGAACTGGACGTACTCGCCCTTCGCCTCGGACACGCCGATGTTCCTGGGCTTCCCGGGCCAGCCGGAGTTGGGGATGTGGATCGCCCGGAAGTGCGGATGCTCCTCCGCCAGTTTGTCCAGCCGGCCGGGGGTGTCGTCGGTCGAACCGTCGTCGACGAACAGCACCTCGAAATCGGCCGCCGGCAGGGTCTGGGCCAGCAGTGAATCGATGCAGGGATCGATGTATTTACCGGGGTTGTAAACCGGAATGACGACGCTCACTTTTACTGGCATTGCTGGTGGCCCATCTCGTGTGTGATTGCCCGGCGTGCTACACGGGGGGAAGAGGCGCCGCCGTCGGTGAAGCGAGGGGCGCTGCCGACCGTCAGCCTATCCCCGCCCGGAGAGCGATGTTTCCCCACCGTTGTCACACCTGACAGACTGCTGTCACCGGCATCCGGTTGTGCGGGGGCGCGGATTGGGTCGTGAAAGCGGGTGCGCGCCCCCCGTCCCACCCACTGAAAAGACGCGCCGTCCCCGGGCGTGGCCCGCGTACGCTGACCGGTCGGGAGGCTCCCCGACGGTGAGCCCCCGACGGCGGGCGCGGCACGATGCGCGGCGAGAAGCGCAGTGAGAGCAGAGGCAGAGCACGTGGCAGCGGCACGGCAGGACGCGGCGGGGAAACGGGACGCGGCGGGACGGCCGGACCCGGGGGAGCGGACCGGCGCGGCGGGACGGCCCGAGCCGGTGCGGCGCCCGGACCCGGTGGACCGGCCGGAGCGGACGGGCCGGCCGGAACCGGCGGAGGCGTCGGTGCCGGCGGAGGTGCCGGAGCCGGCCGGGCGCGCCGAGGTGGTGGCGCGGGCCCGCAGGATCGTCGTCAAGGTCGGCTCGTCCTCGCTCACCACCGCCTCCGGCGGGCTCGACGCCGACCGTGTCGACGCCCTCGTCGATGTGCTCGCCCAGGTCAGGAGCGGCGGTGAGAAGGAGATCGTCCTGGTGTCCAGCGGCGCCATCGCCGCCGGACTCGCCCCGCTCGGACTGGTCCGCCGCCCCCGGGACCTGGCCCGCCAGCAGGCCGCGGCCAGCGTGGGGCAGGGACTGCTGGTCGCCCGGTACACCGCGTCCTTCGCCCGGTACGGCGTCCGGGTCGGGCAGGTGCTCCTCACCACGGACGACACCAGCCGCCGGGCCCACTACCGCAATGCCTACCGCACCCTCGACCAGTTGCTGGGCATGGGCGCCGTGCCCGTCGTCAACGAGAACGACACGGTCGCCACGGACGAGATCCGGTTCGGCGACAACGACCGGCTGGCCGCTCTCGTGGCCCATCTCGTCCGGGCCGATCTGCTCGTCCTGCTCTCGGACGTCGACGGGCTGTACGACGGCGACCCCAGCAGACCGGGCACCTCCCGGATCGCGGAGGTGCGCGGCCCCGCCGATCTGGCGGGTGTCTCCCTCGGCAGCGCGGGCAAGGCCGGTCTCGGCACCGGCGGCATGGTCACCAAGGTCGAGGCCGCCGCGATCGCCACCGCCGCCGGTGTCCCGGTGGTGCTGACCTCGGCGAGCCACGCCGCCGACGGGCTCGCGGGACGCGACACCGGTACGTACTTCCACCGCACGGGGCGCCGCTCGACGGGCCGGCTGCTCTGGCTCGCGCACGCCTCCACCCCGCAGGGCGCGCTGACCCTGGACGACGGCGCCGTACGGGCCGTCGTCCAGCGGCGCACCTCGCTGCTGCCGGCCGGAATCGCCTCCGTGGAGGGTGAGTTCAGCGCCGGGGACCCGGTCGAACTGCGGGACACCGAGGGCCGGGCCGTCGCCCGCGGGCTGGTCAACTTCGACGCCAAGGAGATCCCCCAGCTCCTCGGCCGCTCCACCCGTGAGCTGGCGCGTGAGCTGGGTCCCGCCTACGAGCGCGAGGTCGTACACAGGGATGATCTGGTCATCCTGCGTCCCTGACCTCGTTCCGGAAACGGCCGAAACCACTGCCTTTAACGGGGACCTTTACCAAAACCACCCCATGCCCCGCCCGGGACTGGTCAACTTTGTCTCAGGGGTACACGCGGGGGAACAGCACGACGACGCAACAACAGGAGGCCGCTGGTGAGACGAGCGCGCCCAGGGGCGGTGCCCCGAGGGACCGGGGGCAGCGCCCATGCCCGCCGGGCCATGGCGGAAGAACGGGCCCTGACCAGCGTCGAAGCGGGGGAAGACTTCGACGAGGAGCGACAGCGGGAGGCGGGATCGAGAAGGGACGCGCGCCGGGAGGGCCGTGCGGTGTCGAAGTTGTGGCACATCACGCTGAGCGTCTCGGGTGCCGAAACTCCGCTGACGGAGGTCCGCCGTGGCTTGGAACAGCTTGCCCACGACCATCCATTTCTGCTCACGAGCCGGTACGCGAACGACCACGCGGAGATCCGCTACTGGGAAGAGGCCAGGGATCTGCACGACGCCGCCGCGGTGGCCCTGCGCCTCTGGGGCGAGCACCGGTCGAGCGCGAAGCTGCCGCCGTGGGAGATCGTGGGTCTCGAAGTCATCGACCGTGAGACGTACCACCAGCGGATCGCGGAGGGGTACGGACCGCCCCCGGCGGCCCCCGTGGGCGTCCATCCCTTCTGAGACCGGCTCCGGCCCTTCCGCCTTCCGAGAACGACTCCGCCCAGCTCCGGCTTCCGGCCGGGGCCGGGCGGTCCGGCATCCCCCCCGGAAGTGTCTCGGAGTACGGAATAGGGGCGGAATGCCCGCAGGAGGCGCACTACCCTGCGGGCATGACCTCCCTCTCGCCGTACGACAACCTCTCCCCGGTCGCCAGGGCCGCCTACCGGTCCCGTGCCGCCGCCGGTGACCTCGCGCCGCTGCCGCGCGCGGCCAAGGACGACGCACTGCTGGCGATCGCGGACGCGCTGGAGGTCCGTACGCACGAGATCGTCACGGCCAACGCCGAGGACGTCACCCGTGCCCGGGAGGCGGGGACGAGCGAGGCGGTCGTCGACCGGCTCACCCTGACGCCGGAACGGGTGCGGGCCATCGCCGCGGACGTACGGGACGTGGCGGCGCTGCCCGACCCGGTCGGTGAGGTCGTCCGCGGTTCCACGCTGCCGAACGGCATCGACCTGCGTCAGGTGCGGGTGCCGCTCGGTGTGGTCGGGATCATCTACGAGGCGCGCCCCAATGTCACCGTGGACGCCGCCGCCCTCTGTCTGAAGTCCGGCAACGCCGTGCTGCTGCGGGGCTCGTCCTCGGCGCTCTCCTCCAACACCGCGCTCGTCCGGGTGCTGCGCGACGCCGTCGGCGGGGCGGGGCTGCCCGCCGACGCCGTCCAGCTCGTGCCGGGCGAGGGCCGGGACTCCGTGCAGGAGCTGATGCGGGCGCGCGGGCTGGTCGACGTGCTGATCCCGCGCGGCGGTGCCTCCCTGATCCGTACGGTCGTCGAGGGGTCCAGCGTGCCCGTCATCGAGACCGGCACCGGCAACTGCCATGTTTATGTGGACGCCGAGACCGATCTCGACATGGCCGTCGAGATCCTGATCAACTCCAAGGCGCAGCGGCCCAGTGTCTGCAACTCCGCCGAGACGCTGCTGGTCCACCAGGACATCGCGGCGGCCTTCCTGCCCCGCGCGCTGGACGCCCTCGCCGACGCCGGGGTCACGGTCCACGCCGACGAGCGGGTGCTGGCGTACGCGGAGGGGGCGAAGGCGAAGGTCGTGGCGGCCACCGCGGAGGACTGGGAGACCGAGTACCTCTCGTACGACATCGCCGCCGCCGTCGTGGACTCGCTGGACGCGGCCGTCGCCCATATCCGGCTCTGGTCGTCCGGCCATACGGAGGCGATCGTCACCACCTCGCAGGCGGCGGCCCGGCGATTCACCCAGTTGGTCGATTCCACGACCGTCGCCGTCAACGCGTCCACGCGGTTCACGGACGGGGGACAGTTCGGCTTCGGCGCCGAGATCGGGATCTCCACGCAGAAGCTGCACGCGCGGGGCCCCATGGGGCTGCCCGAGCTGACCTCGACGAAGTACATCGTCACCGGCGACGGCCATATCCGTTAGGTAGGGGCCCGTTCACGGACGGTGGACGGGCGGAAGGACCCCGCTGGCACGGGCGGGGGGCACTGTGAACGAAGCCGGGAGAGTTCGGACTCCGCCTGCCCAAAACGACCGCCCAGGTCTACTCTGAAGAGGTGCCGGACGACGTGGGGGGCAGGCCGTTCCCGGACGGCTGGGAGCCCGACGACGACCGCGGAGGAGCGGACGAGGAGTTCGCCGCCGTGGTGTTCGACGAGGACTTCGTCCGGTCGGCCACCGTGCACGAACCCTCCGCCGTGGAGCGGCTGCTGGCCGCCGCGCAGGCGCGCGCCGAGGCCGAGGCGGCACGGGCGAGGGCCGGCGGGGGACCACCCGAGGACGAGCTGTACGAGGAGCTGTACGGCCGCGACGGCGTCTACGGTCCCGACTATTACGAGTGCGATCCCGACGACCCCGACGCGGTCCTGGGCCCGTACGGACGCCACGGCGGCGCTCTGCGCCCGTACCGCGGCAGCGCCCGCTGGCACCGCCCGGTGGCCTGGCTGCTCGCGCTGCTGATGGGGATCGGGATGGTCGCGCTCGCCTTCACGGCCGTCTACCGCGGCGCCTCCAGCAGCCGTGACGACCAGGTCCCACAGCCCGTCAGGACCGGGATCGACAAGCCGGGGCCGATCGGTCCCGGGGCCTCGGCGGTCCCCTCGGGGCCCCCGCTCTCCGCGGTTCCGCGCTCCCCCTGACCCGGGCGCCGGCCCGCGCGGACCCGCCGCCGGCCCGCGCGGACCCCGTCGTCGGCCCGTGCGGACCCGCTGCCGGGCCGCGCTCGGGCCGCGCGGAGATCCTGCCGAAAGTCCTCTGGATTCCCAGGTTTTCACCCGGATGGCGGAAGGGTGCCGCACCAGTACGTGACGGTCGCCCGAGCGTTTACGATCGCCCCCGCCGACCTACTCTGAAGGTATGGCAGGGCGTGGAGACCCACCCGAAGGGGGACCTGAGGGGCTCCCCGGCGGAGGTGACGACGAATACGGGTCCGTCGACTTCGACGAATCGTTCATCCGCGCTGCCCGGCTCCGTGAGGCCTCGGCCAAGGAGCGGATGAAGGACCACACCCACGCCGTGCGGCGGGTCCCGCCGCCCCCGCCGAGAAAACGGCCGAGACATCCCTGGCTCCGGCACGGCCCCCGGCGGGTGCTGCTGCTCTTCCTGGTGATCGTCCTGGCCTTCGGCACGGCGGTGTATCTGGGCCTGCGCAACCCCTACCGTCCCCCGATCGGCGGTACGGCGGCGCAATTGCGGATGTCGGTGGTCCCGCTGGCCCCGAGGGACCCGGTGCCGGGCGGCGCACCCGACGATCTCTTCGAGCGCAGCCCGGCAGCGCAGTTCCAGGAGGGCGCGGACGGGGTGGCGCTGCCCCCGGCGCGGGAGACCGGGGACTTCTCGGAGGGCCAGGTGATGGCCGCGCTGACCACTGTCAAGGACTATCTCGTGGCGTCCTCGATGGATCCCGACGTACTGACGGGCCATACGGTGCGGCCGGTGCGGGTGCTGCTGGAACCCGACCAGCTCGACCAGTTCGACCGCAGCTTCGCCGCCCCGGCCGACGACGGACGGCACACCCCGGCCGGCTGGCTCGTACGGTTCGACCCGGCGAAGGTGGCGTCGGCGGGCGCCGTACGCGCGCGCGGCACACTGCGCTACGAGCAGACCTCGGCCGGGACGCTGGAGATCACCTCGGACCATGTCTTCGTGTACGCGCTGCGGCCGGCCGGGGCCGCCGAGCAGTCGGCCGGGCGGCCCGTGCGCGACGCGTCGCTGTTCACCGTCCGGCGCGAGATGCGCTTCCGGTTCGACGTGGAGGATCTGATCAAGCACCGTGCGCAGGTGGTGAGCAGCCAGGTCCTGGCGGGCCCGCAGGCCTGCTCGGCGCGGGCGCCGACGACGCTGCGGCCCCTGCTGGCCGGTGAGCGGGCGAAGCCTGGCGATCCGGCCGGTACCGACCCCTACTCGGCGGGACCGGCCGATACGGCGCTGTGCGGCACGCTGGCCCGCACGGCACAGCCGAGCCCGACCCGGCAGAGCCCGCCCCCGGCCCGACGGAGCCCGAGCCCGTCGAGCCCGGCGCCCTGAGGGCGGGTGAGGCCCCGCGCCCGGCCACCCGGGGGGACGTGCACCCGGTCACCCGGGGGCGGGGTGCGCGCGGCCCTCGCCCCCGGGTGGCAGCGGTCCGGGGCGCGCCCGGCCCTCGGGTGGCACCTGCTCGCACCTGCCCTCGGGGGGCAGCGGGCGGTCAGCTCTTGTCGCCGGGGCCGGGGCCGGGGCCGGTGCCGGTGTCGCCGTTGCCCTTGCCGCTCCCGTCGGCCGTGCCACCGCCTCCGCCGCTTCCGCCATTGCCGCCGTTGCCGCCGGTGAAGACACCGCGCAGTTTCCCGCCGAGGTCGCCCGCGCCGCCCGCGATATCGCCCACCAGCTTCATCAGCGGGTCCTTGCTGCCCCGGACCGTGTCCGCGTAATGCGCGGCGGAGTCACGGAAGGAGTCCGTGACGGAGGTGTCCTTGTCCTCCTCGCGGCGCGGGTAGTGGCCGTCCATGATCCGCTGGAAGTCACGGCTCTCGGCCCACTTCTTCAGCTCGGCGGCGCGCACGGTGGTGAAGGGATGCGAACGCGGCAGCACGTTCAGGATCTTGAGCACGGAGTCCCGCAGATCCCCGCCCGCCTCGTACTCCGCGGCCTGCTCCAGGAACGCGTCCACATTCATCTCGTGCAGATGGTTGCCGCCCGCGATCTTCATCAGACCGCGCATCGACGCCCGTGCGTCCTGCCCGACCAGCAGACCGGCCCGGTCCGCCGACAGCTCCGACTTGCGGAACCACTCGCGCAGCGCCGTCACGATCGCCATGATCGCGACATTGCCCAGCGGGATCCAGGCGACCTTGAGCGCCAGACCGGTCAGGAACAGCAGGATCGTCCGGTAGACGGAGTGACCGGAGAGCGCGTGGCCCACCTCATGGCCGACGACCGCCCGCATCTCCTCCTCGTCGAGCAGCTCCACCAGCCCGGTGGTGACCACGATGATCGGCTCGTCCAGACCGATGCACATCGCGTTGGGCTTCGGGTCCTGCGTCACATACATCGCGGGGACCTTCTCCAGGTCCAGGATGTAACAGGCGTCCCGCAGCATGGCGTGCAGATGAGCGAACTGCGCGTCGCCGACCCGTACGGAGTCCGAGAGGAAGAGGAGCCGCAGGCTCCGCTCCGGCAGCAAGGCGCTCATCGCCCTGAAGACGGTGTCGAACCCGCTGAGCTTGCGCAGAGCGACCAGAGCCGAGCGGTCCGCGGGGTGTTCGTACGCCCGTGACGAGATGCCCGGGAAGCGCTTGCGCTGTCTGCTCGGCACGTTCTTGTGGAGTGCGTCCCCGTGGTGGTCTTCGGCTTCGGTCATGGATGTCCCCGCTTCCTACGAGTCCGGGCCTCGTCCCCCTGACGGCCCCAGACTAAGGGCCTGGGGCTACCGTGTGGCGGGGGGCCGCGGCCGTGTGTTTCCCGGGGAAGGGCCCTGGGCGCCGGCCGGAGAGACCGAGGAGCACAACCGACATGCCGGATACCGCCACACTGCTCGCCGCGGCAGCCGATCAGCAGGGACCGGGCGACACGCTCCGGATCGTGCTGGCCGCCTCCATGGTCGGAGCCGTCCTGCTCGCCTGGTTCCTGTTGCGCGGATACCGCGACAACGACCACAACGACTGAGTCGGCGTGAGGGTGCCCGAGGCCCCCGCATACGATGTGCGCGAAGTCTCCGCTCCGACACGATCGATAGGGCCTGCTGAAGATGAGCCTCACCGGCACCGCCGCCAACCTGGTCATGCTCGCCGAGGGCGCCGAACACGGCGGCAACCACGAAAGCCTCAACCCCTACCTCATCGGTGGCGGCGCGCTGTTCGGGCTGCTTCTGCTGCTGTGGATCACCACCCGCTTCAACCGCGACCGCTGATCCCGCCCCGTAACCCGGTGCAAGTAGGCTCTGGACGCATGGGAGAGCAGCAAGCGTCCAGCGGCGCCGGAACCGGCCCGGTGAGCGGTCGAACCGGCCCGGTGACCGGTCATGGATCCGGCCCCGCCGCGGACCGCGGCAGGCGCCGACTCGGCGTGATGGGCGGGACCTTCGACCCGATCCACCATGGACACCTGGTGGCGGCCAGTGAAGTGGCCGCCCTGTTCCATCTCGACGAGGTGGTGTTCGTGCCGACCGGGCAGCCGTGGCAGAAGAGCCAGCGGGCGGTCTCCCCTGCCGAGGACCGTTATCTGATGACGGTCATCGCCACGGCGTCCAATCCGCAGTTCTCGGTCAGCCGCAGCGACATCGACCGCGGCGGCCCGACCTATACGATCGACACGCTGCGGGATCTTCGGTCCCTCCACGGCGACGCGGACCTCTTCTTCATCACCGGAGCCGACGCGCTCTCCCAGATTCTGAGCTGGCGGGATCACGAAGAGCTGTTCTCGCTCGCCCACTTCATCGGTGTCACACGGCCGGGCCATGATCTGTCGGCCGACGGACTGCCCAAGGGCGGGGTGTCGCTGGTGGAGGTGCCGGCGCTGGCGATCTCGTCGACCGACTGCCGGGAGAGAGTCGCGAAGGGCGATCCGGTCTGGTACCTGGTGCCCGACGGTGTGGTGCGCTACATCGACAAGCGGCAGTTGTACCGCGGCGCATGAGCGACTGAGCCACGGAGAGGGGCACCGGTGAACGACCAGCAGCAGCCGTACGATCCGTACGACCCGTATTACACGCAGCCCCAGCTCGTCGGGTACGACGAGTACGGGCAGCCGGTGTACCAGCAGCCGCAGCATCACCACCAGCAGCAGCAACAACAGCAACAACAGCAGCAATCGCAGGACCAGCAGGGGTACGGCTACGACCCGTACGCCCAGGGGCCTCCGCAGTCCCAGCAGCCCCAACAGCCGCCGCCCCAGGGGCACTACGACCCCTATGCCCAGCAGCAGGGATACGGCTACGACGGATACGGCTACGACAGCTACGACACCGGGCAGCAGCAGGGCTACGAGACGGGCCGGCAGCCTCCCGTCGCGGTCGACACCACCCAGGCCGACGCGACCCAGCAGTGGAGCATCCCGCAGCAGCAGACGCCCCAGCAGCACGATGCCCAGCAGCATGCGCCGGAGCAACAGCACGTTTCCCAGCAGCACCAGCAGCAACAACAACAGCAGCAACCACCACAGCAGCAGCATGAGCACGAGTCGCGCCAACAGTCGTCCGTGCCCGGCGTGGTGGAGGAGCCGGCGCCCGAGCAGCCCGCCGTACCCGGGCAGCGGCGCGCCGATTCCCAGGACCCCGACCACCGCACCGAGCAGTTCTCCTTCATCGAGGAGCCGGACGAGGACTCCGAAGACGTCATCGACTGGCTCGCGTTCACCGAGAGCCGCTCCGAGCGGCGCGAGGAGGCCCGGCGCCGCGGCCGTAACCGGGTGGTGGCGCTGGTCGTCGTCCTCGCCCTGGCGATCGCCGGAGGCGTCGGTTATCTCTGGTACGCGGGCAAGCTGCCCGGACTGTCCGCGGCGCAGGAGAAGCAGGGCACGGCCACGGGACCGCAGAAGCGCGATGTGATCGTGGTGCATCTGCACAACACCAAGCAGAAGGGCACGTCCACGGCGCTGCTGGTCAACAACGCCACGACCGGCCGGGGGACCACCGTCCTGCTGCCCAACTCCCTCGCCGTCCCCAATGACGACGGCACGTCCACCACGCTCGGCAAGTCCGTCGACGAGGACGGCTCCGAGGGCACCCGTGAGGCCATCGGGACCCTGCTCGGCACCAAGATCACCGGAACCTGGCGGCTGGACACCCCGTATCTGGACAATCTCGTCGAGCTGGTCGGCACCATCGATCTGACCACCGACACCGAGGTACCCGCCGCGAAGAAGGGCGAGACGCCGGTGGTGCGGAAGGGCGAGAACCAGACGCTCAGTGGGCGGATGGCCGTCGCCTACGCCACCTACCGCGCGCCGGGTGAGCCGGAGGCGAAGCAGCTCCAGCGGTTCGGCCAGGTGCTCCAGGGCGTGCTGCGGAAGATGTCGGACGATCCGCAGGCCGCGACGATCACGGTGGAGACGCTCGGGCAGATCCTCGATCCGTCGCTTCCCGAGAAGGATCTGGGCGCCTCGCTCGCCAACCTCGCCGAGCACGCGAAGGTGGGCGACTACCGGACGGCGGTGCTGCCCGTCGAAGCGGACGGCGCGCTCAGCGAGGAGACGGCCGACACGCTCGTCAAGGACGTCCTGGGCGGCTCGGTCAGCGCTCCGGAGCAGGGCGCGGCCGTACGGGTCGGGGTGAAGAACGCGAGCGGCAACCAGGACGCGGCGGAGTCGGCCCGGATCTCGCTGGTCAACGGCGGATACGGCTTCGTGGACGCCGGTACCGGTCTGGCGCAGACGTCCTCGCAGGTCAGCTATGGCGACGACGCGAACAAGCCGCAGGCGGTCGAGGTCGCCAAGACGCTGGGGCTCCCGACGAGCGCGGTGAAGAAGGGAACTCCCGCCGCCAACGCCGATGTCTCCGTGGTCCTGGGCGGGGACTACAAGGTCAACTGAGACACCTTCCGCCTCCAGGATCCCGCCCTCAGGATCCCGCCCTCAGGATCCCGCCCTCAGGATCCCGCCCTCAGGATCCCGCCCTCAGGACCCCGCCCCCGGGATCCGCCCTCAGGATCCCGCCCTCAGGACCGGCCCTCGTCCGGGCCGGTCCTGAGGGCGGGACGGGGGCACGGCGGGGGCGGAACGGCGGCGGGGCCGGGCCGCGGAGAATGCCTGTGCCGGGGAGCGGTGGAGCGTGAGATCCTGGATGTCTCCATGACCGTCGACGAAAGCCTGCTTGTGACCGCTACCGATCGTTCCATCCAGCTCGTCAACGCCGCCGCCCAGGCGGCCGCCGACCGGCTCGCGCACGACATCATCGCGTACGACGTCAGCGATGTGCTGTCGATCACCGATGCCTTCGTGCTCGCCTCCGCGCCCAACGACCGCCAGGTCAAGTCGATCGTCGACGAGATCGAGGAGCGGCTCCAGAAGGAGCTGGGCGCCAAGCCGGTGCGCCGCGAGGGCGACCGCGACGCCCGCTGGATCCTGCTGGACTACGTCGACATCGTGGTGCATGTGCAGCACAGCGAGGAGCGCGTCTTCTACGCCCTGGAGCGGCTGTGGAAGGACTGCCCCGAGCTGCCGCTGCCCGAGGACGCCGTCAAGACCCGGGGCAAGGCCGCGGAGCACGCCGGAGTCGCCGGGGCCGCCGGTGGCGCGGACGGTGAGCTGCGCTGAACGGCAGCAAGGGCGGCAGGGGCCGCCGGGTGGTCCTGTGGCGGCACGGCCAGACCGCCTGGAACGTCGAGCGCCGCTTCCAGGGCTCCACGGACATCGAGCTGGCCGCCACCGGCGTCGCCCAGGCGCGGCGGTCGGCGCGGCTGCTGGCCTCCCTGAAGCCGGACGCGATCATCTCGTCGGACCTTCAGCGGGCGGCCGCCACCGCCGCCGAGCTGGCCGCGATCACCCGGCTGGACGTCTCGTACGACGCGAGCCTCCGGGAGACCTTCGCGGGCGCCTGGCAGGGGCTGACGCACGAGGAGATCGTCGAGCGGTTCGGCGAGCAGTACGCGGCCTGGAAGCGCGGCGAGGCCGTACGGCGCGGCGGCGGCGAGCTGGAGACGGAGGTCGCCGACCGGGCCGCGCCCGTCGTCCTCCACCACGCCGAGAAGCTGCCCGACAACGGCACGCTCGTGGTGGTCAGCCACGGCGGCACGATCCGCACCACGATCGGCCGGCTGCTGGGCCTGGAGGCACACCACTGGGAGGGCCTCGGCGGGCTCTCCAACTGCTGCTGGTCGGTCCTCGGCGAGGGCGCGCGCGGCTGGCGGCTGCTGGAGCACAACGCGGGAACCCTCCCCGAACCGGTCCTCGGCGACGACGACTGAGCGCTCCGGACGACGACTGAGCGCTCCGGACGGCGGCGGGACCGGGATTTCACTTTCCGGCAGGTCGCAGGCTAAAGTTCTTCTTGTTCGCAGCGCGGAGCGCGAAGAACACGCGGGGCTATAGCTCAGTTGGTAGAGCGCCTGCATGGCATGCAGGAGGTCAGGAGTTCAATTCTCCTTAGCTCCACAATCCGGATCCCGTCCCTGTCCAGGGGCGGGATTTCTGCTGTGCGGCGATGGTCCGCCACGGCGCCGCTCCGCACGCGGTGGCGGGCCGCTCCACGCGCCGGCCGACGCCCTCCTGTGTGCGCGGCTCGCGCCCGCCGGTGCCGCGATCCCGGGCGTGTCGGCAGCTCCTGTCGGCACGATCAGGCGTTCCCTCACTCGAAGGCGTCCGGTATCAGCCCTTAGAGGGCGGCTTTTTCCGGCTGCTCACCGGGCTCCGGCGTGGCAGAATCGGACGACCGGAGGGGACGACGGGCCGGACCGGAAGGGAGAGCCGTATTGTCCGCCAGCAGCGTCGAGGAGCCCGATGACCTGCTTGCCCCGGCGGAGGCGCTCGCCGGCCTCAGTTGCCCCTCGTGCGGTTCGTCCCAGGTGGCTCAAGTGCTCGGTGACAACGGCGGGATTTCCTACGTGTGTACGGCCTGCGGCCACTGTTGGAGCTGATTGATGGGTGCCCACAGGCGTAAATGCGACTGGTGCGGCAGTGGTACGCCGATCGTCCGTGACATGGACCCGATCAACCCCGAGTTCCAGTACTGGTGCGAGGAGTGCGCGCGGGCGCTGATCATAAAAGGCGACCCCATCGAGACCTACCGGGAACTGGAGGGCGAGCCGATCTACGGCCGTCTCCTGGACGAGCACTGCACGCTCAAGCGGTTCTACTCGTTCGCCACGGCCTGACCGTGTCCCCGGGGCGCCGGGCCCTGACGGCGTCCCCGAGCAGAGAACCGATCAGGGCCAGGGCCGCCAGCGGACAGAGCGCGGCGAGCGCCATCTCCAGGGCGCCCTGGGCCCGTTCGGGGCCGCCGGGCTCGTACGGCACCCACCACAGGGCATACGAACAGAAGATCAGCCAGAAGGCCGCCGCCCACCCGGCTCCCCGGCGCACCGCGACGTACAGCACCATCGGTACACACCACACCCAGTGGTGCGACCAGGAGACCGGGCTGATCAGCAGCGCCGTCGCCGCGCAGGCGGCCACCGCCCCGGCGCGCTCCTCGCGCAGCGCCGCCGCGACCGCCGCGACGAGCCCCGCCACGGCCACCAGGGCGACGGCCACGGGCCACCAGGGCGTGGGGTCGCCGGTGTGCAGCAGCCGGGCCAGCACCCCGCGCAGCGACTGGTTGGCGGGGTCCTCGGCGCGGCCCGCGCGGCCGGCCTCGAAGACGGCTCCGGTCCAGAAGCGGAGTGAGTCCCCGGGGAGGACGACGGCGGCCAGGAGCGTCGCGACGACGAAGACCGCGGCGGCCGTCGCGGCCTGGCGCAGCCAGGGGTTCCAGCGCGCCCTCCAGCCCGCTTTCCGGCCCGCCCGGCGGGCCCGCACCAGTCCGACGAGCAGCAGCAGGACGGCGAAGAGCGCGGGCGTGAGCTTGACGGCGGCGGCGAAACCGATGCCGGCGCCCGCCCAGCGGTGCCAGGGCCCCCGTGCGGGCTCCCGTGTGAGATCCCACAGCACCGCCACCGCGAGCAGCAGGTTGATCTGCCCGTACCGCAGCGTCGTCCAGACCGGTTCGCACCAGACGGCGAACGCGGCCACCCACAGCGTCGCCACCCACGGCGTCGCCATCCACGGCCGGGGCGTCCTCCGTGACGCCTCCTTAGGAGGGCGTGTCCTTCCCTGGAGGACGAGCCGGAGGGAGAGCCGTACGTACACGACGAACAGCAGCAGATTCCCGGCGGTCGCGAGGGTGCGCAGCACCGGCACACCGGGCAGGGTGAGCGGGGTGAACAGCAGCGCGGCGAAGGGCGGATACGTCGCGGGAAGCCGGGCATGGGTGGCGCGCATCGCGTAGAGGTCCAGCCCGTCGAGCACCGTACGGCCCTCGGCGCGGTAGACCGTCAGATCGATCATCGACACCCCGGCGGCGCGCTGCGCGGTCCAGAACGCGGCGAAGGAGACCAGACAGACGGAGGCGGCGACCAGAAGCGCACCCCGGGGGGAGGGGCGCCGGTCGCGCTTCCGG
The DNA here is from genome assembly GCF_042890865.1 of Streptomyces sp. NPDC002018. Classification (NCBI taxonomy): domain Bacteria; kingdom Bacillati; phylum Actinomycetota; class Actinomycetes; order Kitasatosporales; family Streptomycetaceae; genus Streptomyces; species Streptomyces sp. NPDC002018. Next base: position 434,073 of record NZ_JBIASO010000003.1, read on the forward strand.
ACGAGCCGCACAAATACGGGAGCAGTCACGAAGGGCGACAGTACCGGGCAAATCGGTACAGACCAGAAACGATTTGGTGATCGGGCGGAGGGACCGTGTAATGTTGGCGACGCCGCCAAGGGGAAGCCCAGAAGGGAAGCTCAGGGGCGGTGCACAGCACGGGGCTATAGCTCAGTTGGTAGAGCGCCTGCATGGCATGCAGGAGGTCAGGAGTTCAATTCTCCTTAGCTCCACCGTGGTTGTCCGGATGTCGGGCGACGGAAGAAGCGGGCCATCCGAATCGGATGGCCCGCTTCTTCGTGTGCGCGGGGCGCGGAGCGGGCCGGGAGACCGGCGGGCGGGACCCGGAGGCCCCGCCCGCCCGTGTGCTCAACCGCGCCCGGGACCCAGGGCCTTGCGGCCACCGCCGGGCGGCAGCGCCGCGCGCGCGGGGCGCTCGGGCGCCGGCTGCTCGATACGGAGGGCGAGCGCGGGGCACCTGCGCACGGCGCGCTGGGCCCGTCCGCGCATATGCATGGGGACCGACGCGTCCGCGAGCGCCGGATAGCCGTCGGGGCCCAGCCTGATCAGCTCGGGGACGATGTCGGCGCAGAGGCCGTGTCCCTGGCAGAGCGTCCAGTCCACGGCGAGCTTCTCGCCGCTCGGGATGGACTCCTCGGCGTCCTGGTAGCCGGGGCCCGGCAGCGGCAGCACACCGGTGGTCCGGCGTCCGCAGCCCCCGTCCAGCACATGCGCGGCGAGGTCGTCGGTGAACGCCGAGAGGGTGGAGGCGAAGAAGCGCGCGGATCCGTCGGGATGCTTGCAGGCGCCCCGGCCCTTGACCGCCTGGGTCACCGCGCGCAGCGCTTCCAGCGCGGCGGGACCGCCGCCGTTGATGACGTCGGAGAGACCGCCCGCCGCGGCGGGCAGTCCGAGCTTGCAGGGGCCGCACTGGCCGGCGGTCTCGGCCGCGAGCCAGTTGGCGACCCGGAGCGCCTCACCCAGCGGACAGGTCTCGGGGCCGATGGGCAGGATCGCGCCCGCGCCCAGCGCGCCGCCGAAGGACGCGAGGGACTCCTTGGAGACGACGGCCTCGTGGGCGGCCACCGAGTCGATCCAGTTGCCGTGGTAGCCGCCGGTCAGCACGCCCTGCGGCAGCGGCGGGGCGCCGGCCATCTGGAGGACGTAGCGCAGCGGCACACCGGTCGGCACCTCGACCACCATGGGACGGGCGACCGCGCCCGAGATGGTGAGCATGACGGTGCCCGGCTCGGTGTCGAGCCCGGTGTGGGCGTAGCGGCGGGCGCCGATCCGGGCGCCGATGGCGAGCTGGGCGAAGGTCTCCGCGTTGGACAGCAGCGTCGGAAGACCGCCGACACCGGACTCGGCGGCGCGCTCACGGCGGCCCGGCGGCAGGGCGGGACCGCCGCCGATGGCGCGGATCACGGACGAGGCCTCGCCCGAGACCATGCGCTCCGGCGTACGGACCACCCGTGCGCGCAACTGCTGGCCGCGCCGGTCGGAGAGCCCGCGCTCGGCGAGCGCCGCGCGGATCGAGACCTCGGTGGAGTTACGGGTGACGGCGACGACCAGCGTGCGGGCGCCGAGCGCCTCGGCGGCCAGCAGCGCGCCGTCGAGTATCAGATGGGGGGCACGGTTGAGCAGCACCGTGTCCTTGCGGCAGGCGGGCTCGCCCTCACTGCCGTTGATCACGACGACGGGACGTACACCGCGGCGGATCGCGGCCGTGGCCACCGCGCGCAGTTTCTTGGCGAAGGGGAATCCGGCGCCGCCGCGGCCGGTCAGGGACATGTTCTCGGCGAGCTGCGCCAGCCGTTCCCCGGTCACCGGTTCCAGCGGACCGTGCACCTTGAGATGCATGGGGAGGTCGAGCCGCTCGACCAGGTCGAATCCCTGGGTGAGCTGGGGGAGCCCGACGACTCGGACTTCGGGGACATCAGGGAGGGGGGTGTTCACGGTCGGTCTCCTGCGGGTGCTTGCCAGGGCTCTCCAGCCGGGGGCGGATAGAGGGGACCGGGCGGGGCCTCGGTTCCGTCCCAGGGCGCGGACGAGGTCACGGAGGGAGCGGGGGACGGGGCGGCCGAGGACGGCGGCGGGGAGACCGAGCCCTCATAGGTGGGGACCGCGCCCGTGTCGTACGGGGGGATGGCACCGGTGTCATAGGCCGGGACGGAGCCGGTGCCATAGGCGGGCATGGAACCCGTGTCGTACGTGGGGAGTGAGCCGGCGTCGTACGTGGGGACGGAGCCCGTGCCGTACGTGGGGACGGAGCCCGTGTCGTAGGCCGGCACCGCGCCGGTGTCGTACGGGGAGGGGGCGTCGGGCCCGTAGACGGGGGTGCCGGCGCCGCCGGTGGGGTACGGGGAGGGCGTCGTGCCCTCCGCCGGGTAGGACGGGTTCGCGCCCGTGTCGTACGGGGAGGGCGCGCTCGGGCCGTAGGTGGGGACCGAGCCGGTGTCGTACGGGGTCGACACGGGCGGGGCGAAGGCCTGCCCGGGTGGGGGAGGGGAGGGCGCGGGCCAGGAGCCCGGTCTGTTCGCGGGCTCGTCGGAGATGACCGGGAGCTCCTCGGTGAGGGGAACGCGCTCGGCGAGGGGTATCTCGCCGGTCGGTATGCGGGTGGTCGCCTCGTTCCCCTGGGAGACCGCGCGATATCCGGCGGAGATACCCGTACCGGTGACGGACTCCGGCGGAGGGTAGGACTCCGTGGCCGACCGTGTCGCCTCGTACAGAGGCGGGGCCGGGGCGGTGAGCCGCGGCGGGGTACGCGGCCGGCCCAGCGCCGCTCCGAGCGGCGGGGCCGCGACGACGGGCTCGCGCAGCGTCCGCTGCCGGTAGTCGGGCTGTGCCGGGATGCCCGTCGCTCCGGGGAGCGGGTCCGACGCGAGGTCGCGGCGGTTCTGCTCGGGCTCCGGGGTCTCACGGACGCCCCCGGTCAGCTCCAGGATGCGATCGGCGAGGCGGCGCTTGAGCGGGCGGGGCAGAAGCCGTGTCGACACGGCCGCGGCGACTCCGAGGAGGGCCAGGCAGTACAGCGTGACGACCCAGGTCGCGGCCGGGCGGCCGGTGTACAGACCGTGTACGAGCGCGAAGCACCAGGCCGGGTAGGCCACCATGTGCATCGCTCGCCAGCGGCCCGCGAACCGGCCGGGGACGGCGAAGGCGCTGCGCATCGCACCGGTCGTGGCGGCCACGACCATCAGCAGCCCGGCGAGTGAACCGAAGCCGATGAGACCGTTCGTACCGCTGACGCCGAGGCCGAAGGGCACGAGCGCGCCGAGCAGCGCCACATGCCCGAGGCTGACCTTGACGGTGACATGCAGCAGCAGAAAGCCGAGCGAGGCCACCGCCGTCGCCCGGTGGACGCCTTGGGCCAGCAGCCGGTGGCGCGGGGAGAGCAGCACCCGGTCGGTGGCTATCAGGCCCCAGGCGACGGCTCCGGTGAGGGACAGCAGAGACAGCACTCCGGTGGTGAAGTCGAGTGCGGCACGGAAGGCGTCACCTCCCGCGACGGCGAGCAGGGGTACCAGTACCAGCGCGGCGACCGTGAGTCCGCCCTGTACCTGTCGGCTCATGCCGCGGTCCGGGGAGAGCGACGAGCTGAACTTGCGTTGAGGGTTCATAAGGGGGCAACTCCGAAGGGCTCGGGAAAGCGGTCCCGTTGCCGCATGCTAAGTGGAGCCATACCAGGCAGTACCCGGTTTGCAGGTTTAATCGCGGGAAGGTGAGTTACCCGACTCTCGTCGGCCCGGGAGATGCCCTGGAACGGGCCGATACGCCGGGTAACGGGTTCCTCCCCCGGTCGCTCCACGATCGTTTCGCGTCCCTCCCGTGCCACCCTCCATGGCTCTCCCGTGGTCCTCCTGTGGTTCTCTCGTGCTTGTCCGGTGTTCTTCCCGTGTGTCTTCGGTGTCGCTCCTGTGCCTTTCCCGTGGTTCTGTGTACTTCTCGGCTCCGCGGCCCTGAGCGTCCGGCCTCCGGCCCGTGTCCGCCGGGCGTCCCGCTCGCGCCTGTCCGGTCTCCGGCCCGTGTGCTGTCGCCGTCCGGTCCGCTGCTGTCGCCCTGTCGCCCTGTGGTCCTGTGGTCCGTGCGGGCCGTCGGGGCCCTGCGGTACCCTGACGCCATGCGAGCCGTACGCCTTCTGCTTAACGGGCCGCGCTGATCAGTCCCGACGGATGAGAAATCCGGTCGGAATCGGCGCGGCGTCCCCTCCTGTGCGAGGGGTCTTTTTCGTTCACCGGCCGGCGCGGTCATTCGCCGACTGGCGCGGCACGGCCGAACCGCCGGCAGAGACGATCGATGGAGCTTCAGAGGATCATGAGCGAGACGAATTCCGCTGCCGCCGAGCAGACAGCGCCGCACCGCTACACGGCCGCCCTGGCCGCCGACATCGAGGCACGCTGGCAGGACTTCTGGGACGCCGAGGGCACGTACGAGGCGCCGAACCCGTCGGGTGAGCTGGCCGGCGACCCGGCGCGGGTCGCCCAGCCCAAGAAGTTCATCATGGACATGTTCCCCTACCCGTCCGGCGCCGGTCTGCACGTCGGGCATCCGCTGGGCTATATCGCCACCGATGTGTTCGCCCGCCACCAGCGCATGACCGGGCACAACGTCCTGCACACCCTGGGCTTCGACGCCTTCGGCCTGCCCGCCGAGCAGCACGCGGTCGCCACCGGTACGCACCCCCGGGTGTCGACCGAGGCCGCCATGGACAACATGAAGGGCCAGCTCCGCCGACTGGGTCTGGGACACGACAAGCGCCGGTCCGTGGCCACCATCGACCCGGACTACTACAAGTGGACCCAGTGGATCTTCGTACAGATCTTCAACTCCTGGTACGACGAGGACGCCGACCGGGCCCGTCCCATCGAGACGCTGGTGGAGCAGTTCGAGAGCGGGCGGCGTGCCACACCGGACGGGCGCCCCTGGAGTGCGCTGAGCGCCGCCGAGCGCGCCGACGTCCTGGGCGGGTACCGTCTGGCGTACGCCTCCGACGCGCCCGTCAACTGGTGTCCGGGCCTGGGCACCGTGCTGGCCAACGAGGAAGTGACCGCGGACGGCCGCTCCGAGCGCGGCAACTTCCCGGTGTTCAAGGCGAAGCTGCGCCAGTGGAACATGCGGATCACGGCGTACGCCGACCGGCTGCTGAACGATCTGGACGCGCTGGACTGGCCCGAGGCCATCAAGCTCCAGCAGCGCAACTGGATCGGCAGGAGCGAGGGCGCGCGGGTCGACTTCCCGGTCGGGGACGCGGGCGCGATCACCGTCTTCACGACCCGTCAGGACACCCTGTTCGGCGCGACCTACATGGTGCTGGCGCCGGAGCACGACCTGGTCGACAAGATCGTTCCGGCTGTCTGGCCCGAGGGCACGCACGAGGTGTGGACGGGCGGTCACGCGACCCCCGCCGACGCCGTCGGCGCGTACCGCAAGCAGGCCGCGTCGAAGTCCGATGTCGAGCGGCAGGCCGAGGCCAAGGACAAGACCGGTGTCTTCACCGGCGCCTACGCGGCCAACCCGGTCAGCGGTGAGCAGGTACCCGTCTTCATCGCCGACTATGTGCTGATGGGGTACGGCACGGGCGCGATCATGGCCGTACCGGCGCACGACAGCCGTGACTTCGCGTTCGCGCGCGCCTTCGAGCTGCCGATGCGCTGTGTGGTGGAGCCGTCCGACGGCCGCTCCACCGACCCGGCGGAGTGGGACGACGCGTTCGCCTCGTACGACGCGCGGATCGTCAACTCGACGGGCGCGGACATCTCACTGGACGGCCTGACGGTGACCGAGGCCAAGGCCAAGATCACCGAGTGGCTGGCGGAGGGGGGCATCGGCGAGGGCACGGTCAACTTCCGGCTGCGCGACTGGCTGTTCAGCCGTCAGCGCTACTGGGGCGAGCCCTTCCCCATCGTCTACGACGAGGAGGGCACCGCGCACGCGCTGCCCGAGTCGATGCTGCCGCTGGAGCTGCCCGAGGTCGACGACTACTCGCCGCGCACGTTCGATCCGGACGACGCGGACACCCAGCCGGAGACCCCGCTGTCGCGGAACGCCGAGTGGGTCGAGGTCGAGCTGGACCTGGGCCGGGGCGAGGGCGTCAGGCGCTACCGCCGCGAGACCAACACGATGCCGAACTGGGCGGGTTCGTGCTGGTACGAGCTGCGCTACCTGGACCCGCACAACAGCGAGAAGCTGGTCGACCCGGCCATCGAGCAGTACTGGATGGGCCCCCGCGAGGGGCAGCCGCACGGCGGTGTCGATCTGTACGTGGGCGGTGCCGAGCACGCCGTACTGCATCTGCTGTACGCGCGCTTCTGGTCCAAGGTGCTGTACGACCTGGGGCACATCTCATCGGTCGAGCCGTTCCACAAGCTGTACAACCAGGGCATGATCCAGGCCTTCGTCTACCGGGACAGCCGCGGGATCGCGGTGCCGGCCGCCGAGGTCGAGGAGCGGGACGGCGGGTACTGGTACCAGGGCGAGAAGGTCAGCCGTGTGCTGGGCAAGATGGGCAAGTCCCTGAAGAACGCGGTCACTCCGGACGAGATCTTCGCCGAGTTCGGAGCCGACACGCTGCGGCTGTACGAGATGGCGATGGGGCCGCTGGACGTCTCGCGGCCGTGGGACACGCGCGCCGTGGTCGGGCAGTACCGGCTGCTCCAGCGGCTGTGGCGCAATGTGGTCGACGAGACGACGGGTGAGGTCACCGTCGTGGACGCCGAGCCCGACGAAGCGACGCTGCGTGCGCTGCACAAGGCGGTCGACGGGGTCACCCAGGACATGACGACGCTGCGGTTCAACACCGCCATCGCCAAGATCACCGAGCTGAACAACCAGCTCACCAGGGTGGGCGGTCCGGTGCCGCGTTCGGTCGCCGAGCGGCTGGTGCTGCTGATCGCGCCGCTGGCCCCACATATCGCCGAGGAGCTGTGGCACCGGCTGGGCCACGCCGACTCGGTCGTGTACCAGGACTTCCCGGTCGCGGACCCGGCGTATGTCGTGGACGAGGCCGTGACGTGTGTGGTGCAGGTCAAGGGCAAGGTCAAGGCGCGGCTGGAGGTCTCCCCCTCGATCACGGACGAGGAGCTGGAGACGCTGGCGCTGAGTGACGAGGCGGTGGTCGCGGCGCTGGGCGGCGCGGGCATCCGCAAGGTGATCGTCCGGGCGCCGAAACTGGTGAACATCGTTCCCGCGTAAGCGGGCGGGCCGGGACAGCGATGTGCCCGGCGGGCGGGGCGGCCCCGGCGGACAAGGGCGGCCCCGGCGGGCGGTGCGGCCTCGGCGGGCGGTGCGGTGCGTCATTCCTTACGGGCGGGTTGGGGGTTCCTCAGGAACCCTTAACCCGCCTGTTCCGTTTACGGTGGAAGGAGCGTAAACCGACAACGAAGGGGCGCCCATGGAGGCCGTCATCCTGATTCTGGCGCTGCTCTTCGTCGCGTTCGTGTCGCTCGGTGTGTATGTGAGCGTGAAGGCGGTGGGCGCGGCCAAGCGCGGCGTGGACCGTACGATCACGCACGCGCGCCGCACGGTCGAGGACACCACCCTGCGGGCGAGAAGCATCGGGCAGGTGGGAGTGGCCGGGGAGCTGGCACAGCTCCGGCTGAAGCTGCGCACCTCGATGCGGGCGACGCAGGACGTGCTCCAGGCCGGGATGGCGGAGGACGCCTCGCTGTCGGAGTCGGTCGCCCTGTTCCAGCGGCTCAGCGTGCACGGCAGTGAGCTGGACGAGGACCTGCGGCGGCTTGAGCGTGATCCGGACCGGGCGAGGGTGTCGGAACACCTTCAGGAGCTGCGCGAGCGCACGGAGCGGATCACCCATTCGGCGGATTCGCTGCGCTGGGCGGCCCGGGACAGGGCGCGGAAGTTCGCGGAGGACGATCTGTCGTCGCTGAGCGCGCAGATCGATGTGGAGTCGGGAGCGCTGCGGCACTGGTCGCCGACGGCGGAGCGGGAGCGGGCCGAGCGGCCCGAGCAGCGTGTGGTGTGGCCCGAGCCGGAGGCCGCGCCCGAGGACGGACCCCGGTTGACGGACGAGCGTCAGGGGCACGGGTCGGCCTCGGGGCAGGGACCGGGACGGCAGGGGCAGGGACAGGGACAGCAGGGACAGGGACAGCAGGGGCAGGGACAGGGGCCTGGCTCGGCGCAGGCCATCGAGCCGCCCGACCCTCGGCAGCGGATCGCGTACCCGTGGCAGAAGCGGACAGGCCAGGCCAGGCCGGAGACCACGAACTGACCGGACCGGGCGGAATGGACAACGGCCGGAACGGAATCGATCATTGGGACGGGGCCGGGCTGCCGACCGGGGGCGACGACGGGTAACCTCCCGCTCATGTCCCGCCATGTCGCGATCGTCACCGATTCCACGGCCTACCTGCCGCCGCAGATGATGGAGCGGCACGGCATCACAGCGGTGCCGCTGACCGTGGTGCTCGGCGACCGGGCGCTGGAGGAGGGCACCGAGATCTCGGCCCGTTCGCTGGCCCTGGCGCTCCAGAAGCGGCGTTCCGTGACCACGTCCCGGCCCAGCCCCGATGTCTTCGCCGCCGCGTACCGCAAGGCGGTGGAGGCCGGTGCCACCGGGATCGTCTCCCTGCATCTTTCGGCCGAGTTCTCGGGGACGTACGACGCCGCCGTGCTCGCGGCGAAGAACGCGTCCGTGCCGGTGCGGGTGGTGGACACCGGGATGGTGGCCATGGCCCTCGGGTTCTGCGCGCTGGCCGCCGCCGAGGCCGCGGCGGGGGACGGGACGCTGGACGAGGCGGTCGCCGCCGCGGAGAAGCGGGCGGCGGGCACGTCCGCGTACTTCTATGTCGACACCCTGGACTATCTGCGCCGGGGCGGCCGTATCGGCGCCGCGCAGGCGCTGTTGGGCTCGGCGCTCGCGGTGAAGCCGCTGTTGCAGCTGGAGGACGGGCGTATCGAACTGCTGGAGAAGGTCCGTACGGCCTCCAAGGCGATCGCGCGGCTGGAGGAGATCGTGGCCGAGCGCGCGGGCATGAGCCGGGTGGACATCGCCGTGCACCATCTCGCGGCGCCCGAGAGGGCCGTGACGCTCGCCGAGCGGCTGCGTGAGCGGGTGCCGGGGCTGGTGGATCTGCATGTGAGCGAGGTGGGCGCGGTGATCGGGGCGCACACGGGGCCGGGACTGCTGGGAGCGGTGATCTCGCCGCGCTGAGCGGGTGGCGTGGACGGTACGGGCCCGGGGGCGGCCCGGCGGGTGACGCGGACGGTACGGGCCCGGGGGCGGTCCAGCGGGGGAACGCGTGCCTGGCAATGGCTTGGCGGGTGGCGGGTGGCGGGTGGCGGGGTCCCGGGGACGGCCCGGCGAGTGGGGCGGGGTGCCGGAACGGCCTGGGGACAGCGGCTGTTCGTTCACTCGTACGGGTGACCGGGTTGTCCACAAGGGGCTCGTTGTCCACGGGAATTCGGGCTGCTGAGCGAGGCCGGGCGGGAGTGCCTAGCGTGCTGTGGCATGACGCTACGAACACGCTCCGTAACCAGCGGGCCCGGCCGTGCTCCGGGCTCCGACGTCCGTGCCCGTCATCCGCGCCGCCGTGCGGATGCCCTTTTCGGCGGCCCTCCGCCGGTGGCCGTGGTGTCGGCGCCGACGTCGGTGCCGGTGTCGGTGTCGTCGGCGTTATCGGATCCACCGGCCGCGCCCCACGGGGGAGACGAGAGAGACGGCAGGCGTCGGCGGACGCGGCTCGCGCTGCGTGAGCGGCTGCCGATGTGGCTCCAGCTCAGATCCGGTCTTGAGCTCAGAACGCTCGCGGCACTCGCCGTCGTCCTGGTCGTGGCCGTGCTTCTCGCCGCTCAGCACTTCTGGGCGGGGCGCCCGAGGTCCGTCCGCGCGCCGGAGACGGTCGGCGCGGCCGGAGCCGCTGCGGTCCCGTCCGCGTTGCCGGGGGAGCTGCCTCCGACGCGCACCGGCCGGGTCGTCGTGGATGTGGGGGGTGAGGTGAGGAAGCCGGGAGTGCTGCGGCTGCCCACCGGATCGCGGGTCGCCGACGCGCTGCGGGCGGCCGGGGGCGTCAAACCCGGCGCGGACATCACCGGGCTCAACCGGGCACGGGTGCTGATGGACGGTGAGCAGGTGGTGGTGGGCGGCCCGGCCCCACCGGGGGCCGCGCACGCGGGGGCCGGCGCGGCCGGAGGCACGGGCATCGGTTCGGGTGCTGCGGGTGCGGGCGCGGGCGCGGGTGCGGGCAGCGGTGCCGGGGCCCCGGGACCGGTGAGTCTCAACTCCGCCACGGTGGAACAGCTCGACACGCTCCCCGGGGTCGGGCCCGTGCTCGCGCGCCACATCGTCGACTACCGCACCCGGCACGGAGGGTTCCGGTCGATCGAGGAACTCCGCGAGGTCAACGGCATCGGCGCGCGCAGGTTCGCGGACCTCCAGCCGCTCGTACAGCCATGACGCGCCGCGCGGCGCACCCGACGGCGGGCCATGGCACGGGCCCGGGGGTCCGGCGCGAGGAGGGCCCGGCCGATCTGCGGCTGGTTCCGCTCGCGGTGGCGGCCTGGGCCGCGGCGGCCCTGGCGGTGGGCGCTCCGGGGAGGTGGACGGCGGTCGGCGTGGTGCTCTGTCTCTCGGCGGCGGGACTGCTGCTGGCGCGCTCCCGGTCCGGTGCCGGGCGGAGCCGGCGGCTCAACGCGGTCGCGGCCGCGGGCGCGTTGCTGTGTGCCGCGGCCGGGGCGGCGTCCGCCGGGCTGCACGCCGCGGATCCGCACCGGGGGCCCGTGCCCGGCCTCGCGGAGCGGTATGCCCGGGTCACCGCGGAGCTGACGGTCACCTCCGATCCCCGGCCCACACGCCCGCGAGTCCCGGGGGGCCGGATGCCCGGTGGAGGGTTGGTGCTCGACGCGGATCTCACCCGGGTGACGGGACCCGACGGCCGGACCACCCTGGGCCGGACACCCGTACTGGTGATCGCCGGGCCCGGTGAGCACGCCGGACGCTGGCAGCGGCTGCTGCCCTCCACCCGGCTGCGGCTGACCGGGCGCCTCTCGCCCCCGCTGCGCGAGGACGACCCGTACGCGGCGGCCCTGCGGGTGGAGGGAAAAGGGCCGCCGACCGTGACCGGGCCGCCGACCCGCGTCCAGCGGCTGGCCGGAGAGCTGCGCGCGGGGCTGCGCGAGGCGTCCGACGGGCTCGGCCCCGATGCCCGCGCCCTGCTTCCGGGGCTGGTCGTCGGCGACACCTCACGGGTGACACCCGAACTGCACGACGCGTTCAAGGCGACCGATCTCACGCATCTGCTCTCCGTCTCCGGAAGCAACCTGACCGTGGTGCTTGCCCTGTTGATCGGGCCGCCGGGGCTGGCCACGAGGGCAGAGCGGCGCGGGTTCGCCCCACGGCTGGGGATCTCGCTGCGGTGGACCGCGCTGTCCGGCGGGGCGCTCACGCTCGCCTTCGTGGTCGTCTGCCGGCCGGAGCCCAGTGTGCTGCGGGCCGCCGCCTGCGGGCTGATCACCCTTCTCGCCATCGGCACGGGCCGCCGTAGGACGCTCGTTCCGGCGCTGGCCGCCGCCGTCCTGCTGCTGGTGCTGTACGACCCCTGGCTGGCGCGCAGTTACGGCTTCCTCCTCTCCGTACTGGCCACCGGCGCGCTGCTCACCGTCGGGCCCCGGTGGAGTGACGCGCTGCGGCGGCGCGGCGTGCCCGCCCGGCTCGCCGAGGCGCTCGCCGCGGCCGGCGCGGCACAGGCGGTGTGTGCGCCCGTGGTGGCCGTGTTCGCGGCCACGGTCAGTCTGGTGGCCATTCCGTGCAATCTCCTCGCCGAGGCGGCGGTGGCCCCGGCGACGGTTCTCGGCTTCGCCGCCCTGGCGGTGGCGCCGGTCGCGATGCCCGTGGCGGAGGCGCTGGCCCGGTGCGCCGGCTGGCCCGTGGGCTGGATCGCGTCCGTCGCCCGCGGCGGCGCGGCGCTGCCCGGCGCGGGGATCGCCTGGCCCGGCGGCTGGTGGGGCGGGCTGCTGCTCGTGGCGGTGACGGTCCTGGTCCTGTGCGCCGTACGCCGTGTGCCGCGCCATCCGTGGACGGCCGCGGTGTGCGCCGTCCTTCTGCTGCTCGCCGTCCTGCGGCCCCCGCCGTTCACCCGGCTCGTCACCGGCTGGCCGCCGCCCGGCTGGACGTTCGCGATGTGCGACGTGGGACAGGGCGACACGCTGGTGCTCGCGGCGGGGGAGGATACGGCCGTGGTGGTGGACGCGGGCCCCGAACCGGGGCCGCCCGACCGCTGTCTGCGGGAGCTCGGTGTCACCCGCGTTCCGCTGCTGCTGCTCACCCACTTCCACGCCGACCATGTCGGCGGGCTGTCCGGCGTCCTGCGGGGCAGGGCGGTCGGCGCGATGCAGACGACCCTCTCCGGGGAACCGTCCGAGCAGGCCGCGTTCGTACGGAGAACGGCCGCCGCGGCCCGGGTGCCCGTACTCCGCGCCCGGCCGGGGGAGCAGCGGCGGATCGGACCGCTCACCTGGCGGGTGCTGTGGCCGAGGGCCGGCACCGCCCTGACCGCGGGGGAGCCGAACGACTCCAGCGTCACCCTCTTCGTACGGATCGCCCGCGGCCCCACGCTGCTGCTGCTCGGAGATCTCGAACCTCCCGCCCAGCAGGGGCTGTTGCGCGACCATCCGGCGCTCCCGCCGGTGGATCTGCTGAAGGTGGCCCACCATGGATCGCCGTTCCAGGATCCGGGGCTGCTCCGCGCGGTCCGGCCCCGGCTCGCGCTGATCTCGGCCGGGCGGGACAACCCGTACGGCCATCCCGCGCCGCGCACGGTGGAGGCGCTCCGGGCAGGCGGCGCGGCGGTGCTGCGCACGGACACGGACGGGGCGATCGCCGTGGTGGGGGCGGGGGAAGGGCTCAGGGCGGTGCCCCGGGACCGGCCTGTGTCCGGACCACGCGACGGACCACGCGGCGGACCACGCGGCGGACCACGCGGCGGACCAGGTGGCGGGGTGGAGTAGCGGTGCGGAGCAGCCGAGTTCACTACCTGTCCGTACGTTTGCCTCGAACGGGGCATGGGTGGTCGAATGCGTTCTCGTCAAGGGTCGCCGCCCCGACGAGGACGTCCAGCCGTGCGCGGCCCCGTAGAGCCCGATCGCACAGGGGTACGTACACACCATGATCAGCCGCCTTCTCGGCCGAGGTACGGCCGCTCAGCAGAGAAACCACCCACTCGCGGGGCTGTCCGTGCCGCCCGGCGCCGGTCTGCTGAGCTGCCGTGTTCTCGACCCCGTCAACGAGCCGGTCGGACGGGCCGAGTTCACCGTGAGCGACAGCAACGGCCGTAAGATCGTGAGCGGCGAGACCGACCCGTTCGGCACGATCGTGGCCATGGTCCCCTTCGGGGAGTACCGGCTGGCGATCTCGGCCGAGAGCTTCGCTCCGTACCGGGGCAGCGCCTATGTCACCGACGGAGGGGACTCCGGCAATCTCGGGGACATCACACTTCAGATAGCCCCCTCGCTGCCGCTGCCCACCGCCGGTGAGTGGGAGATCGAACCGGCGCACTCCCGGATCGGTTTCATCGCCCGCCACATCGGACTCGCGCGGGTCCATGGCCGGTTCGACAACTTCGCCGGGGCGATCAGGATCGGTGAGTCGATGGACCGGTCCGCGATGCATGTCGTCATCGGCGCGGCGTCGATCGACACCAGTGTGCAGATGCGCGACGACCATCTGCGGTCCGCCGACTTCCTCGATGTGGCGAACTACCCGACGCTGGAGTTCTACAGCGACCGCTTCGCGCACCGGGGCGGCAACAACTGGGCCATCACCGGAGCGCTCACGCTCCACGGCGTCACCCGTACGATCGTGCTCGACGCCCAGTACCTCGGTATCGGCAACGGCATGGAGGGCGAGACCCGCGCGGCCGTCCGCGCCACCACCGAACTCCACCGCGAGGACTACACCGTCAACTGGCAGTCGATGCTGGCGCGTGGCATCGCGGTCGTCGGGTCCAGCATCAAGATCGAGATGGATATCCAGATCGTTCCCAAGAGCTGAACACCCGCACTCCACCGCACGCACCTCACCGCACGCACCCCGCCGCACGCACCTCATCGCACCACCGGCCGGCCTCGCCACCCCCCACCGCGCTGCCCCGGCCCGGACCGGTGCGACCGGCTGGAAGAATACGGCCGTGAGCGATGTGAGACATGTGCTGGTGCTGCCGGACCGCGACGCCGCCGAGGAGGTGGCGGAGGCGCTCGGCGAGCGGTTCGGGGTGGCCGAGGAACCGCGGTTGGTACGGGACGCCCTGGCCGGCGAGGACGACGCCGAGGACGCCCAGTGGCTGGTGGTCGTGGAGGACCCGGAGAAGCGGATGGACGGCGCGGCGCTGGACGCGTTCGTGGCGGACTGGGACGGCTGGCGGGAAGAGCCGCACTGACGCCGTAGCGCCGCGGCGATCCCGCGGATGCGGCGGACGGGCCGAGGACCACGGCTGTCGGTGGTGCGTGCGATGCTGGACCGCGATGGCCACCAGAAAGTCTTCCCCCGACGACCTCCTCGCCCCGCTCACGCTGGCCGTGGGCCAGGAGGATCTGCTGCTCGACCGCGCGGTGCAGCAGGTGGTGGCGGCGGCCCGCGCCGTCGACGCCGACACGGATGTCCGCGACCTCGCCTCCGACCAGCTCCAGCCCGGCACCCTCGCCGAGCTGACCAGTCCCTCGCTCTTCGCCGAGCGCAAGGTCGTCGTCGTACGGAACGCGCAGGACCTCTCCGCCGACACGATCAAGGACGTCAAGGCCTATCTCGACGCCCCCGCCGAGGAGATCACGCTCGTCCTGCTGCACGCGGGAGGGGCCAAGGGCAAGGGGCTGCTGGACGCCGCGCGCAAGGCGGGCGCCCGGGAGGTCGCCTGCCCCAGGACGACCAAGCCCGCGGAGCGGCTCACCTTCGTACGCTCCGAGTTCCGCGCGCTGGGCCGCTCGGCCACCCCCGAGGCCTGCCAGGCGCTGGTCGACTCCATCGGCAGCGATCTGCGCGAGCTGGCGAGCGCCGTCTCCCAGCTCGCCGCCGATGTCGAGGGCACGATCGACGAGGCGGTCGTCGGGCGCTACTACACGGGCCGCGCCGAGGCCTCCAGCTTCACGGTCGCCGACCGCGCGGTGGAGGGCAGGGCGGCCGAGGCCCTGGAGGCGCTGCGCTGGTCGCTGTCGACGGGAGTGGCTCCCGTACTGATCACCAGCGCCCTCTCCCAGGGGGTGCGGGCCATCGGCAAGCTGTCGTCCGCGCGCGGCGGCAGACCGGCGGATCTCGCCCGTGAGCTGGGGATGCCCCCGTGGAAGATCGACCGGGTGCGTCAGCAGATGCGCGGCTGGACACCGGACGGGGTGGCGACCGCGCTGCGCGCCGTCGCCGAGGCCGACGCGGGCGTCAAGGGCGGGGGCGACGATCCGGAGTACGCGCTGGAGAAGGCGGTCGTCGCGATCGCCCGCGCCGCCCGCTCCGGCCGCGCGGGCTGAGGCCAAGGGGCTGAGGCCACGGGGCCGAGGCCGCGCGCTGACGGCTGACGGTTGAGCACCGATGGCTGACGTCCGAGGCTGACAGGACTCAGCCGTCCACCCGCTGGGGTGCACCTGATGTGGTCCGCCTGACGTGGTCCGCCTGACATGGCCGACACGCGGGCACGCGCGGGCACGCGCGGGCGGGAACGACGAAGGCCCCGGCCCGTCCTGGGGAAGGACGGCCCGGGGCCTCGACGTCAATCGGTGAACTCGCACCCGCGTGGCGAACGCAGTCGCGTGCGAGTTCGGGAGTGCCGGTCAGGAGCGGTAGAGAGGGCCCGCTGAGTCCCTTCCGGCGGTCACATCAGAGGGGCTCAGCCCTGGAGGGAAGCAACCTTGGAGGCCAGCGCCGACTTCTTGTTGGCGGCGGCGTTCTTGTGGATGACACCCTTCGAGGCAGCCTTGTCGAGCTTGCGGGAGGCCTCACGAGCGGCCACAGTGGCCTTCTCGACGTCGCCCGCGGCAGCGGCCTCACGGGCCTTGCGGATCGCGGTCTTGAGCGACGACTTGACAGCCTTGTTGCGCAGGCGTGCCTTCTCGTTGGTCTTGTTCCGCTTGATCTGGGACTTGATGTTCGCCACGTTTAATACAGCCTTTTCAGCTTTGATGAATCACTAACTGAACCCGTCCCGCGCCGAGACGGCACGAGACACAGCTCACCACGCTACCAGCCACCCTCCGACCCGCCCAAACCGGGCGCAGTCCCGTACCCGTGGGACGATGGAGGCTACGTATCGATCCGAGTCCACCCGAGACGAGACGCCGCGCGTCTCAAGAATCAGGACCCTGCGTGCCCGCGACCCCTACCCACGTGCCAGAGCCGAGCCGTACGGACCCGGCGCTGCTCCGTAACTTCTGCATCATCGCGCACATCGACCACGGCAAGTCGACGCTCGCCGACCGGATGCTCCAGTTGACCGGAGTCGTCGATTCGCGGCAGATGCGCGCTCAGTACCTCGACCGTATGGACATCGAGCGCGAGCGCGGCATCACGATCAAGTCCCAGGCGGTCCGGCTGCCCTGGGCCCCCCGCACGGGTGAGGACGAGGGCAGGACCCATATCCTCAACATGATCGACACGCCGGGCCATGTGGACTTCACCTATGAGGTGTCCCGTTCGCTCGCGGCCTGCGAAGGCACCATCCTCCTGGTGGACGCCGCCCAGGGCATCGAGGCGCAGACCCTCGCCAACCTCTATCTGGCGATGGAGAACGACCTCACCATCGTCCCGGTGCTGAACAAGATCGACCTGCCGGCCGCCCAGCCGGAGAAGTTCTCCGAGGAACTGGCCAATCTCATCGGCTGCAGTCCCGAGGACGTCCTCAAGGTGTCGGCGAAGACGGGTGTCGGCGTCGACGTCCTGCTCGACCGGGTGGTGGCGGACGTCCCCGCCCCGGTCGGTGTCGAGGACGCCCCCGCCCGCGCGATGATCTTCGACTCCGTCTATGACTCCTACCGCGGTGTCGTGACCTACGTCCGTGTCATCGACGGCCAGCTCAACAAGCGCGAGCGGATCCGGATGATGTCCACCGGCGCCACGCACGAGCTGCTGGAGATCGGTACGAACTCCCCGGAGATGCTCCCGGCGGACGGTCTCGGTGTCGGCGAGGTCGGCTATCTGATCACGGGGGTGAAGGACGTACGCCAGTCCAAGGTCGGTGACACGATCACCACCCTCACCAAGGGGGCGACCGAGGCGCTCGGCGGCTACAAGGACCCCAAGCCGATGGTGTTCTCCGGCCTCTATCCGCTGGACGGCTCGGACTACCCCGAGCTGCGCGACGCCCTCGACAAGCTCCAGCTCAACGACGCCGCGCTGGTCTACGAGCCGGAGACCTCCGCGGCCCTCGGCTTCGGCTTCCGCGTCGGCTTCCTCGGTCTGCTGCACCTCGATGTGATCCGTGAGCGGCTGGAGCGCGAGTTCGGTCTCGATCTGATCGCCACCGCCCCCAACGTGGTCTACCGGGTGCTGATGGAGGACGGCAGGGAGCACACGGTCACCAACCCGAGCGAGTTCCCCGAGGGGAAGATCGACTCGGTGCACGAACCGGTGGTACGGGCCACGATCCTCGCGCCGAGCGAGTTCATCGGCTCGATCATGGAGCTGTGCCAGACCCGCCGCGGCACGCTGCTCGGTATGGACTACCTCTCCGAGGACCGGGTCGAGATCCGGTACACCCTGCCGCTCGCCGAGATCGTCTTCGACTTCTTCGACCAGCTCAAGTCCAAGACCCGGGGCTACGCGTCGCTCGACTACGAGCCCACCGGCGAGCAGAGCGCCCAGCTCGTCAAGGTCGACATCCTGCTGCACGGCGACAAGGTCGACGCCTTCTCGGCCATCACCCACCGGGACCAGGCCTACGCGTACGGCGTACGGCTCGTCGCCAAGCTGCGCGAGCTGATCCCGCGCCAGGCCTTCGAGGTGCCCATCCAGGCCGCCATCGGTTCCCGGGTGATCGCCCGCGAGACCATCCGCGCCATCCGCAAGGACGTCCTCGCCAAGTGCTACGGCGGTGACATCTCCCGTAAGCGGAAGCTGCTGGAGAAGCAGAAGGAGGGCAAGAAGCGGATGAAGATGGTCGGCAGCGTGGAGGTTCCGCAGGAGGCCTTCATCGCGGTGCTGTCCAGCGACGAGTCCGGTGGTGGCAAGGCGAAGAAGTAGCCGTCCCGCCCGCCCGACCGCGCCGTGCGGACACGGCCGGCGGGGGCGGCGGGGATGTGCGGTGAGCGACGGGCCCTCACGCTGTGGCGTGAGGGCCCGTTGTCGTCGGCCGGGATGCGTGCGGACGGGTTCGTTATGAAGCGGCCCCCCGCGGCCCCTTACGCACCGGCCGGGTGGCCTCTAGTCTGATCACTGGTTCGTAGTTACTCGCCAGTTAGTTACTCGCCGGTCATGTGCCGGTCGTCCGTCACACCCCAGTCGTCCGTCCCCCCATTCACACCGCACCCCCACACCCCACACCAGTCACGGTCAGAGTCGAAGTCACAGTCACAGCCAGTCAGTCGGATCAGTCACGCAGCGCTGCGCGCGGGCCCGGAGGATGTCGTGAGCGACACACAGAACTTGATCGAGAACCGGCCGCCCTCCGTGGCGACCCTCTTCATTGAGCGCGTGACGGCCACGCCGGACGCGGAGGCCTACCGCTATCCGGTCCCCCGTACCGTCGGCCGGGGTCCCGACGAGTGGCGCTCGCTGAGCTGGGGCCAGGCCGCCGAACGGGTGTACGCGATCGCGGCCGGCCTGGTCGCGCTGGGTGTGCGGCCGGAGGAGCGCGTCGCGCTCGCCTCCGCCACCCGGGTCGAGTGGATCCTCGCCGACCTCGGGGTGATGTGCGCGGGCGCCGCGACCACCACGGTCTACCCCTCCACCAACGCCGAGGAGTCCGCGTACATCCTCGCCGACTCCGAGAGCCGGGTTCTGATCGCGGAGGACGCCGCCCAGCTCGCCAAGGCCCGTGAGCGGCGGGACGAGCTGCCGCACCTGCGTCATGTCGTCGTGATCGACACGGCCGACGCGCTCCCCGCCGAGGGCGATCCGGAGGGCTGGGTGCTCTCCCTGGCCGATCTGGAGGCGCGCGGCACGGAGTATCTGCTCACGCGTCCGGAGGCGGTCAAGGAGCGGGTCGGTGCGATCACCTCCGACCAGCTCGCCACCCTCATCTACACCTCGGGCACCACCGGCCGCCCCAAGGGCGTACGGCTGGCCCATGACAGTTGGTCGTACATGGCCAAGGCCACCGCGGGCACCGGTCTGATCACCAAGGACGATGTGCAGTATCTGTGGCTGCCGCTCGCCCATGTCTTCGGCAAGGTGCTGACGTCGGGGCAGATCGAGGTCGGGCATGTCACCGCCGTGGACGGACGTGTCGACAAGATCATCGAGAATCTTCCGGTGGTCCGGCCCACCTATATGGCGGCCGTGCCGCGGATCTTCGAGAAGGTCTACAACGGCGTCGCGGCCAAGGCGCGCGGTGGTGGCCCCGCCAAGTACAAGATCTTCCAGTGGGCGGCAGGGATCGCCCGTGAGCACGCCAGGACCTCCCAGGACAACTTCCGCCGTACGGGCACGGCGTCCGTGCCGTTCGCCCTCGGCGCCCAGCACAGGATCGCCGACGCGCTCGTCTACGCGAAGCTGCGCGAGGCGTTCGGCGGCCGGCTGCGGGCCGCGGTCTCCGGCTCCGCCGCCCTGGCGCCCGACATCGGCTTCTTCTTCTCCGGCGCGGGGATCCACATCCTGGAGGGGTACGGGCTGACCGAGTCCAGCGCCGCCAGTTTCGTCAACCCGGGGGAGGCGTACCGCACCGGTACGGTCGGCAAGCCGCTGCCCGGCACGGAGGTGCGGATCGCCGACGACGGCGAGATCCTGCTGCGCAGCCCGGGGATCATGGCCGGATACCACGGGCTGCCGGAGAAGACGGCGGAGGTGCTGGAGCCGGACGGCTGGTTCCACACCGGTGACATCGGGGAGCTGTCCCCCGACGGCTATCTGCGGATCACCGACCGCAAGAAGGACCTGATCAAGACCTCGGCGGGCAAGTACATCGCCCCGGCGGAGGTCGAGGGCCGGTTCAAGGCGGTGTGCCCGTTCGTCTCGAACATCCTGGTGCACGGCGCGGACCGCAACTTCTGCACGGCGCTGATCGCGCTCGACGAACCGACGATCCTCGGCTGGGCGGCCGAGAACGGCCTGGGCGGCAGGCCGTACGCCGAGGTGGTCGCCTCCCCGCAGGTCCGGAAGCTCATCGACGGCTATGTGCAACGGCTCAACGCGGGGCTCCAGCGCTGGCAGACCATCAAGAAGTTCCGGCTGCTGCCGCGCGATCTGGACATCGAGCACGGAGAGCTGACACCGAGCCTCAAGCTCAAGAGGCCGGTGGTGGAGCGGGAGTACAAGGCTCTGATCGAGGAGATGTACGAGGGATCCCGGGAGGGCTAGCGACTCTCTGGCCGAGCGTACGAGCGGGCGGGGCACGTCCGGGCGGGGCACGTCCGGGCGGGGCGGCCCCCGAGTCCCGCCGCCCGGGCAGGCCGGGGCGGGGACGGCGTCCGGGCGGAGAGCGGGACTTTCGAAACACGCCCGGACAGGGCCGAGAGGCCCTAGCGGCCCCGCTCGCGCCGCAGTTCGCCCAGGGTGTCGCTGATGCGCGTGAGCTGCTGCCCCAGCGCCTCCAGGTCGTTCGGCGCGCCGCGCCGCAACTGCTCCTCGATCGAGGACAGCCGGCCCGCGATCTCCCCGAGATGCTGCTGCTCCTGCGCCAGCATCCGCTCCAACTGTCTGTTCTTGCGGTGCAGATCGAGGAAGACCCCGACCTTGGCCCGTAACACCCAGGGATCGAAGGGCTTGGTCAGAAAGTCCGCCGCGCCCGTGGCGTACCCCCGGAAGGCATAACCGCTGTCCGACTCGGGCCCGTTCAGAAAGATGATCGGGATGTCCTTGGCACGGTCGAGCCGCTTGATCCGATAGGCGGTCTCGAAACCATCCATACCAGGCATACGGACGTCCAGCAGAATCACCGCGAAGGGCTGCCGCACCAGCTCCCGCACCGCCTCCTCGCCCGAACGGGCGCGTACGAGTGTCACGTCCAGGGAACCCAGAACCGCCTCCAGCGCGACGAGGTTGTCCTCCATGTCGTCCACGAGGAGGATGCTCGGGTGCTCCGCGGTGGCTGTCGCGCTGCTCATCGGGTCTCCTTGTCGGCCCTCGGCCCGTCGCTGTCGGCCGACGGGGGCAAGACTGCTCCGTCCGGAGCGGTTTCGCACGTCGTTCCCGGGGTTTGGACGCGGTGTTGTCAACCCGTGCCCTCGTGCTTGTCAACCCGTGTCCTCGGCCATACCGTCCGTGTGCCAAGGCGCCGCTGTACAGCGGATGTTCACCAACTCCTTGCAAATATCCGCCCACTTCGATGACTCGGTGCATATGGACGCGCTCCGTCTGTCACTCTGTCGGGATCGTAAGTGGCACAACACCAGAACGGGATCAGGAGCCGCAGTGGGGCCCATTCCGATGCCGCGTGAGTCGCTGCACCGTTCGGCACCCGAGGTGCCGTTACGACAGGACGCGCGGTCGACATCACGCACCAGCCTGCCCGGGAATCCGCTCGCGCCGTCCGCCGCGCGCCGCTTCGTGCGCGCGACGCTGGCCGAATGGACCAGCCAGGGGAAGCTGGCCACCTGCACCTTCTGCCAGGGGGACGGGGGGTGTCCCCCGGGGCGGCACAGCACCGAGCTGCTCGCGGACGACGCGGTGGTCGTCGTCAGCGAACTGGTCACCAACGCGGTGGTGCACGCCGGGACCGCGGTGGAGCTGCTCTGCCGCCACGAGGCGGCCTCCGAGGACTCCTCGGGGGCGGGGGAGGAGCCGGCCGCCCTGGTCCTCGAAATCTCCGACCACCACCCGGCACGCGCCATACGGAGCGACGCGCGGGGCCAGACGCCCACCGGCACCCCGGAGTACGGCCGGGGGCTGCAACTCGTCGCCTCCCTCGCCGAACGGTGGGGCATCACCTACCGCTCCGGGCTCAAGACCGTATGGGCCCGGCTGCCGCTCGAAGGCAGGGAGGCGGGGCCCGGCCGGACGACCGAACCCGCCGTGCGGCGGGGGCTGCGCGCCGCCGAGATCCTCGCGCCCTCCACGCGAAGATCCGTGCGGGACGATCCCGACTGGGTCGGCCGGGGCGCGCTGTCCTTCCTCGCCGAAGCGTCCGAACTGCTCGCGGGCCAGCTCGACGAGGACCTGATCGCCGCGCTCGCGGGACAGTTGCTCGTTCCGAGGCTCGCGGACTGGTGCGCGGTCTGGCTGGACGCCGAGAGCGCGCAGACGGGCACGGCGCCCCGGCTCGCCCGGGTCTGGCACGCCGACGAGTCCAGGACCGGGGAACTGCGCGCGGTCCTGGAGAAGGACCCGCCGCGGCTGCCCGATCTGCCGAGGAGCGGGCCGGTGCGGGTGCCGTGGCCGGGTGGCTGGACCGCGGGGTACGCCACGGGTGCGGGCGGTACGGGAGAGACGGACGGTACCGATACGGCTGATACGGGCGGCACCGATACGGCCGGTGCCCCTGCCCCTGCCCTTGCCCCTGCCCCTGCCGGGGCCGGGCCCGACGCCGAGACCGGGACGGACGGTGCGCCGGGGGAGGGCGCGGCGCTCGCCTGCCGGCTCGTCGCGAACGGGCGGGTGCTCGGCACCCTGATGCTCGGCCGGCCGGACCGTACCGGTGTCCCCGACGATGTCACCGCCCTCGTGGAGGACTTCGCGCGACGCGTCGCCCTCGCCATCGGCGCGGCCCGGCGCTACAGCCGCCAGGTCACCATCAGCCGGGTGCTGCAACGCGGACTGCTGCCCAGCCAGGTCGCGCGGATCCCCGGTGTGGCCAGTTCCCTGGTGTACGAGCCGAGCGACGAGGGCCTCGCGGGCGGCGACTTCTACGACGTCTTCCCGTGCCCGCCGGGCGACCGCTGGTGCTTCATGCTCGGCGATGTCCAGGGCAGCGGCCCCGAGGCGGCGGTCGTCACCGGCCTCGCCCGTCCCTGGCTGCGGCTGCTCGCCCGCGAGGGCTACCGCGTCGGCGCGGTTCTGGACCGGCTCAACCGGCTGCTCCTCGACGACGCCACGGAGGCGGCCGAATCGGCCTCCCTGATGGTCGCGGCGGCAGCGGCGGCCGGTCCCGTCCTGGGCAGACCGGGCGCCGTCCCCGGGGCCGCCGAGAGCGGTCAGCCGCGCTTCCTGTCGCTGCTGTACGGGGAGCTGATGCCCCTGCCGGAAGGCGGCGTACGGTGCACGCTCGCGAGCGCCGGGCATCCGCTGCCCCTGCTCCTGCGGCCCGACGGGACGGTACAGCCGGCCGCGGAGCCCCAGCTTCTGCTCGGGGTCGTGGAGAACGTCGCGTACGAGAGCCGCACGTTCACGCTGGAGCCCGGCGACACCCTGCTCTGTGTCACCGACGGCGTGACGGAGCGGCGCTCGGGGGCGCGGATGTTCGACGACGGCGACGGGCTCGCACGGGCGCTGGCGGAGTGCGTGGGGCTGTCGGCGCAGGGCGTCGCGGAGCGCATACGGCGGACCGTGCACGAGTTCGCGGACACACCGCCGGGGGACGATCTGGCGCTGCTGGTGCTCCAGGCGGAGTGACCCCTGGTGCTCCAGGGCGAGTGATCCCGGAGACCGGAGAGGGAACGCCCACCCCGGTGTCCCGTACCCGATCGGGCATGTGTCCCGTACCCGATCGGCCGGTGTCCCGCACCCGACCGGCGGGCGACCTGTCCGGGCGCGTCCGGGCGACCCGTCCGGTACGGGACACTGGGGGTATGCCTTCCGCACTGCCCGACGGTGACCCCATGCCCGAGACCGGCGCGCTGCCCCCGCACGCCCTGGCGGGCGCGGCGGACCGGCCCCTCGGCTTCTATCTGCACGTTCCGTACTGCGCGACCCGCTGCGGCTACTGCGACTTCAACACGTACACGGCGACCGAGCTGCGCGGCTCGGGGGGCGTGCTGGCGTCCCGTGACAACTACGCCGGGACACTCGTGGACGAGATCCGGCTGGCCAGGAAGGTCCTGGGGGACGATCCCCGGCAGGTCCGCACGGTGTTCGTCGGCGGCGGCACACCGACCCTGCTCGCGGCCGGGGACCTGGTGCGGATGCTGGGGGCGGTCCGGGACGAGTTCGGGCTCGCGGACGATGCCGAGATCACCACGGAGGCGAATCCGGACTCCGTCGGTCCGGCGTATCTGGCGGCGCTGCGGGAGGGCGGCTTCAACCGGATCTCCTTCGGGATGCAGAGCGCCAAGCAGCACGTGCTGAAGATCCTGGACCGTACGCACACCCCCGGACGGCCCGAGGCGTGTGTGGCGGAGGCCCGCGCGGCCGGGTTCGAGCATGTGAATCTCGATCTGATCTACGGCACGCCCGGGGAGAGCGACGACGACTGGCGCGATTCCCTGGCCGCGGCGGTGGGGGCGGGGCCCGACCATGTCTCGGCGTACGCGCTGATCGTGGAGGAGGGCACGGGACTGGCGCGCCGGATCCGCCGCGGCGAGGTCCCGATGACGGACGACGACGAGCACGCGGACCGGTATCTGATCGCGGACTCGGTGCTGGCCGAGGCGGGTTTCTCCTGGTACGAGGTGTCCAACTGGGCCACCTCGGAGGCCGCCCGCTGTCTGCACAACGAGCTGTACTGGCGCGGCGCGGACTGGTGGGGCGCGGGGCCCGGGGCGCACAGCCATATGGGCGGGGTGCGCTGGTGGAACGTCAAGCACCCGGGCGCCTACGCGGCGGCGCTGGCGCAGGGCCGCTCGCCGGGCGCGGGCCGGGAGATCCTCTCGGTGGAGGACCGCCGGGTGGAACGCGTCCTGCTGGAACTGCGTCTCGCGGACGGCTGCGAGCTGTCGCTCCTGCGTCCGGACGGTCTGGCCGCCGCCCGCCGCGCCCTGGCCGGCGGCCTCCTCGCACCGGGCCCGTACGAGGAGGGCCGCGCGGTCCTGACCCTCCAGGGCCGGCTGCTCGCGGACGCGGTCGTCAGGGACCTGGTGGACTGATCCCCCGGACCTGGTGGACTGATCACCCGGCCGTGACGAAGTCGATCAGTTCCTCCACCCGGCCCAGCAGCGCCGGCTCCAGGTCCCGGTAGGTCCGTACCCGGGACAGCACGTGCTGCCACGCCGCGCCCGTGTTGGGGGGCCAGCCCAGCGCGCGGCAGACGCCCGTCTTCCAGTCCTCGCCCCTCGGGACCGAGGGCCAGCCGGAGATGCCCACGGAGGACGGCTTCACCGCCTCCCAGACATCGATGTACGGGTGCCCCACCACCAGGACGTCGGGGCCGGTCACCGCCGCCGCGATACGGGACTCCTTCGAGCCCGGCACGAGATGGTCGACCAGCACCCCCAGCCGGGCGTCCGGCGCGGGGCCGAACTCGGCGACCACGGCGGGGAGATCGTCGATGCCGCCCAGATACTCGACGACCACGCCCTCGACCCGCAGATCGTCACCCCACACCTTCTCCACCAGCTCGGCGTCGTGCCGGCCCTCGACATAGATACGGCCCGCCCGCGCCACCCGCGCACGGGCCCCGGGCACGGCCACGGAGCCGGAGGCCGTACGGGTGGGCCCGGCCTGTCCCGCCGCCGTCGGGCGTACGAGGGTGACCACCTGGCCGTCCAGCAGGAACCCGCCGGGAACCAGCGGGAACACCCGGTGCTTGCCGAACCGGTCCTCCAGGGTGACCGTCGGGCCCTCCGCGGTCTTCTCGCAGCGGACCACCGCACCGCAGAAGCCCGTCGACACCTCCTCGACCACCAGATCCGGATCCGGTTCCGCGGGGACCTCGGGCGCGGGCGCGGACTTCTTCCACGGCGGCGTCAGATCGGGGCTGTAGCTACGCATTCGCAAGACGATAGGCCGCACCGGCCCGTACGGCTACGACCCCCCGAACCGCTCGGCCAACGCGTCCCGCTGCGCCCGTACGAACGCCGCGTCCACCACGGCCCCGTGCCCCGGCACATACACGGCGTCCTCGCCGCCCAGCGCCAGCAGCCGGTCCAGGGAGGCCGGCCAGCGCGCCGGGATCGCGTCGGGACCCGCCTGCGGCTCACCGGACTCCTCCACCAGATCGCCGCAGAAGACCACGGTGCGCGCCCCCGCCGTCCCTCCTGCCCCCGGTGCCCCTTCCGCCCCCAGTGCCCCGTCCGATCCCGGTGCCCCGTCCGCGACCGGCACCAGCACCGCCAGATCGTGCGCCGTGTGCCCCGGGCCCGCGTTCACCAGCACCGCCCGGCGGCCAGCGCCCAGCTCCAGCGTGAGCTGCCCCGACACCTCGTGCCGGGGCGGCACCAGCAGTTCCACCGACCGCGCCGTCTCCTCCGCGTCCGCCCCGAGGCGTAGGGCCTCCTCGTACAGTTCCGGGCCGGCGGCCGCCAGCAGCCGGGCCATCCCCACCGGCCCGTAGACCTCCGCCCCGGCGAACGCCGCCGTCCCCAGCACATGGTCGAAGTGCGGATGGCTGAGTGCGATGTGCGTCACGTTCCCGCCGCCCAGCAGCGCCCGTGCCTGGGCCCGGAGTTCGGCGCCCTCACGGACCGTCGAGCCCGTGTCGTACAGCAGGACCGCGTCCGTTCCGACGACCAGTCCGGCCGTCGCGTCCCAGCCCGGCAGCCGTCGCCGGCCCACCCCCGGCGCCAGCCGCTCCCACCCGTGTTCTTCCCAACAGACGTCCATACCAGGACGCTACGGGACGCTACGGAAACACCGCCGCCGCCGACCGGTGCGATCGGGCGGTACGGTGTTCGGCCGCCCTTGCTCCGGGCGTACCCCACGGCCGTACACTGACGGGGGGAGTGTTGGCACTCCCCGTGAGCGAGTGCCAAGAAGTGAGCATCAGGACCGGAACGACCGCGGAACGACCCGGAACGACGACCGTAGCTGGAGGTGTGCGCCATGCTCAGCGAACGCAGACTCGAGGTGCTGCGCGCCATCGTCCAGGACTATGTGGGCACCGAGGAGCCGGTCGGCTCCAAGGCGCTCACCGAGCGCCACAAGCTCGGGGTGTCCCCGGCCACCGTCCGCAATGACATGGCGGTGCTGGAGGACGAGGGCTTCATCGCCCAGCCGCACACCAGCGCCGGACGCATCCCGACCGACAAGGGCTACCGGCTCTTCGTCGACAAGCTGGCCGGGGTCAAGCCGCTGTCCTCACCCGAGCGCCGTGCCATCCAGAACTTCCTGGACGGCGCCGTCGACCTCGACGATGTCGTGGGCCGTACGGTACGGCTGCTGGCGCAGCTCACCCGGCAGGTCGCCGTCGTCCAGTACCCCTCGCTGACCCGCTCGACGGTGCGGCACGTGGAGCTGCTGGCGCTGGCGCCCGCCCGGCTGATGCTCGTCCTGATCACGGACACGGGACGGGTCGAACAGCGTATGGTCGACGCTCCCGCGCCCTTCGGCGAGACCTCGCTCGCGGATCTCCGCGCGCGGCTCAACAGCCGGATCGTCGGGCGCCGCTTCGCGGATGTCCCGCAGCTCGTGCAGGACCTGCCCGATTCGTTCGAGCAGGAGGACCGCGGTGTGGTGTCCATCGTGCTCGCGACCCTGCTCGAAACCCTGGTCGAGGAGACCGAGGAGCGGCTGATGATCGGCGGCACCGCCAACATCACCCGCTTCGGACACGACTTCCCCCTCACCATCCGGCCGGTGCTGGAGGCGCTGGAGGAGCATGTGGTGCTCCTCAAGCTGCTCGGCGAGGCCAAGGACCCCGGCATGACCGTACGTATCGGGCACGAGAACGCCCATGAGGGCCTCAACTCCACGTCCGTCGTCGCGGTCGGCTACGGTTCGGGCGACGAGGCAGTCGCCAAACTCGGCGTGGTCGGACCGACCCGCATGGACTACCCCGGAACGATGGGAGCGGTACGCGCAGTGGCACGTTACGTCGGACAGATCCTGGCGGAGTCGTAAGTGGCCACGGACTATTACGCCGTACTCGGCGTACGCCGCGACGCATCTCAGGACGAGATCAAGAAGGCATTCCGGCGGCTCGCGCGCGAGCTGCATCCGGATGTCAATCCAGATCCCAAGACGCAGGAGCGCTTCAAGGAGATCAACGCCGCGTACGAGGTGCTGTCGGACCCGCAGAAGAAGCAGGTCTACGACCTCGGCGGGGACCCCCTCTCGGCGAACGGGGGCGGGGGCGCCGGCGGCTTCGGGGCCGGTGGCTTCGGCAACTTCTCCGACATCATGGACGCGTTCTTCGGCACGGCGTCGCAGCGCGGCCCCCGGTCGCGGACCCGGCGCGGCCAGGACGCGATGATCCGGCTGGAGATCGATCTCAACGAGGCGGCCTTCGGTACGACGAAGGACATCCAGGTCGACACGGCCGTCGTCTGCACGACCTGTTCCGGCGAGGGCGCGGCGCCCGGCACCTCGGCGCAGACGTGCGACATGTGCCGCGGCCGCGGCGAGGTCTCGCAGGTCACCCGCTCCTTCCTGGGCCAGGTCATGACCTCGCGGCCGTGCCCGCAGTGCCAGGGCTTCGGTACGGTCGTGCCGACGCCGTGCCCCGAGTGCGCGGGCGACGGACGCATCCGCTCCCGCCGTACGCTCACGGTCAAGATCCCGGCCGGTGTGGACAACGGCACCCGCATCCAGCTCGCGGGCGAGGGCGAGGTCGGTCCCGGCGGCGGTCCCGCCGGTGATCTCTACGTCGAGATCCACGAGCTGGCGCACTCCGTGTTCCAGCGGCGGGGCGACGATCTGCACTGCACGGTCACCATTCCGATGACGGCGGCGGCGCTGGGCACCAAGTGCCCGCTGGAGACGCTGGACGGGGTGGAGGAGATCGACGTACGCCCGGGGACCCAGTCGGGCCAGTCGATCCCGCTGCACGGCCGCGGAATCACGCATCTGCGCGGCGGCGGCCGGGGCGATCTGATCGTGCATGTCGAGGTGATGACCCCGGCGAAGCTGGATCCGGAGCAGGAGCGGCTGCTGCGGGAGCTGGCGAAGCTGCGCGGTGAGGAGCGCCCCACGGGCCAGTTCCAGCCGGGCCAGCAGGGACTGTTCTCCCGCTTGAAGGACGCGTTCAACGGCCGCTAGGCCGTCAGGTCGTCGGGTCGTCAAGCCGTCGGGGCCACGGGGCCACGAGGCCCTGGGGCGGCCGGCGCCAGGCGGTGCGGGCGGCCGGACGGCCGCCGCGCGAGGCGCAGGACAGGGGCCGGCGTCCAGGGTTTTCTCTGGACGCCGGCCTTTTTGCGCGGCCTTTCACCGGCACATGCCAGGTGCGGGACCGATGCGGAGCTGTCACGGAGGACATGGCACCATGCCTGCATGTCCTCCGCGCTGACCGATCTCTGCCGGTATCCGATCGTGCAGGCCCCCATGGCGGGCGGGGCCTCCTGCCCGCAGCTCGCCGCGGCCGTCTCCGAGGCCGGCGGCCTCGGTTTCCTGGCCGCCGGGTACAAGACGGCGGACGGCATGTACGAAGAGGTCAAACAGTTGCGCGGGCTGACCGGTCAGCCCTTCGGGATCAATCTCTTCATGCCGCAGCAGCACAGCGCCGACCGCGCGGCCGTCGAGGTCTACCGCAATCAGCTCGCCGGCGAGGCGACCTGGTACGAGACCCCGCTCGGTGACCCCGAGGCCGGACGGGACGACGGGTACGAGGCCAAGCTCGCGATCCTGCTCGACGACCCGGTGCCGGTGGTCTCGTTCACCTTCGGATGTCCGGGCAGGTCCACCCTGGACGCCCTCGCCCGCGCCGGTACGTACACCGTGGTCACGGTGACGACCCCCGAGGAGGCGCAGACCGCGCAGTGGTCGGGCGCCGACGCCGTCTGTGTCCAGGGCATCGAGGCCGGCGGCCACCAGGGCACCCACCGCGACAATCCGGCCGTCGACGGCGCCGGTCTGGGGCTGCTCTCCCTGATCGCCCAGGTCAAGGAGACCGTGCAGCTTCCGGTCATCGCCGCGGGCGGGCTGATGCGCGGCGGACAGATCGCGGCGGCGCTCGCGGCCGGCGCGGACGCCGCGCAGCTCGGTACGGCGTTCCTCGTGTGCCCCGAGTCCGGCGCGAACGTCCTGCACAAGCAGGCCATGACCAATCCGCTGTTCGTACGGACGGAGCTGACCCGGGCGTTCTCCGGCCGGCCCGCCCGCGGTCTGGTCAACCGCTTCATGCGCGAGCACGGCCCGTACGCCCCGGCCGCCTACCCCGAGGTGCACCACCTCACCTCAGGGCTGCGCAAGGCCGCGGCCCGGGTGGGCGACCCGCAGGGGATGGCGCTCTGGGCGGGACAGGGCCACCGGATGGCCCGGGAGCTGCCCGCCGGCCAGCTCGTCGAGGTCCTGGAGGCCGAACTCGAAGCGACGCGCGTCTCGTTGACGGTCGGTCTGGGCAACGGTCCGGGCAGTGGCCGGAGCAGCGGTCCGGGCAACGCCTCGTGACCGCCCCGGTCTTTGTCGTCGGGGAGGGCGTGCCGCGCGTGGGCACGGTCACGCTCGACGGTTCCGAGGGGCGGCACGCCGTCTCCGTACGGAGGCTGCGCGTCGGCGAGGAGATCGTGCTGACGGACGGCGCGGGCACCGGCGCGTACGGGACGGTCGCCGCCGTCGAGGGCAAGGACCGGCTGGAGGTCGCGGTCACGGAGGTACGGACCGAGGCGGCGCCCTCGCCCCGGATCACGGTCGTCCAGGCGCTGCCCAAGGGCGACCGCGGGGAGCTGGCCGTGGAGACGATGACCGAGACCGGCGTCGACACGGTCGTGCCGTGGCAGGCCGCGCGCTGTGTCACCCAGTGGAGGGGCGAGCGGGGCGAGAAGGCGCTGGCCAAGTGGCGGGCCACGGCGCGTGAGGCGGGCAAGCAGTCGCGCAGGCTCCGCTTTCCCGAGGTCACCGGGCCGCTGACCGGCAAGCAGGTCGCCGCGCTCCTCGCGGACGCGGACTTCGCGGCCGTGCTGCACGAGGAGGGCAGCGAACCGCTGGCCACCGCGCCGCTGCCCGCCGAGGGCAGTGTCGTGCTGGTGGTGGGGCCCGAGGGAGGCGTGTCGCCGGAGGAGCTGGCGGCGTTCGCGGAGGCGGGGGCCAAGCCGTACCGCCTGGGCCGTACCGTCCTGCGCACCTCCACCGCCGGGACGGCGGCCACGGCGCTGCTGCTCGGCCGCACCGGCCGCTGGTCCTGAGCGGCCGCGCCGGCCGCACCGGCCGCTGGTCGTGAGGCGCAGGCCGGGGGCGAGGCCGCCTGCCCCACGCCCGGGGCCCTGAACGGATATGGGCCGCTCAACCCTCGCGGCCCGTACTCGCCACCCGCTGGACAAAGGCCCACCCGCGCTTCGTAGGCTGACGGTATGTCCGATGAGTCTCCGCTGATCCGGAGCCTGCGCGCCGCCGTGGCCGCGGCCCCCGACGATGTCCCGCTGCGGCTCCATCTCGCCGAGTTGCTGCTCGGCGCGGGACGCGCGGAGGAGGCGGTCACCGAGGCGGCCGTCGCGCTTCAGCACGCTCCGGGTGACCCCGACGCGCGGGCGCTGATGCTGCGCGCGATGGGGGCGCCCGCGATGCCCGGGGCCCCCATGGCGCCGGGCGCGGCAGGGGCCCCCGAAGCTCCTGAGGCCCCTGCCGGGCCCGCAGCGCCCGCGCCTCCCGCCGCCCCCGTGGAGACGGGCGCCCCGGTCCCGCCGCCGTCCGAGTCCGCCGGGTACGCCGGATTCGACTGGCAGGCGGCCGAGCGGCAGATCGAGGGCACGGTCCCGCCGCGCTTCGTCACCTCCGAGGGGTCCGGGCGGCCCCCGGCCCCCGAGGCTCCCCTCGCGGCCGACGGCGCCGGTGACCCCGGTGCCGTCCCCGCCTGGGACATCGACGCGCCCGGATCCGTGAGCCTCGCCGACGTCGGGGGGATGGGGGAGGTCAAGGACCGTCTCGAAGCGGCCTTCCTGGCCCCCCTGCGCAACCCCGAGCTGCGCAGGCTGTTCGGCAAGAGCCTGCGCGGCGGGCTGCTGCTGTACGGGCCTCCCGGCTGCGGGAAGACATTCATCGCACGGGCCGTCGCGGGGGAACTGGGCGCGGCTTTCCTGTCCGTGTCCGTCAACGACGTACTGGACATGTGGATCGGCAACTCCGAGCGCAATATGCACGAGGTGTTCGAGACCGCCCGCCGGCAGGCGCCCTGTGTGGTCTTCCTCGACGAGCTGGACGCGCTGGGCGCCAAGCGGAGCCGTACGCACCACAGCGGGATGCGCAACACCGTGAACCAGCTCCTCACCGAACTCGACGGGGTGGACGCCGCGAACGAGGGCGTGTTCGTGCTCGCCGCCACCAACGTCCCCTGGGACGTGGACATCGCGCTGCGCAGACCCGGCCGGCTCGACCGCACCCTGCTCGTCCTGCCGCCCGACGCGCCCGCCCGGGAGGCGATCCTCCGGTACCACCTGCGCGACCGGCCCATCGAATCCGTCGACCTGGGCAGACTGGTCAAGGTCACCGAGGACTTCTCCGGCGCCGATCTCGCGCATGTGTGCGAGTCGGCGGCCGAGAGGGCGCTGCTCGACTCCGCCCGTTCGGGCACGGTCCGCATGATCAATATGAAGGACCTGCTGGCGGCGGCCAAGGAGGTACGGCCGTCCACGGAGCCCTGGTTCGCGGCGGCCCGCAATGTCGCCATGTTCGCCAACGACGGCGGCACGTACGACGATCTCCTCGCCCATCTGAAGAAGAAGCGGAAACTGTGACCACCGGCCGCACACGGTGAGCGAGGCGATCGAGCGGGCCGACGCGCTCCATCGGATGGGCCGGCACGAACAGGCCGCCGCCACCGTGTCCGCCCATCTCGCCGGGCACCCGGACGACGCGCGCGCCTGGGTCCTGCTCGCCCGCTGCACCCACGCGCGCGGCGACCGCGCCGCCGCGCTGGCCGCGGTGGACCAGGCGCTGCGCGCCGACCCGCGTCAGCTCTCCGGCTGGATCGTGCGCGCGGAACTGCTCACCGGCGCGCGCCGGTACGACGAGGCCGAGGCGGCGGCCCGCGAGTCGATCCGGCTCGCACCGCACTTCTGGGGCGCCCACCAGGCCCTCGCCTGGGTCCTGGACCGTTCGGGCGACCGGTCCCGGCGCCAGGAGGCGTACGCCGTCGCGCGGAGGGCCGCCGAGCTGGCCCCGGAGCACGACTCCGCGCACTTCCTCGTCGGTGTCACCGCCCACCGGCTGCGTGACTTCCGTACCGCCGAACTCGCCTACCGCACCGCGCTGCGCCTCAATCCGCAGAGCAGCGAGGCACACAACAACCTGGCGATGCTGAGCATGGGGCACCGGTGGCGGCGGCGCGGCGCGTGGACCGCCGCGGCGGAGGGGTTCGCCACGGCCGTCGCCCTCGACGCGGAGGACCGGGACGCCCGGTTCAATCTGGAGTCCATGGCCTGGGGCGCGGTGGCGGGCGCCCGCTGGGTCGCGCTGGCCGGGCTCGTCGTCTCCGTCCTCGGCACGGTCGGCCCGCGGACCGGCGACGACGGCCCCGGCGCCCTGGTGGCGCAGGGGGTGACGGCCGTCGTCCTCGTGGCGCTGTGGGCGGGCTGGGCGCTGTGGTTACGGAGCAGGCTGCCCGCGCGGCTGCGGCGGCCGATGCTCCTGCTGGCCCGGGGCTGCCCGCCCGTGGTGGCGATGGCCGTGGCCGTCGGGCTGCTGGGGCTCCACTCGGCGGCCGTGGTCGCCCTGCCAGGGGCGGGCGCGGGACTCGTCGGCGGACTGGGCGTGCCCCTGTTCTGGGGGATGCTGCTGACGTACTGGCTCAGCAGGGCGGCTCTCAACAGGCGTCGGCCCGTGGACGGATAGCATGCGTCGGTAGCGAACCGATCACCGGCGGCGTCGAGGAGGCCCGGATCATGGCCGGAGAACCACAGGCCGACTGCCTGTTCTGCAAGATCGTCTCGGGGGAGGTGCCGGCCACCGTCGTCCGGGAGACGGACACCACCGTGGCCTTCCGTGACATCAATCCGCAGGCCCCGACCCATGTCCTGGTCATCCCCCGGGTGCACTACCCGGACGCGGGCAGCCTCGCCGCGGCCGAGCCGGCCGTCGCCGCCGATGTGCTGCGCGAGGCGGCGGCGGTCGCCGTCGAGGACAAGACCGACGGCAGCGGCTACCGGATCATCTTCAACACGGGCGCGGGCGCCGGTCAGACCGTCTTCCACGCGCACGCCCATGTGCTGGGCGGCCGCGGCTTCAACTGGCCTCCCGGGTAGTCGCCTTGTCCGTACGGGAACTGGTCGTCCTCGGCACCGCCAGCCAGGTGCCCACCCGCCACCGCAACCACAACGGCTATCTGCTGCGGTGGGACGGCGAGGGCCTGCTCTTCGACCCGGGCGAGGGCACACAGCGCCAGATGCTGCGGGCCGGGGTCGCCGCGCACGACATCAACCGGATCTGTGTCACGCACTTCCACGGCGATCACTCGCTCGGTCTGGCCGGGGTCATCCAGCGCGTCAATCTCGACCAGGTGCCGCATCCGGTCACCGCGCACTATCCGGCGAGCGGACAGCACTTCTTCGAACGGCTGCGGTACGCGACGGCCTACCGGGAGTCCGTATCGCTGACCGAGGCGCCGGTCACCGGTGACGGGGTGCTCGCGCGCACCCCCGCGTACACGCTGGAGGCGTACCGGCTCTCCCATCCCGTCGAGTCGTACGGGTACCGGCTCACCGAGCCCGACGGGCGGCGGATGATCCCGGCGCTGCTCGCGGAGCGCGGTATCGCGGGCCCCGACGTGGGGCGTCTCCAGCGCGAGGGCACGGTGAACGGCGTCGGCCTCGACGAGGTCAGCGAGACGCGCCGGGGCCAGCGCTTCGCGTTCGTCATGGACACCCGGCTCTGCCCCGGGGTGCGCACGCTGGCCGAGGGGTGCGACATGCTGGTCATCGAGTCGACGTTCCTCGACGAGGACGAGCGGCTGGCGTCCGACCACGGTCATCTCACGGCGGGCCAGGCGGGCCGCGCCGCGCACGAGGCCGGTGTACGGCATCTCGTGCTGACGCACTTCTCGCAGCGCTACGGCGATCCGGACGAGTTCGAGCGGCAGGCGCGCGCCGCCGGGTTCGACGGCGAACTGACCGTCGCGGCCGATCTCGTACGGGTGCCGCTGCCCAAGCGCTCCGGCTGAGCCCGGTCGTTCCGGGCACCCGGTCGTCCGGGCCCCCGTCGTTCCGCGCCGCGGAGATCCCGAGCGTCCGCGTCGGCGCCGAGGATCGGGCAGACTGTCCGGATCCGCACGCGATCGGGGAGCCCGCCGTGACCACACCCACCACACCCGATGGAGACCCGCTGGAACACATGGGACATGTCGACGCGCAT
This sequence comes from Streptomyces sp. NPDC002018, assembly GCF_042890865.1. Lineage (NCBI taxonomy): Bacteria > Bacillati > Actinomycetota > Actinomycetes > Kitasatosporales > Streptomycetaceae > Streptomyces > Streptomyces sp. NPDC002018. The sequence goes on from NZ_JBIASO010000003.1 coordinate 469,402, forward strand.
GTCGATCCGCTGGGCGCGCTACGCGCCCCGGACGACCCGGACTGCGACGTCTATCTCACCGGCACGGTCTTCCTGGACATCATCTTCACCGGCCTGGACAGCGCGCCCGTGCGCGGTACGGAGTCCTGGGCACGCGGCATGGGGTCGAGCCCCGGCGGGATCGCCAACATGGCCACCGCGCTCGCCCGGCTCGGCCTGCACACCTCGCTCGCGGCGGCCTTCGGCGACGACCACTACGGCGAGTACTGCTGGGACGCGCTGGAGCAGGGTGAGGGCATCGACCTCTCCCGGTCCCGCACCGTTCCCGGCTGGCACTCGCCCGTCACGGTCTCCATGGCCTATGAGGGCGAGCGGACGATGGTCTCGCACGGACACGAGGCCCCGCCGCCCGAGGGAGCCCTCCCCGAGTGCCCGCCCCGCGCCCGTGCCGCCGTCGCCGCCCTCACCCCGGGCCGCCGCGACGAGTGGATCGCGCGCGCCGTCCACCGCGGGGCGCGGATCTTCGCCGATGTCGGCTGGGACGAGTCCGGCCGCTGGGATCTCGCGGGCCTGGCCGATCTGGAGCACTGCGAGGCCTTCCTGCCCAACGCCGAGGAGGCGATGCGCTACACCCGTACCGACTGCCCCAAGGCCGCCGCCCGGGTGCTCGCAGAACGGGTGCCCGTCGCGGTCGTCACGCTGGGCGCGGACGGGGCGTACGCGGTGGACGGCGCCACCGGCGAGACCGCCGAGGTGCCGGCCATCGCCGTGGAGGCACTGGACCCGACGGGCGCGGGCGATGTCTTCGTGGCCGGCTATGTCACCGGTACGCTCGCCGGCTGGCCGCTCGCGGACCGGCTGGCCTTCGCCGGGCTGACCGCCGCGCTCTCGGTCCAGGAGTTCGGCGGCTCGCTCTCCGCGCCGGGCTGGTCGGAGGTCGCGACCTGGTGGCAGTACGTACGGACCTGCTCGGACCAGGACCCGGCGGCGCTGCGGCGCTATGCCTTCCTGGAGGAGCTGCTGCCCGCGCCGAGCAGGCCGTGGCCCCTGCGCAGGGCCGTACCGACGATCGGGTTCGGCCGCTCCGGCTGATCCCGGGCCCGCCCCTCCCGGGCGCCCGCCGCGAGGTTTCCCGAACGGCACAGGTAAAAGCCCTAGGGCCTTGTCAGTGCGGAGCCGTACCCTGGTAGCCCAGAGGTTGTCGAGCAGCGAGAACCCTGCAACGGGAGGTATGCGCAGGCCACAGCGCCGGCCCATGACTCAGACACCTACAGCCCGGACCCCCGCGGAGGGGCAGGCACGTACCCACTTCACCGTCCCCGCCAATCACCCCATGGTGACGGTCCTGGGCTCGGGGGATTCCCTGCTCCGTGTGATCGAGCGGGCCTTCCCGGCCGCGGACATCCATGTCCGGGGCAACAAGATCAGCGCGAGCGGCAGCGCGGCGGATGTCGCGCTCGTCCAGCGCCTGTTCGACGAGATGATGCTGGTGCTCCGCACCGGTCAGCCGATGACGGAGGACGCAGTGGAACGTTCCATCGCCATGCTCAGGGCGAGCGAGAACGGCGGTGCGGACGGCCCCGAGACCCCCGCCGAGGTGCTCACCCAGAACATCCTGTCCAGCCGGGGCCGGACCATCCGCCCCAAGACCCTCAACCAGAAGCGGTACGTCGACGCGATCGATCACCACACGATCGTCTTCGGCATCGGTCCCGCCGGTACGGGCAAGACCTATCTCGCCATGGCCAAGGCGGTCCAGGCCCTCCAGGCCAAGCAGGTCAACCGGATCATCCTGACCAGGCCCGCCGTCGAGGCGGGTGAGCGGCTCGGCTTCCTGCCCGGCACGCTCTACGAGAAGATCGACCCGTATCTGCGCCCGCTCTACGACGCACTGCACGACATGCTCGACCCCGACTCGATCCCGCGGCTGATGGCGGCGGGCACGATCGAGGTCGCGCCGCTGGCGTACATGCGGGGCCGCACGCTCAACGACGCGTTCATCATTCTCGACGAGGCCCAGAACACCAGCCCCGAGCAGATGAAGATGTTCCTGACCCGGCTCGGCTTCGAATCGAAGATCGTCATCACCGGTGACATCACCCAGGTCGACCTCCCGGGCGGCACGAAGAGCGGTCTGCGCCAGGTCCAGGACATCCTGGAGGGCCTCGACGATGTGCACTTCTCCCGTCTCACCTCGCAGGATGTCGTACGGCACAAGCTCGTCGGCCGTATCGTCGACGCGTACGAGAAGTACGACAGCCGCACTGACGGCCGAAACGGGAAGTAGAACAAGAGCGCACCATGTCGATCGACGTCAACAACGAGTCAGGCACCGAGGTCGACGAGCAGGCGATCCTCGATGTCGCCCGCTACGCGCTCACCCGGATGCGCATCCACCCGCTCTCCGAGCTGTCGGTCATCGTCGTGGACGAGGCGGCCATGGAGCAGCTCCATATCCAGTGGATGGATCTGCCGGGTCCGACGGATGTCATGTCCTTCCCGATGGACGAGCTGCGTCCGCCGGTCAAGGACGACGAGGAGCCCCCGCAGGGGCTCCTCGGTGACATCGTCCTCTGCCCGGAGGTGGCGAAGCGGCAGGGCGAGGAAGCCCCGACAGGGCACACCATGGACGAGGAGCTCCAGCTCCTCACCGTCCACGGTGTGCTGCACCTCCTCGGTTACGACCACGAGGTGCCGGACGAGAAGGCCGAGATGTTCGGCCTCCAGGCGGCGATCGTCGACGGCTGGCGGTCCGAACAGGGGCTCACGGGTCCGTCCCCCGCGCCCACCGTCTCGTGAGCGCGCAACTGATCGTCGGAGCGGTCGCCCTCGTCGTCGTCGCCTGGCTGGCGGCGTCGGCGGAGGCGGGTCTCGCCCGGGTCTCCAGCTTCCGGGCCGCCGAGGCCGTCCGCTCGGGGCGGCGCGGCGCGGCCAAGCTGGAGCAGATCGCCGCCGACCCGACGCGCTATCTGAATGTGGCCCTGCTGGTCCGGGTCGCCTGCGAGATGGCGGCCGGGGTGCTGGTCACCTATGTCTGCCTCAACGAGTTCGAGGAGACCTGGGCGGCCCTGGTCGTCGCGATCGGGGTGATGGTCCTCGTCTCGTATGTCGCGGTGGGCGTCTCCCCGCGCACCATCGGCCGTCAGCATCCGCTGAACACGGCGACGGCCTCGGCCTATGTGCTGCTGCCGCTCGCCAGGATCATGGGGCCGGTCCCGCAGTTGCTGATCCTCCTCGGCAATGCCCTCACCCCGGGCAAGGGTTTCCGCAAGGGACCGTTCGCCAGCGAGGCCGAACTGCGGGCCATGGTGGACCTCGCCGAGCAGGAGTCCCTCATCGAGGACGACGAGCGCCGGATGGTGCACTCCGTCTTCGAACTGGGCGACACCCTCGTCCGTGAGGTCATGGTCCCGCGCACGGACCTGGTCTGTATCGAGCGCTACAAGACCATCCGGCAGGCGCTGACGCTGGCGCTGCGCTCCGGCTTCTCCCGGATCCCGGTGACCGGTGAGAACGAGGACGACATAGTCGGCATTGTCTATCTCAAGGACCTGGTCAGAAAGACCCATATCAACCGGGACTCCGAGAACGACCTGGTCTCCACCGCCATGCGTCCCGCCGCCTTCGTCCCCGACACCAAGAACGCCGGCGATCTGCTCCGCGAGATGCAGCAGGAGCGCAGCCATGTCGCGGTCGTCATCGACGAGTACGGCGGCACGGCGGGCATCGTCACGATCGAGGACATCCTGGAGGAGATCGTCGGCGAGATCACCGACGAGTACGACCGTGAGCTGCCGCCGGTCGAGGAGATCGGCGACGGCTCCTACCGGGTCACGGCCCGGCTCGACATCGGTGATCTCGGGGAGCTGTTCGGGCTCGACGAGTACGACGACGAGGATGTGGAGACGGTCGGCGGGCTGCTGGCGAAGGCGCTGGGCCGGGTCCCGATCGCCGGTGCGAGCGCCCGGGTCGAGCTGCCCGACGGCCGCGGTCTGCGGCTGACGGCCGAGTCCCCGGCCGGCCGCCGCAACAAGATCGTCACCGTCCTGGTCGAACCGGTCCGCAAGGAGGAGCCCGCCGCGTGACTCCGGCGGAACTGACGTCCTGCTGTCTGGGACTGAACGGGACGTCCTCGGACGTCCCGTTCCCTCGCAGCCCCGGGCTGACCGTCTTCCGGGTCGGCGGCAAGATCTTCGCGTTCTGCGCGCTGGACGAACACCCGCTGAAGATCGCCCTCAAGTGCGAGCCTGAGGAGGCGGTCCGGCTCCGCGAGGCCCATCCCGCGATCGTGCCCGGCTGGCATCTCAACAAGCGCCACTGGAACACGGTGACGGTCGGGGAGCTGCCCGCGCGGATGGTGCGGGAGCTGATCGAGGACTCGTACGACCTGGTGGTGGCCGGTCTGCCCAGGGCGGAGCGGCTGCGCCTCGACCGCCCCTGAGGGGCGGGTGGGCATGGCCGCTGTCGCTCCCCCTTGCCGGGGGCGTGGGGCGTGCTGCCTATGCTCGGCACATGACTGAGAGCACCGACCCCGGCACCGGCCTCGGGCCCGAGGACCGCAAGATCATCACCCTGGCCCGGAGCGCCCGTGCCCGCAACGGCGTGCCCGAGGGTGCGGCCGTACGGGACGAGACCGGGCGTACGTATGTCGCCGGCACCGTGGACCTGGCCTCCCTCAAGCTCAGCGCGCTGCGGACCGCGGTCGCGATGGCCGTGGCCAGCGGTGCCACCTCGCTGGAGGCCGCCGCCGTCGTCACGGACGCGCGGACGGTGTCCGACGAGGACCGCGCGGCCGTGCGCGATCTGGGCGGAGCGGGAACGCCGGTGCTGGTGGCGGGCCCCGACGGCACGCTGCGGGTGACCGTCGAGGCGGGCTAATGGCGGCCGGGCACACACGCGGCGGCCCGGCCGGAGGGGGCCCTTCCGCGGCCGTCGGGGACGCCGCGGCGGTGACCGCCATGGCCGATCTGGTCGGCGCGGGCTGAACGATCGGGGAGAATGGGCGCCATGAGCGCTCGTACCCCCTCTTCCGAGACAGTCGAAGTCCCCCACCGGGCGGGCTTCGCCTGCTTCGTCGGCCGCCCCAACGCGGGCAAGTCCACCCTCACGAACGCTCTCGTCGGTCAGAAGGTGGCCATCACCTCGAACCGGCCGCAGACCACCCGGCACACCGTCCGGGGGATCGTGCACCGCCCCGAGGCCCAGCTCATCCTGGTCGACACCCCCGGCCTCCACAAGCCGCGCACCCTGCTCGGCGAGCGCCTCAACGATGTCGTGCGGACGACCTGGGCCGAGGTCGACGTGATCGGCTTCTGTCTGCCCGCGGACCAGAAGCTCGGCCCCGGCGACCGGTTCATCGCCAAGGAACTGGCTGCCATCAAGAAGACGCCGAAGGTCGCCGTCGTCACCAAGACGGACCTCGTCGACTCCAAGACGCTCGCCGAACAGCTCATCGCCATCGACCAGCTCGGCCAGGAGATCGGCCTGGAGTGGGCGGAGATCGTCCCGGTCTCGGCCGTCGGCGACCAGCAGGTCGGCCTGCTGGCGGACCTGCTGGTCCCGCTGCTCCCGGAGAGCCCCCCGCTCTACCCGGAGGGCGATCTCACCGACGAGCCCGAGCAGGTCATGGTGGCCGAGCTGATCCGCGAGGCGGCACTCGAAGGCGTACGCGACGAACTGCCGCACTCGATCGCGGTCGTGGTCGAGGAGATGCTCCCGCGCGAGGACCGCCCGGCGGACAAACCGCTTCTGGACATCCACGCGAACGTCTATATCGAGCGCCCCAGCCAGAAGGGCATCATCATCGGCCCGAAGGGCAAGCGCCTCAAGGAGGTCGGGACCAAGTCCCGCAAGCACATCGAGGCCCTGCTCGGCACACCGGTCTTCCTCGACCTCCATGTCAAGGTGGCGAAGGACTGGCAGCGCGACCCGAAGCAGCTCCGCAAACTCGGCTTCTGACCGACCGGGTTCAGGCACCTTCCTTGAGGGCGCGGGAGATCAGTGTGCGCTGGGCCTCGGACAGATCCGGGTCGGCGCAGTGGAAGGTGTGGCCGTCCACCGTGATCCGGTAACGGAAACCGTCGGGGACCCCGGAGGACCCGGGGCCCCGGGCGGCGTCCGCCCTCGCCCGCTCGCCCAGCTCCCGCCAGAGGGGCGCGTCGGGCAGGAGCGAGGTGTCGACCTCGGCCCTGCGCTCGATGCCCGCGAAACCGCCCGTACGACGCACTTCGATACGCATGGCTCCTGTCTAGTGCCTGGGAGGCGACGGCGGTAGACGACGCTCCCGCGTCCTGCCGCCGGAACCCCGGACCGTCGATGCCGGACCGTCGACGCCGGACCGTCATGCCGTGGGCACACCGACCTGGGACCAGGCCTTGACCACGGCCTCGTGCTCCGCCCCCTCGCCGAAACGGGACCGCGCCGCCGTGACGGTCAGCCGGGCGAAGTCCGCGAAGTCCGCGTCGATCGCCAGCTCGCCGCCGGTCAGCACGTCGAACCAGACGCGGCCCGCGCGCTCCCAGGCCTTTCCGCCGAGCCGCTCGGCGAGCAGGTAGAACGCGTGGTTGGGGATGCCGGAGTTGATATGGACCCCGCCGTTGTCCTGGTTCGTCCGGACGTAGTCGTCCATGACGGCCGGCTGGGGGTCCTTGCCGAGGACATCGTCGTCGTACGCCGTGCCCGGCGCCTTCATGGAGCGCAGCGCCACCCCGGTGACGCGCGGCGCGAGCAGGCCCTGACCGATCAGCCAGTCGGCCTGCTCGGCGGTCTGGTCCAGGGTGAACTGCTTGACCAGGGAGCCGAGGACGTCCGACATGGACTCGTTCAGCGCGCCCGGCTGGCCGTAGTAGCTGAGATTGGCGGTGTACTGCGTGACGCCGTGGGCCAGCTCATGGCCGATCACATCGACCGGGAGGGTGAAGTCGAGGAAGATCTCGCCGTCACCGTCGCCGAAGACCATCTGCTCGCCGTCCCAGAAGGCGTTCGCGTACTCCCGGTCGTAGTGCACGCTGGCGGTCAGCGGCAGTCCCGCGCCGTCCAGGGAGTCCCGGCCGTACGCCTTCAGCAGCAGGTCGAAGGTGGCACCGAGCCCGCTGTAGGCGCGGTTGACGGTGGCGTCCTCGCCCGGCTCGCCGTCCTCGCCGCGGACCTTCCTGCCCGGCAGGACGGTGCCGTGCCGGCAGTCGTGGATGGAGCGTTTCGGCTTGCCCGTCGGTTCGTCGGCGGCCGACGGCGCGGCGGCGCGGACCGCCGTCAGCCGGCGCCGGGTGCGCTGGGAGGAGTCGGCCTCCAGGGTGCGGCGGGCGGGCCCCGACACGGCCGGGTCGTCCGCCCGCGCGAGCTTGTCGAGGACATGGGGCGGCACGATGGTGCAGAAAACGGGAGTGATGGCGTCCATGGAACAAAGGTGGCACTCCGTCACGGCGCTGTCACTCGATGGGATCAACGTTGCTGAAATGGAGTGATCCTCGGACGTTCGGGGAATACCTCCGGGAGATCAAGGAGAGGGTGGTTCCGGTTCCGCATTCTGATACGGGCGCCCGCGAACCGCGCGGCTCGGCTAGGCTCCCTCGCATCATGCGTTTCGGGCTGCTTCTCCTTAGCTGCCGCGGCGAGGGCCTGTAGTCGTAGGCCGACCCCCTCCCCGCGGAGTCTGGCGTTGCGGCGATCGCGCCCCGTCGGCCGTCCCAGTGGACACACGAGGAGCCCTGCGCCATGTCTGATCCTTCCGTCGGCCGCCCCACGCCCGTCACCAACGCGACGCACACCCAGCGGTCGTCCGGGATGCCGATCCACAAGTACGGCCGGTACGAGGCTGTGGACATCCCTGACCGCACCTGGCCCGACAAGCGGGTCACGGTCGCGCCGCGGTGGCTGTCCACCGATCTGCGGGACGGTAATCAGGCGCTGATCGATCCGATGTCCCCGGCGCGCAAGCGTGAGATGTTCGATCTGCTGGTCCGGATGGGCTACAAGGAGATCGAGGTCGGTTTCCCGTCGTCGGGGGAGACCGATTTCGCGTTCGTGCGGTCGATCATCGAAGAGGGCGCGATTCCCGAGGATGTGACGGTCTCGGTTCTGACGCAGGCGCGCGAGGAGCTGATCGAGCGTACGGTCGAGTCGCTGCGCGGGGCCCACCGTGCGACGGTCCATCTCTACAACGCCACCGCGCCGACCTTCCGCCGGGTGGTCTTCCGCGGGACGAGGGAGCAGGTCCGGCAGATCGCGGTGGACGGTACGCGGCTGGTGATGGAGTACGCCGAGAAGATCCTGGGCCCGGAGACGGTCTTCGGTTATCAGTACAGCCCGGAGATCTTCACCGACACCGAGCTGGACTTCGCCCTGGAGGTCTGCGAGGGCGTCATGGATGTGTGGCAGCCCGAGGCCGGCCGGGAGATCATCCTCAATCTGCCCGCCACGGTGGAGCGTTC